>CADCLV010000055.1 GCA_902802325.1 Oscillospiraceae bacterium | reverse complement strand
ACAAGTCATCAAGATGCGGAAGAGGTGCTGGAAGAAATCAAGGCCCCCTATCCGAATTTTGGCATCACCAGTAACGGAATCGTGATCTGCGGCCACTTCATTCCGGTCATCGGAAACGAAGGTGCATTTAACTTAGAATACTTTAACTCGACACCTGCTTACGACTACGCCATCTGGAGCGACGATTTTTCCCGGATCGAGTGGGACATCGACGATGACGGTAGAGTCGACAAGGTGGATTTCAGCTACATTCCGGATCTTAACGACGGCAGTCTCGAATCCGTGATCGTGACATGGAACGGACAGGAATTTGAGTTCGGGAAATCCGACATCGCGACGCTGAAGGATGCCGGCTTTGAAAGTGAAGACACAAGCCCGAGAACAAGGCTTTTCTATACAGAATACGGATGTTTTCTGTATGTGGATTTTACAAACAATACCCAGGATCATGTCATGTCCTTCAAGCTTTCCGACGGCAAAGTCACTTTCTGTGATTCGATGCTGGTGAATCAGGTGCTGACTGACTGGGCGGGTGATGATCTGACTTTCGGAAACAGCATTCCGGAACTGGGAGGCAACATGGCGATGCAGGATTACCTTCTGGATCAGAACGGGCGCTTTACCAAGGTTTCGGAAAATACCTATTGTGTCAGTGGCGCGCTGGTGACGAAGGTGGACATCACGGGCCAGAAGCTGAACGGCCGGGGCGAATATACGGGCGAGACCACGATCGCTACCGGAACAAAGGTGACCATCAGCGGATATAATGCGGAGAATGGTCTGATCTGCCTGATGCTTCTGAATGAGGATGGCACCGAAGGGGATCGCGTCGTCGTGGAAATGAGCACGCTTCCGGATTTTTACGATGCATTTACCGGATATGCACTGCCGGCTGATGAAGTCTAAGAATAAGTGAAGTGCAAGTAAGTGCAGATATAAGTACAAGTGAAGTGCAGGCATAAGTGAAGTGTCAGTATAAAGTGCTGGAATAAGTAGAAATACTGGAGGATAGCGGGGTATGAAGAAGAAACTTGCGGTGCTTCTTGCTGCGGCAACAGTCATGGGGTGCATGGGCTGCAGTAAATCGGAAGAAACAACGAAGAAGAAAAAGAAGACCAAGAAGACAACGACAACGGAAGAAACCACGGAGGAGTCGACAGAGGATCCGACTGATGATCCGTCAGAAGTGACTTCTGATATCACGACTACGGAAACAGACGAGACTTCGGAAAGTGAGACGGAACCGCAGGATACCCGTCCTCCGCGTGACGATCTTAAGACGATCAATCTTCCCGGCGGCCTTACGGTAACCGACGATCTGGAATTCCTGCCGATCGGAAGAGACCGGATCTTCTATGGCTACGGTGCGCAAAATCCCGATCCGGATGTCTGGCCGCAATATATCCGGACGACCGGCAGCATTACGACACTAGAGGTGTACGATGACACCTGTCCGCTCTATAATTTCCTGACCGAATATATCGGGTATCTTACTGATAACGTGGACAGTAATTTCCGTGATAACAAGAAGAACTTTCTTAAAGACCTTGAATCCGGAAACGAGGCAAGAGACTATAGATATTCCTACTTTATCGATCTTGCCCGGGCTGACGATGCGTATTTATCTATACATGTGTATCACTATGACAGCGAGAGAACGCTTGACGACAGAAATTACGCCAATTTCTATACGACCATCAGGACGGAGGATCAGTCAATACTGAGATATGCGGATGTGGTGAAAGACTTTCCCCGCTTCAAGGAATATGTGAAAGAGCATTTCGATCCCTATAGTGGTTTCGATCCATCGGTCGCTGACATTCGCAGCGAAGAACATTCCGAGTTCCTGCTTTTGTACGATGGTATCTACGTTGGCGGTGTAGGAAAAGTGTCGGTCGTGGGAAATGAAGATCTTTTCGATCTTTCCTATTTCACCCATGTTCCGCAGTATTACACCCTGGATTTCGACGTGGAAAATAAGCTTGTATGGGATCTGGATGGAGACGGAAGTGCGGATACTGTTTCCCTTTCTACTTCGAGCTATGAACGGGGAGATTCGGAAAGCAAACTGACGATTACCCTGAACGATCAGGAGTATTCCTATACAGAGAACGATCTGAACGGACTTGATTTTGTATGGGGGCTTTCCGCGGTTACACCAAGTATCTATGTCCATTCCTCTAGCGGAGATTTTCTGATCGTCCAGCTGGAGGCGATCGATTCCACTCTCCTTTATACATTTAAGATCGAAAACGGCCAGATCACTGCCTGCCCGGACTACACCGCCGGAGCACTTCTCGAGTACTACGATCCGGATTCGATCCTGATAAGTGAATTTTTCGGGGTGATCGGTGCCAATTATCCGGAACACACCTGTCATCTCGACGAAGAAGGACAGCTTTGCAGAAACGATATTTATTTGGATGTCTACGAAGGACCTTATACCACGATCACAGATCTTCCTGCCACAGAGTTTAATATGGATACTATGGAAGAAGGAAATGAAACGACGATCCCGCAAGGTTCGGTTGTCTCCCTGATCCGTTACTATGACGATCTCGGGAAAGCGGTGATGCGGATCGAATCCGAAACAGATATGGATAGCCAAAACTATGTCGTCGTGACATTTGATAAAGAGAACTGGACGATCGATGGAAAAGCAATCTATGAGTGCTTCATCGGTGTGACTTACGGAGAATAAAGAAAAGAGAAGAATCCATGAATATACAAGATGAGACCTGTGAAAGGTTCCTTTCCTATGTAAAGATCGATACTCGCTCGGATGAAGAATCCGGGTGCCATCCAAGTACCAAGAAGCAGCTGGATCTGGCACGTCTCCTTTCAAAGGAACTACAAGAGCTTCAAGTCGAGTATTTCTTCGATGAAGAAAAGGGATACCTTTATGCCTGGCTTCCGGATAATTCGGGAAACGGGCGCCCCGCCATCGGCTTCATCTCTCATATGGATACGTCTCCGGAGGCCAGCGGAACTAACGTCCGCCCGCAGTTTGTGAGAAACTATCGGGGCGGCGATATCGTTCTGGGAAAAGGGGAGATCCGGGAAGGCGAAAGCCAGGTGGAAGAAGATAACGGCGAGAATCCCGCTCGGGTACTTCGGCCGGTGGATTTCCCGGAGCTCAAAAAATATATCGGGGATACGATCATCACATCTGACGGCACCACGCTTCTCGGCGCGGACGACAAGGCGGGAATCGCGGAGATCATGACCATGGTCTCTTATTTCTGCGCGCATCCCGAGATCCCCCACGGCCGCATCTGCGTGGCATTTACCCCCGATGAGGAAATCGGCGAGGGCACCTACGGTTTCGATATCGAACGCTTCGGCGCCGACTACGCGTATACTGTCGACGGCGGGGAACTGGGCGAGATCTCTTACGAGAATTTCAATGCCGCTTCCGCTACGATCCGTGTTATCGGACGAAATGTCCACCCCGGCGAGGCATTCGGGAAAATGATCCACGCAGCCAGGATCGCTATGGAGATCGAAGCGGGCCTACCCGGGAAAGAGCGGCCGGAAAAAACAAAAGATCACCAGGGCTTCTATCACCTGACTGACATGAGCGGGGATCCTTCGGAGGCCACATTGAAGTATATCCTCCGTGACCACGACGAGGCGGAATTCCAAAAGAAGAAGGAGACCGTAAAGAAGGTCTGCGAAGAAGTGGAAGCCGCCCATCCGGGAGTGAAGATCGAAGTTGCGATCAAGGACAGCTACTACAATATGCTGGAGAAGATCAAGCCGCATTTTGAGATCGTAGAAAAGGCTATCGCCGCCATGAAGACTTGCGGCATCGAACCGAAAGTAGAGCCCATCCGCGGCGGCACCGACGGCGCCATGCTCTCCTACAAGGGACTTCTGTGCCCGAACCTCTGCGCCGGCGGACACAACTTCCACGGTGTGTACGAATACGTCAGCTGCGAAGCGATGGGAAGAATTACGGAACTTCTGGTGGAGATCGCAAAATAAGAAACAAAAGATGATAATTGAAAGTATCCCCCGAATTTTTAGTTGAATTTTGTTTAATCGGAAGAACAAAACAGGAGTAGAATAAAGGAGAAAGGTTTTAGTTCACTAAAACACTTAAGGGGGGTATGAAAAAATGAAGTGTATTAAGTGTCAACAAGAACTCAATCCGGGCGATATGTTCTGCCAGTATTGCGGCACGCGTGTGCAGGCCGTAACTCCGGCTCCGGCCCCGGCACCGCAACCAGTCGCACCACAGCCGACTCCGGTAGTTCCACAGCAGGTCCCGGTCGCACAGCCGGTTTCGCAGGCGGCTCCAGTGGTTCAACAGGTGGCCGCACCGGTTGCACAGCCGATGGCCCAGCAGCCACAGGTCCAGGCTTATGCGGCAGCCGCCACTCAGCCGGTAAAAACCAAGAAAAAGACGAAAGTCGGCGCTTCCATCTTAGTCCTGCTGGCTTCAATCGCGGGAAGTATTTTTGCTTTTATGGCAGTCAATATGCCGACTGAAAGCAAGTTTGCAAGTAGTGCATCGATCCACTCCGCCTGCGAGGCGTATATTTGGCTATTCTGGACCGCTGTAGTATGCATTGGAATCGCATGGTTAACTATCATCGTGACAGTGGCCAAAAAGAAAAAAGTACTTCTGCTCAGTACTATCCTTGCGGTCATCGCAGTGCTTATCTTATTACTGCCGGCCATCCACTATTCCAACATCAGTAAGAAATACAAACTGACAGATCCGGATTACAAATTAAAGACTGAAGATCTCGATGATTTGGAAGACTTGTTTGATTAATGATCTTTCTTGACTGAATAGGACTCAAATGACCCAAATGAATAGTTGAGTCCTATGGGTAGTGAAAATATAGGACTCAATCGGCGGAAAACAACATTTGAGTCCTACGATATTTACGAAAAATAGGACTCATCCGCACAATTTCATGGATTGAGTCCTACAGCCAACAACGAGCACATAGGACTCAATGATCCAGATACGGGCATTGAGTCCTATTTTCATTCAAATCCGTAGGACTCAACCAGCCAAAACGATGAATTGAGTCCTACATTTGGGAAGGGCATAGGACTCAACCACCGAAAACCTATGTTTGAGTCCTACTACATATCCTTCTTTAGGTCTGGTTAGTACTAAATTACCCAAAAACGTGATTTGGTCCTAATTCTCCATGAGGGGACCAACAGAAATAGGACCAAAATAGAAAAAACAAGGATTTGGTCCTACGCCAAACCCCGAAAACTAGGACCAAACGACCGGTTTTTATGAGTTTGGTCCTAACTCCAACCACGTGCAACTAGGACCAAACTGCTGAAAATCTCTATTTAGTACTAGTTTCGCCTAATTCCTATAGGACCAAATCGCCGAGAAAAGAGGTTTGGTCCTAGTTTGTTGCCCGGGGTTGTACCAACCTGCGAAAAATTGGATTTTGGTCCTATTTTCTACCACCCCGCCAACCCGATCGAACAACCATCACCTGACTACCTGACCACTTGACCACCCCGACACCCTCACGCCCCTGCAGCGCCCACAAAGAGAAAGAAAACTTCAAAAAACCGGCTCCCCTCAAAAGAAGGGGAGCCGGTCTTTATTACTCTATTGAAATTAGAGAATCGGAAGTAAATCCTTTATCTTTATACAAGACAGAAGATCTTACTTCTTCATGCACTCCTCAACAGCAACTGCTACAGCAACGGAAGCACCAACCATCGGGTTGTTACCCATGCCGAGGAAGCCCATCATCTCAACGTGAGCCGGAACAGAAGAAGAACCGGCGAACTGAGCGTCAGAATGCATACGGCCCATGGTATCTGTCATACCGTAGGAAGCCGGACCAGCAGCCATGTTATCCGGATGCAGTGTACGGCCTGTACCACCACCGGAAGCAACAGAGAAGTACTTCTTGCCAGCAGCAATTCTTTCCTTCTTGTAAGTACCGGCTACCGGATGCTGGAATCTTGTCGGGTTAGTAGAGTTACCTGTAATGGATACGTCTACGTTCTCGCTCCACAGAATAGCAACACCTTCACGAACGTCGTCTGCACCATAGCAGCGAACCTTCGCACGCGGGCCATCAGAATAAGGAGTTTCCTTAACGATCTTCAGCTCACCGGAATAGTAGTCGAACTGTGTCTGTACATAGGTGAAACCATTGATACGGGAGATGATGAAAGCAGCATCCTTACCCAGACCATTGAGGATAACACGCAGAGGTTTAACACGAACTTTGTTCGCCATCTCAGCGATCTTGATCGCGCCTTCAGCAGCAGCGAAGGACTCGTGGCCAGCCAGGAATGCGAAGCACTCGGTCTCTTCACGGAGCAGCATAGCAGCCAGGTTACCATGACCCAGACCAACCTTACGGTCGTCAGCAACAGTACCCGGGATGCAGAAAGCCTGCAGGCCGATACCGATAGCCTCAGCGGCGTCAGCTGCCTTTGTGCAGCCCTTCTTAATAGCGATAGCAGCACCAACTACATAAGCCCACTTCGCATTCTCGAAGCAGATGTTCTGTGTGCTTTCGCAAATCTTATAAGGATCAATGCCCTTCTCATCGCAGATCTTCTTTGCTTCTTCGATAGAGGAAATACCATTATCGTTCAGAGCCTTGTTGATCTGATCTATTCTTCTGTCATAGCTTTCAAACAATGCCATAATCTTTAATCTCCTTCCTCTTACTCTTTACGCGGATCGATGTAGCGAACCGCATTGTCGAATCTGCCGTATGTGCCGATGTTAGCCTTATAAGCTTCGTTGGCATCCTTACCGGCCTTGATCTGATCGAGCATCGGTCCGATCTTCAGGTACTGGTAACCAATGATCTGATCATCAGCATCCAGAGCCAGCTTCAGGATGTAACCTTCTGTGAGTTCGAGGTAACGAGGACCCTTCTCCAGAGTAGAGAAGATAGTACCTGTCTGAGAACGAAGACCCTTACCAAGATCTTCCAGACCGGCACCGATAGAAAGACCGCCCTCAGAGAAAGCAGACTGTGTACGACCGTAAACGATCTGCAGGAAAAGCTCTCTCATAGCGGTGTTGATAGCGTCACAAACGAGGTCAGTATTCAGAGCCTCGAGGAGAGTCTTGCCGGGGAGGATCTCACCAGCCATAGCAGCGGAGTGAGTCATACCTGTACAGCCGATTGTCTCAACCAGAGCTTCCTGGATGACACCGTCCTTGACGTTCAGGGACAGCTTACATGTGCCCTGCTGCGGTGCACACCAGCCGATACCGTGTGTGTAACCGGAGATATCCTTAATTTCTTTGGCCTGAATCCACTTTCCCTCTTCAGGAATCGGAGCCGGACCATGGTTGCAGCCCTTTGCAACGCAAGTCATCTGTTCAACTTCATGTGTCTTGATCATGTTGAAAACCCCTTTCGAAATAATGCGTGTAGCCATTGTGCACGCCGATTTGGGTCCGGCACACAATAACACCTCAACTATTATAGCAAATCTCCATGAAATCACAACCAAAAAAACGTGCGGTTTCTAGGAAAACCCGCATTTGAAATGATTTTCATTTCGCCGAAAAATACGGATGCCTATTCTGCGGGAAATGCACTGTTCTGCTTCTTTTTCTGGCAATTCAACATTTATTCATAGATTGTACCAAATTGACTTGACATCTAAAAAATAACTGCTTATTCTGACCACAACAAAGGCACAAACAGGGGATGTGCGACTACCTGAACCTATAACCCCCCCCATCAAAACACGTCCATCAGGGGGATGGATGAGGAGGATAATATGAAACACATGAAGAAAACCTTCTCCGTTTTGCTGGCCTTAATTTTGTTTATCACCCTCTTACCGGCGAGCTTGGTACTGGCAGAGGATGGGACCACGGCTACAATCGGAGATTATGAATTTGAAGTCGATGAAGACGGGAACTATCTGATCCGAAGCGAAGACGACTGGAACAATCTCTCCAGTGCCGTACGAGATAAGAATACCTGCGAAGGGATCACATTCCTTCAGACTGCAGATATTTCCGTAACCAGACCGGTCGGCGGCTGGGTACTTACCAAGACCAATGGCAATAGTAATGGAAATAATAAAGGATACAAGACCTATTTCTGCGGAAACTATAACGGCGGAAATCACACATTGACAGTCGGCCTGAATTCCGGAGACGAGTACTACAATCCGGATACTTCCAGAATGAGTAATTATTGTGCTCCGTTCCCGTATGTTTCCGGCGTGGAAATCACCAATTTGAATGTAAATGGAACCATCACCACAGACAAGAAGTTCGCAGCCGGCCTCGTCGGCGCAGCTCTGGATGGTGGAAGATTCGATAATATTCATGTAAGTGTAACCATCAGCGCGGACGGCAGCCGCACCACAGACGGCACCCACGGCGGCATCATCGCCATCGTGGAAAATAAGGGACTGGTACCGGACGGGGACTATGTAAAAGAAGTAGATCTTTCCAAAGAAGTAGATCTTTCCGGACTTTCCTTCCAGATCACAAACTGCACCTTCGATGGCGCCATGCTCTGCACCACTCCGAATAAGCTGGTGAATAACTGCGGCGGTATCGTCGGATATGGTAAATCTCCCATCACGATGGAAAACTGCCTGTTTGCTCCTTCCGAGCTGACGATTTCCACATCGGGTTCCGAAGTATTCGCCCGTCTGACAGGCGCAGGATCCGTAACTTGCACAGATTGCTACTACACCGAACAATTCGGCTCGAAGCTTCCGAAGAGCGGCGTAGCCCAGGTCGTCACCGAGCTTCCGGAAAACGGAAACCTTTATGTAGTAAAAGAAGTGAACGGCACTACCGTATACATTCCGCAGAACGAGCAGTCGGTCATGGGCTACAGCCTGACACTGACCGGCAGCGTCGGCCTGGTATTCTATGTAACGGAGCCGGAGGGCGCGACAGACTGCAACATGACTTTTACCATTTCCGGAAGAGGCACCGTTTCTTCTGATCCGCACATCGCCGACGAGACCCATACAGACACGGAAAGCGGCGCGACCTATTATGGTTACACTTGTACTGTAAATGCACTGCAGATGGCAGATGAGATCACGGCCACCTTCCACGCGACGGTGAACGGAAATGAAGTGATCTCTTCGAGAAGCTACTCCGTCATCAAGTTCGTAGACCGGATCATCTCGAATCCCACAAAATACGATGAGGAGACGGTGGATCTGGCAGAAGCACTGGCCGACTACGGACACTACCTGCAGATCTACCTGTCCGGACTTCGCGGCTTTGGTCTGGGAGACGGAGATGACCAGTACGCTCCGATCAATACCTACGACAAGCAGATGACATCTGAGGAACTGACCTCTGCCCAGAACGGTGTATCCGCTTACGAGATCGTTCGTCCGACAACAGAAGATATCGAAAAGATCACTTACAGCGTATCTTTTGAGAGCGACTCGACCATCAACGTCTATGTGGCTCCGGTTTCCGGTTACACAGGTGCATTTGATGCCACCGTCTCCCCGGAAAGAAGCGGCAACCGTTACGTGATGCACATTGCCGGCATCCAGCCGACAGAGTTTGCCAATACACAGACGATTACGTATACTACTGATAGCGGTTCGGAAACGATAAAGACTTCTGTTCTGGCTTATGCGAATACACTGTTCGCTTCCCGGAATGCAGGCGCGAAAGAAGCCGCAGCGGCAACATATTATTACTACACCGCAGCACAGGCATATGTGAATAAAGACTGATAAGACGGCATAGGATGGCAAGAAAAATGGAAAAATACGAAGAAGTGAAGATTGAGATCCTCGAGTTTGAAAATGTGGATGTTATCACAGGCAGCAGAGATACTAACGGTGAAGAGAGCTGACCTTCGGACCTCTCATCTGATCCTCAAGAACATCCCCTAAGGATCGAATGAAAAACGAACACAAGGAACCTTCTCCAAAACGGGAAGGTTCCTTTCTTTTTTCAGAAGCCCGCTCCCGCTTGCACCACTGATCCCGCGCTCTCGCTTGCGGCAAAATCCTGCCCGGCTTCTCCCACTTGCACCATGGTGTACAATGGATAAGTATATAAAAGCAAAAAGGGGAGGACGGACATCCGGATGGATTCGAAGCGCTTGATCGTAAGCATGGTATTTATCACCATATTGGTGGTATTTTTTGTGTGGATCATCGGCGTGGCCATCAGCGACCTGGGAAGACGGGACCGGATCTGGAAAGAAAAGGCCAAGCTGGTCACGGACGCAGTGGAATACGTCAACTCCCGAAATCTGGACATCATGTACTACGGCGAGGAACTCAAGGGCCCGGAAGCCTTGAGGATCCGAAAAATCGACTCCCTTCAGGATAAAGATCTGGTGGGTCCCGAAGATCTTCCGGAGTACGACGGTCGTGTCCTCATCATTAACGACCCCAATGGCACACTCCCTCTGGAAAAAGAAGACTGGAGCAAGATCCAGACCCTTCTCCGCCACGAGGAGTATACTATCATCTACTTTGGTTCCGAGCAGCTCCCGGTCATGCAGGAAATGGGCTTTTTCTTCGACGTCTATCCTAAGACCACCAGAAGCATCATCTTCTGGGACGACGGAAAGAAGTACGAAGTAGGCTTTGCCGATAACCCGCTCCTTATCCCGGAAGTCGTCAGAGAGCAGCTGACACCGGAAAGAAAAGCGATCTTTACGGCGATCATGAAGATCCGGGCTTTCTTTTCCCTTGAAAATGCACTGCCGTCTTTTCTGAAGCGATTCTGTTTTCAGATGAGATGACACCCGAAAAGGCCGAAACGCTCCGAAAAAGTGGAGCCGGAATAGAAAGGAATCCCGTATATATGAATCACGAACAGGAAAGAATCCAGCAGATCCTCCACCGCTACGATGAGATCTTAGCCTCCATGGCCGACCCGTCTATCGTCAGTGACGGCGCCCGCTACCTGAAACTTACGAAAGAATTAAGTGATCTGGAGCCGGTGGTCCAGAGGATCCACGATAAAGAACGGGTCACTAAAGAACTTCAGGATGCAAGAGAACTGCACACTGCCGAGCAGGACGAAGAGATGCGCCAGATGGCGGCTGAAGAAGTGGCATCGCTGGAAGCAGAACTGGAGTCCATTAACTACGACCTTGAGGATCTTCTGGCCGTCAAAGACCCTAAAGACGAGCGGTCGGTCATCATGGAGATCCGGGCCGGCGCAGGCGGCGAAGAAGCGGCCCTCTTTGTGGGCGAGAAGAAGCGGCCCTCTTTGTGGGCGACCTTTATAAAATGTATTCCGCTTTTGCTTTAAGTAAGGGCTGGCGGACCGAATATATCGACAGTAACGACACGGAACTGGGCGGCTACCAGAAACTGGTGTTTTCCATCGAAGGCCGCGGCGCTTATAGCTGCTTCAAATACGAAAGCGGCGTCCACCGTGTCCAGCGCGTGCCGGTAACCGAATCCGGCGGGCGTGTCCATACTTCCACGGCCACTGTGGCGGTGCTCCCGGAAGTAGATGAAGTGGAGGTCAACATCAACCCCAACGATCTGAAGATCGATACTTTCCGAGCCAGCGGTGCCGGCGGCCAGCACATCAACCGAACCGACTCGGCTATCCGCATCACCCACCTGCCCACAGGCCTGGTGGTGACCTGCCAGGACGAACGTTCCCAACACAAAAACCGCGCTAAGGCCATGGCCGTCCTTCAGAGCCGTCTTCTGGAAATGGAAGAGCAGAAGCAGAGCGGCGCCATTGCCGCCGAGAGAAGATCCCAGGTAGGAACCGGTGACCGTTCCGAAAAGATCCGCACCTATAACTACCATCAGGGACGGGTCACCGACCACAGGATCGGCCTGACACTGTACCGCTTAGAAGAGATCCTGGGAGGCGACTTGGAAGAAATCGTCCGGCAGCTGACACTGGCTGACCGGGCCAATCAGCTGGGAAATGCCTCTTCGGATGAGGCCGAAGATATGTAATAAAGCACGTTTTTTTGATACCTTTTCCTGCCCGGAGGGTGCTATACTACGAAGTATAGTGGTAAAGAGGGATGTTGATAGTAGATGTTATTTAATAATTCGAATAAGAATGACGATAAGCCCATGGGGCTTTTGGCAAGACTGATGAAAGAACAGCAGGATGCGTCCGGCGAGCGTCTCCCGTTCAAGGATACTTCCGAAGAAGAAAAGCAGGAAGAGGAGCACCTTCCGCTTCATGCGCAGAATAAAGGCGCCACCATTGTTTCTCCGAGAAGTACGGAGATTGAGTTTCCTGACGAGTATTCTGACGAGTTTGTCGATCAGCTTTCTGAGATTTCTCCTTTTAAATCTCCGTTTAAGCCTCTGGCGGGTTCCCAGGCTCCGAAACGTAAATTTGCCGCAGAGAAGGCTCCTGTTTCGAATCGCCAGCCTTCCGTAGAGCCGGCCCCGGATTCTTCTCCTGAAGCCTCTCCGGATCCGTTGGATGTGTCTTCTCCAGTTTCTGTGCCGGATTCTATTCCGGTTTTTTCTCCAACTCCTACTCAGGCTCCGGCCCGTTCTGCTGATACGATCCCGTCTCTGGCCCGCGTTGCCACCCCGGCTCCTTCTTTTGACCTAAAGCCGGCAAAAGTGGAGCCTGTCCCGGCGACTTCCTCGGAAGTGAAACCTGACCCGTTTTCCACGCCGGCCGCGTCTTCGCTGAATTCGTCTGTGTTGAACGAGTCCGCGCCGAAAGCATCAGCTCCGAAAATGCCGGCCCCGAAACCTGCCGGTGAATATGATACGAAAGTGGTCCTGCCGGAAGAAGAATCTTCTTTTGCCGCTGCCGCCCGTGCGCTGGCAGATGGGGAAGTGGTAGGTATGCCGACAGAGACCGTCTATGGTCTGGGCTGTAATGCACTGGATCCGAAGGCAGTGGAGAAGGTATATATCGCTAAGGGCCGTCCGTCGGATAATCCGCTGATCGTCCATATTGCCGATACTGCCAAGATCCCGGAACTGGTATCCGAGATCACACCGGTTGCCAAAGTTCTGATCGATGCCTTTATGCCGGGCCCGATCACGATCATTATGAAGAAGAATCCCATTATCCCGGATGTAGTGACTGCGGGAAGAGATACAGTCGGGATCCGTTTCCCGATTCATCCTGTAGCCCAAAAGCTCATCTCCATGAGCGGCGTTCCGGTGGCGGCACCGTCTGCCAACCTTTCCGGAAGTCCATCTCCCACGAAATCCGAGCATGTGGTAAATGATATGAATGGCCGCATTCCCTATATTGTGGAAGGCGGCGAATGCCAGGTGGGACTAGAGTCCACGGTAGTTGATGCGACCGGTACCTGGCCGGTGATCCTGCGTCCCGGCGCCGTCTCGATGAAGCAGATGGAAATGGCTCTTTCGGAAGCAGGTATTGCGAAGCCATCTGACCCGGGCGCCAACGAAAGAAATGACGATCCCAATGCCGCACCCATGGCGCCGGGTATGAAATACCGTCACTATGCGCCTTCCTGCCCGGTAAAGATCATCGGGAAAGGTGATTTTGAAAACTATCTGACCTACTATAAGGAAGCCGTGATGCGGTCTGTTCTGGATGAGACCACTCCGGTGGGACTCTTTATCAGTAATGATATCGCTTCCCATATCCGGGCTATGTTCTCCAATAAGCTTCAGGACATCAAGTTCTACGAATTCGGCGGTACCGACGATGTCTATGCCGCATCCCACAGTCTCTTTGATGGTCTTCGTACTTTGGATGAAGAAGGCTGCCATGTGATCTATGCGCCGGCATTCCCGGAAGAAGAGATGGGAATCGCCTATATGAACCGTCTGAATAAAGCGGCCTCGGAAAAGAAGAGGCCTTCCGGTGAGGAAGAGGAAGGAAAAGAAGTCAGAAAAATCCTCTTTATCTGTTCCGGAAATACCTGCCGGAGCCCGCTGGCGGAAGCGATATTGCGGTATCTTTGGAAGGAAAGCGGTCCCCATACCCTGATGGACGATCCGAGCGTCGAGCCGAAGCTGGAAGTTTCTTCCTGTGGTATGAATGCCAACGAAGGACAGGCTTATACCCTTTATTCCGTGAGGCTTGCCCAGTTCGAATATGATGAAGATATCTCTGATGGTACAGCCACGCAGTTTAAGAGCTCTATGCTGGAAGATAAGGACCTGATCCTTTGCATGACAAGAGATCAGTCCAGAAAGCTTCGCTTCGAGTACCCGGATGAATGTGAAAAAGTCTATTCCTTCCAGGAAATTCTGGATGATCTTTATATTCCGGGCGTTAAGGGCGAAGTGACCGATCCGTATGGCGGAGATTACCTGACATACCAGAAGACCGGAAACCAGATCCACAAGATCCTTTCCGCACTCCTTCCGGAGCTTCTGAAGAAGTGGAGGATCAACTAAGTTGCTGTATATTATGCGCCACGGGCGGACAGACTGGAACCAGCAAAGAAGGATCCAGGGAAGGACAGATATTCCCTTAAATGATGAGGGAAGGGAAATGGCCAGAAAAGCCGCCGAAGAATATAAAGACGTGCACTTTGATGTATGTTACTGCTCTCCTTTGATCCGCGCCAAAGAAACTGCACAGCTTCTTTTGGAGGGAAGGAATGTGCCCATTATCTTCGATGACCGTCTCAAAGAGATGAGTTTCGGAATATATGAAGGTGTGGCCAATTCCTTTAGTATTCCCGACTGCCCTGTAAATGAATTCTTCTTTCATCCGGAGGCCTATACCACCCCGGTTGAAGAAGGGGAAAGCCTGGATGAGCTCTTTGCCCGTACCGGGGAATTCCTGAAAGAAGTGGTGGAACCGGGCCTGAAAGAAGGAAAAGATATTCTCATTGTTGCTCACGGAGCCCTCAATTCCTGCATCACCTGCCAGGTCAAAAAGAGGAATATCTCCGATTTCTGGGTAGAAGGCATTCCCAACTGTAAACTCCAGACCTTGATTGAATAATATAACTTAAAAGTATATTTCCTGAATATCCTTCCGAGAAATATACCTCAAATGAACTGATTCCAGATCCGTGGCATCCCCACGGATCTTTTGTTATTCAGAAATATAACTTAAAAGTATAAATGCATAACATATATACACAAAATATAACTTAAATGCATAAACCGAACATGAACAGATTAAAGCTCGTGCCTTATGCAGGAAGACCATATGTGCGAAATATAACTTAAAAGTATAAATATTCGAATAAATATAACTTAAAAGTATAAATTCCGAGATAGCGGCCTTTTCTGTGCATAATCTGAATATTCAGACATAAAAACCGCCCCCGGATGAGAATATTCCGGGGGCGGCGGGTATGTATATTCAGATTCTGTTATATGGAACGCGCAAGTCCGATTCAGATCAGTTGCTGGCTGCAGCGGCGGAAGAGGCGGCAACAGCGGCGCAGATGGCTGCGGTCTCGGCAGCGATAATGGCCGTGATGATGGCGGAGGAGATGCTGCTGGAGATCTTTTCCTGGCTTTCGGATGTATAGGCATCCATCACGATAGCGGTGGCGATCATATTCCGAATATTCTTTCCGGATCCAAGAGCACCCATGCCGCGGATCTTCTTGAGCTGGTCGCTGACTTCACGGATGGTTCCGCAGACAAGTCCCAGATCTCCGGGGTTCACCAGAGCGGCCATTGCGGCCACGATAGGCATAGACTGGGATTCAAAGCGGATCCCGTTGTCCCGCAGCTCCATATCTGTCTTCTTTGTTTTTTCTGCCAGTTCGTCCGGATTTCCTTCAAATACACTGAGCATGCAGGCCAGATACTGGATCTTATTCTTCATGCGGTAATACTTACGAAGTGCCTGGAAATCATCTTCACAGCGGATGGCGATAGAGGTGGGATCGATTCCGGTCAGCGCCATGAGCACGCAGTTCGTCACATCTTCCGAACCGGTGATCCAGCGATGATCCTTCTTGATCTTCTTATATACTTCTCGGGTGCGGCTTACCACGGATTCATATTCCGCGCTCTCCACGCTCTTATAGATCAGGATGGCTGAAATGACCAGATAATCGGAATCGAAGAACTTCTTATCCAGAAGCTTATAGATCCGGTCGATCTTGTGCATGGCGTCTGTCGGATCCTTTGTTCCGCATAAAGTGGCTGCCAGCACCTGCTTGGCGTTTCCGCGTAAAGTAGAGAAGATCCTTGTTTCGGATTTTACCACGTCTTTTGCGATCTTAAATCTTTCTTCGTCGCAAGGGGTGGTGTTCCCGATGAAGGCCGAGGCACAGGCGCAGGCTTCCATGCTGGAGTTCAGCGCATAGGCCTTTTTGGCCATTTTGAAGTTCTCTTCAAAAACCGACATACTAACTTGAATTTTGTTTTTCATAGTGTAATCCTCACTTTCTTG
>CADCLV010000054.1 GCA_902802325.1 Oscillospiraceae bacterium | reverse complement strand
TCACGGTACAAACCTTGCAAGTCGCTTTAAGGTTCGTCGGCAACTACGCCCCTCAGGACTTTCACCCGAGGTTCGGGACATGCCCGTCATACTAGAAAAGAGTCCTCATAATGAGGACTCTTTTTTATCGGCTCAACACCTTATGCTCTGCATTCCGCTCTACAAACCACCATCTTCATAGAGCACTTGGTAGAGCAAACACCTATGCTCTGCATTCCGCTCTACAAACCACCATCTTCATAGAGCACTTAGCAGAGCACCCACCTTAGCACAGCTTCTTTAAGCCGAGAAACGATGAAGCGTATACGGCTTTTCCGGATCCTTTTCTTTCGATCCGATCACATCTTCGATCAGCTTGTCTTTATCAAAATCCGCATGCCACAGGAAGTTATATTCAGAGGAGCCTTCCCCGCGGAGCAGATCATTGTAATATGTGATCTTTCCATCCGGGCCAATGAGCACATCCTCGATATAGACCATCTCGTAGACTTCCCGCTCGATCAGCTCAGAGTCGGGATCGCCGTTATCGTCACCGGCCATGGGAATTCCCATGAGCATATAAAGGTAGTTTCCATCGTCACGGGTCAGAAGAAAATATTCCATAACATACGGATCGCCGTTCAGGTTCCAGATATAAAGCGTGTCGGAAGTCGACTCCAGCACAGCTCCTTTGCGTCCTTCTTTTTCGAAATTACTCGCCTTGACTGTCAGTTCACGGATAAAAGCAGGATCTTCTTTCAGTTCGGACGGTGTCACCCGATAATTCTTCGCCACAGTAGTCGTGGTCGTAGCCTTCGGTTTTTTCTTACTGTCTTTATTGGCCACAAGGAAAACGAAGAGTCCGATCACCGCAAAAGAGACAGCCAGGGCGATCGCCGTATGCACCACTGCTTTCCGGCTGGCCTCTTTTCTGACCTTCTGGAAAAAAGCTTTGTTTCTCGCTTCCTTTTCCAGCTGGGCCTGCTCCTTTATCATCTGAAACTTTTCCAGCGACTGCTTATCTGTTTCGATACTTGCCCGCTCTTTTTCCACCGACTGCTGCATGTGGTCAATGGTTTTCGCTTCCTGGCTCTCTTCCATGGAAAAGTCACTTCCGCACATGTCGCAATGCAGCATCCCGTTTATTTCGCGCATCGGGCTTCCGCAGTTTTTACAATTCAGGCTTTTCAGTTTCATATTATGCCTCCGATTCCTTCACCAGATCCGATGTCAGATCCGTGACCTCTCCGCCCCTTCCCAGTACGGTCTCCCGGTAAAGCTGGTCTTTATCGTAGTACGCATCAAAATAGACATCAATGGAGGAACTCTGAGCGCGTCTGATATTAAAGTCGCTCTGTATTTTTCCGGCATCCGAGCAAGTTATATTGGAAAGATAGTCCGCATAATACACGGTAGTGGTCCGGTCGATATCCGCATCAACATAGGTAAAGTTCAGTTCGTAGACCATGATGAAGAAGTTGGTGGCGCCATTATCCACAAAATACACATTCAGAAGCTTCGGCTCCCCGTTGATCTTTGCTTCCGGCACAGAATTCAGATCCAGTTCCGCCCTCAGATTCCAGTCGTACACATTCTCGCTATGGGAAGTCTTGGCAAAAGACAGACCGGACGCCAGTGCATTTTCCGTAAAAGACGTATCCGCCAGGATGTCATCTCCGGTTATGGCTCTTCGGGCAGCCGTAGTTGTAGAAACCGCATTTCTGCCGGAATTGCTCCGTGAACTCTTCATGACCCGGTGACTGACGATAAAGATCCCTAAAAATGTCAGTGAGCTTGCGATGACCATCAAGATCACGGGATAAATAAGCATTTTCATCATTCCGCTTTTCATCATCGCAGAGCGCTCTTCTCTGGCGCGCTGAAGCTGTCTGGCTTTCGCCTCTTCTTCCAGCTGTTTCTTCGTTGCCGCAAGCTCGATCTCGCGCTGTGTCTTGATCCGCTCTTTCTCGGCTTCTGTACGGAGTCTCTCGTGCTCCACATCGGCTTCGTCGTAATCTAATGTAAATGCACTGCCGCATGCACTGCAGATGAATTTTTCATTCTCTTCCCGAAGCGGCGCATTGCAGTTCGGGCAGTTCAAGCTCGCTAATCTCATATTTACCCCTCATCTCTTCCTTTTCCGGATCCTGTTTCCGGAAAACCTGTTCCTACCGGAAATTGCAGGCTAACCCTCTTATTCCTGCATCTAAAGTGATTATAACATCCGAAAAATAACCATATAAAGATAGTTTTTTCTATATTATAATAATCATTGACAGTTGAAAAGGAAGGATAGCATCTATGGCCACATTATGTAGTAATTGCGGTTACCCGCTGGTTTATGATCCACTCACCCGCCGTGTCGTCTGTGACGCCTGCGGCAGTGCTTTTTTCCCGGAAAAGATCGAGGCATACGATAAGGATTTTTCTTTAAACGAAAACGAAGCCGTCAAAGAATTCATGAATTGCCACGTATATACCTGCAGTTCCTGCGGCGGTGAGATCGTCATCTCCGGTCAGGAAGTCTCCACGACCTGTATCTATTGCGGCAGCCCGAGCGTCATTTTCAGCCGCATCAGTCAGGCAAGACGTCCGGATTTCATCCTGCCCTTCCAGTTCGGTCGGGAGCAGGCGACCGAGATCATCCGGCAACGGTTTAAGCGGGGAACCTTTATTCCTGAGCCATTCCGGAATCTTCAGCCGGAATCGGTCCATGGCATCTATATCCCATACTGGCTGGTCAATGTCTATCACGCCGAGTCGGATGTAATACGCGGCGAAGTCGGAAGCGGAGATGATTCCACGACCTACTACTATGCCCGTGCCGGACGAATTAAGCTGAATAATCTTCTGGTGGAATCTTCCATGGAATTAAGCGATGAAAGCAGCGCCCGTCTGGCACCATACGACCTTCGTAAGCTGAAACATTTCGATGAAGAATATATGCTGGGATTCTATTCAGATATTTCCGACATGACATACGGAGAACTCCGTAAAACCGCGGATGCCCGCGCGTCGGCTGTGTTCCGCACTACCATGGACAAGGATATCCGCGCTCACGTCTGTCGTGTTATTGATGGCCGTTCTGCCACACTTATCGATAAGAACATGACCTCCGCACTTCTTCCTGCATGGTTTGTCACAGTACAGTTTGAAGGCAAGCCGCATACCATTCTGGTAAACGGAGAGACCGGTAAGATCGTCTGCGGTCTTCCCTGGAGCAAGAAAAAATTCTGGTCTCTGGTAGGTCTTGTGGGCGGCGGGATCACGTTCTTTGCCTCGATCATCTACTTTATCATCGGATTCTTTTTTACTTCTGGATTCGGATTCGGTGCAGTGGGTGCTGCCGCCCTTCTGACTTCCATGATCCCGACGATCATGCCGGCACTTTTCATTAATCTGGTATTTTTCCTGATCGGGCTTCATTTCTATAGAAAAGTCGACAGGCAGATCAAGCTGACCCAATCGACGGATACTTTCCGGTTCACGAAAAAGAGACAGGGGTGATACATTATGGGTGTAGTATTTGTAATTCTGTTTGCGCTGATCATGGGCGGCATCTGGGGCTTTTCCATCGGATTTTTCATCTTCAGCCTGGTATTAAACCACTCCAACAATATCGGCGACAAGCGTGTCAGTGATGTTCCGTATACGAGCCAGTTTGAGGTTACCTCCCGGGCCGATAAGATCCCTCATCGCACCGAGATCTTCCAGCAGCATATCGAGTCCGGCATGATGAACCTCATTAATTCTCCCGAGTACCGGGCCATTATGGAACAGTCTGTAAGAAGAAGCGACGATGAACTGGTCAGCCACGAAAACAACGTGAAACAGTAGTTTTCTCCGGGAAATGCACTTTCTCCCGAAACTTTTGATGATCACTTCCCCTTGCCCCGAAGTAACCTCGGCAAGGGGTTTTCTATTCCCTTTTCCTGTCGGCCCTCCGCCCAATCCTCGTCTTCGCCATCGGTCATCGTCAGTTCTTCCTGAGCGGCTACCGGTGCATTTCCCATAGCAAAAGGACTGTCCCCGAAGGAACAGTCCTTTTGAAAACTCTTTTGTTCGAGAGTGGCTATTAGCCGAGCTCTGCGTTTATGCCGAACTCTTTTAGATCTTATTAGCCGAGTTCAGCGAAGTACTTGATTGTACGAACCATCTGAGATGTGTAGGAATTCTCGTTGTCGTACCAGGAAACAACCTGTACGAGGGAGTTGCCATCATCCATCTTGGAAACCATTGTCTGGTTAGCATCGAAGAGGGAACCGAATCTCATACCGATGATATCGGAAGAAACGAGCTTCTCCTCTGTGTAACCGAAGGACTCGTTAGCAGCAGCCTTCATAGCAGCGTTGATGCCATCAACTGTAACTTCACCCTTAACAACAGCGTGGAGGATAGTTGTGGAACCTGTCGGTGTCGGAACACGCTGAGCAGCGCCGATGAGCTTACCATTGAGCTCCGGGATAACCAGGCCGATAGCCTTAGCAGCACCTGTGGAGTTCGGAACGATGTTAGCAGCACCAGCACGGGCTCTCTGCAGGTCACCCTTTCTGTGCGGGCCGTCGAGGATCATCTGGTCACCTGTGTAAGCGTGAACAGTTGTCATGATACCGCTCTGGATAGCAGCATAGTCGTTCAGAGCCTTTGTCATCGGAGCCAGGCAGTTTGTTGTGCAGGAAGCAGCGGAGATGATCTTGTCATCTTTTGTCAGTGTTGTGTGGTTTACATTGTAAACGATAGTCGGCAGATCGTTACCAGCCGGAGCGGAGATAACAACCTTCTTAGCACCAGCGTTGATGTGAGCCTGGGACTTTTCCTTAGATGTATAGAAACCTGTGCACTCGAGAACAACGTCTACACCGAGCTCACCCCAAGGGCAATTGTTAGCGTCAGCTTCCTTGTAGATCTTCAGTGTCTTACCATCTACTGTGATTGTGTTAGCCTCGTCGTCAGCGGAAACAGTGTGCTTGTTCTCGCCGATAACGCCGCAGTAACCGCCCTGAGCTGTATCATACTTCAGAAGATGAGCGAGCATGGAAGGCTTTGTCAGGTCGTTGATAGCGACTACTTCATAACCCTCAGCGCCAAACATCTGACGGAAAGCGAGACGGCCGATACGACCAAAACCATTGATTGCAACTTTAACTGCCATGTTAAAATCCTCCTATATTTTCCCCTCATGGGGATTATTAATGAATTTGTGCACAAGAATCGCACCGATAAAATTCTACAACAGAATCGGTTTTATTACAATCAAATTTCATGGTGAAAAAGACAAAAACGACGTTTTTCTTATCTTTTCCTGCAAAAATCAAGTCAAATGATTTTCATTACTGAACGCTAAGTCCCGTCCCGGTAAGAATGCGGCGGGCTTACTCATCTCTTGTGATATTCTTCACCCACTTATACTTCACGTAATGCATGTACACCGCGGGGATCTTCACAAACTCATCCAGCGTTAAGATCGCCGCCACCGCAATGACCGGAAGCTCCCAGACGAAAGCGGCCAGCATGCCCAAAGGCACCACGACGCACCACAAGGTCACGCAGTCGCAGATCATGCCGAACTTCGTGTCACCGCCAGCCGGGAAAATACCGCCGATAACGGTGGAATTCAGTGAATTTCCGATAATGTAATAGCATCCGAGAAGAAGCATCCACTTAAGGTATCCGTGCGCAGTCGGCGACATATCCGTGGGCATCATCAGCACCAGAGGCGTCAAAAGCGCGATCACCACGCCGGATGCGGCGCCGATGCCCAGAGACAGCCGTACAAAGCGCCCTCCGGCTTTCTTTGCCATCTTCAGCTCACCGGCCCCCAGCATCTTTCCGATAATGATGCTGGCTCCGGTAGAAAGACCCCAGCAGATACTGGCGATCATGGCGCGGACAATGCTGGCAATGGAGTTGGCCGCCGTGGCGTCCGTGCCCAGATGACCCATGATGACGGAATACATGGTCATACCGCCGCCCCAGCCGAACTGGTTGATCATGACCGGCAGCGAATATTTCCAGAAATCCGCATGGATGAATTTCTTACTTAATTTCACCAGTTTCCGGAAGCGAAGCTTGACGCAGTCTGTGGTGAGTACGCCCCAGGCGACCAGCAGGAGCTCCAAGAAACGGGAAATGACAGTTGCCAGAGCCGCTCCTTCGATCCCCATCTTCGGGAACGGGCCGACACCGAAGATCAGAAGTCCGTTCAGGATGATGTTGACGACAACACCGATGGAGGCTATGACCGTACTCATCATGGTCTTTTCACAGATCTTCATAAAGCAGAGATAGGTGTCCACAAATCCCATTATGAAATATCCCGCCGCCATGATCCGCAAATATCTTACGCCGCCATCAATGAGAGCCGGGTCATTGGTGAATACCCGCATCAGATACTGCGGGCATATGAAGGCGGACAAAGAAAATAACATTCCCACCAAAAGTGAATACCGCATGGTGACGCCCAGGACATCTTCCAAAGTCGTAAATTCCTGTTTTCCCCAGTACTGGGCGCCCAGCACCATAGCACCGGTCAGAAAGGTGTTGATGAAAAGGTAGTACACAAAAGCCACCTGTCCCGCAAGGGATACGGAAGACAGGGCAGTCTGGTCCATAAACCCCAGCATAAATGCATCAGATGCGGAAACCAGAGATGACATGAAATATTGAAAGACGATCGGCAGCACCAGCGTGCAGAGCGCCTTATAGAAAGCCTTCCGGTTGTCGATATCCGGAAAGGCAAGTGTCTGTTTTTTTGTATCCATATGATTCTTATCCTTTAGCGTAACTAAGGGATCTTCTTCTCTTCAGATCTTCAGCACGACCTGGGTCGGGATCCCCTTCTTTTCTATTTCTTCGGCAAATGCACTTCCGTCGGAAGCTTTTCCGACAATGTCACCGTAATGGGTCGGAACCGCATACTTAGGAGAAAGCTTTGCTGTCAGCTCCACCGCCTGCGGTACATCCATGGTGTATGTGCCGCCGATAGGAAGAAGCAGTACGTCGCATTTCACGTTACGGCTTTCCTCTGTTTCATCCATATCCCCGCAGATATAGTGGCGAAGTCCGTCCACTGTCACCACATATCCTACCCATTCTTCCTTCTTCGGATGGAACTTTTTGGCAGGGTTATAGGCCGCCACGGCTTCTCCCTCGATTCCGGCCACGGAGAAGGCATCTCCCGGGGCAACTTCGGTCACATCAAATCCGGAAAAGGTCTCCCGGATCAGTCCGGAAGTGGATTTCGGCGCGACAAAGACTGTGTCTTCTTTTATGATCTTGGCAATATCTTCCGGCGAGAAGTGATCGTAGTGATCATGGGTCACAAAGATCACATCCGCATCATGGCTTTCCGCGGTTATATGGAAAGGATCGAAATACAGGACCTTTCCCGATGCGATCCGGATACTGCTATGGGCATTGATAGAGATTGAGTCGAGCATTTCTTTTCCCTCACTTTAGAACTTTTTTACATTTTGATTATATCACGCATCAGAAAAATCCAACGTGTTATTCTTATACCATAGGTAAATAGATTTTATCGATAGGAGGTATTATTATGGAATCTTTAAGAAAGTATCTGGCCGAGATCATCGGTACCTTCGTACTGGTATTCTTCGGTTGCGGCACGGCTGTAGTGACCGGCTGCAGCGTTCAGAACCCGGGGGCATACATCCTGACTGCACTGGCTTTCGGTCTTGTGATCGTTGCTATGGCTTACTCCATCGGCAATGTTTCCGGCTGCCACATCAACCCGGCTGTATCTCTGGCTATGTTCATGACCAAAAAGCTCGACATCAAGGATCTTCTCCTTTACATGTGCTCACAGGTAGTCGGCGCAGTTGCCGGCGCTCTGGCTCTCTGGGCTTTCCTTGGTAAGGACTGCGGTTTCGGCACCAACGGTCTCTTCGACGAAAGTGTTCCGAAGTCTCTGGGTATCGAGGTCATCCTGACATTCGTATTCGTACTTGCCATTCTGGGTGTTACCAGCAAGGTTGAAAACGGTAAGATCGCAGGTCTTGTTATCGGTCTTTCCCTGACACTTGTACACATTCTCGGTATTGCCTTCACCGGCACATCCGTTAACCCGGCAAGAAGCATCGGTCCGGCTATCATGGCTGGCGGCGACGCTCTTCAGAATGTATGGGTATTCATCGTTGGCCCGCTCCTCGGCGCTGCCCTGGCTGCCATCGTGTACCGCGTAATCGATCCTGCTTCCCTGAAAAAGGAAGAAGCAAAGAAGTAATTCTTCTTTCGATTAAAACAGGATAAAAACAGTACTGCCCCTCCCGTGAATGTTAAGCCGGGAGGGGCAGTTTTTATCTCTTATTCGCGACGGAAAAGAGCGAAATGCACTCTGCTTTTCCCAATCAGGATTTTACTCCGAAACGACAATAAAGTCGCCTTTTCCGGGTCGTTTTCCCTCCTGGGCGTGATTCTTTCTGATAAAAGCGCGGCAGGCTTTTCCTTCCATGGGGCGGGCATAGTAAAAGCCCTGGATCATGTCTGCCGAGCTGGATACGATCAGCTCGGAACGCGCCTCTGTCTCGGCGCCGACCACCACGGAACGGATCTCCATCTTCCGCAGCACATCGATCGTATTTTCAAAAAGAAGCATATCCTTCGGAGAAGTTTCCGCGGCTTCCAGCGCCAGCCTGCTCAGTTTCACAATCGAGAACGGCAGGATCGCCAGATGGCTGAGGCTGGACTGGCCGATGCTCATATTATCCACGGCAAATCCGAATCCCAGCGCGGCCAGATGCTCGAGGTTGGGAATGATCATGTTCAATCCGGAAAGAAGCGCCGTCTCTTCGATCTCAAAGGTCACACGGCCGTACTTGATCCCGTACTCATCCAATATCCGGCACACATTGGAAGAAAAAGCCGAGCTGGCCATTTCCGTCACGGAAATATTCACATGGATCCCGTCCACTTCCAGTCCTTCCGCTTCCGTTTCGCGGAGCCACTCACAGGCACGTCTCAGAACGAACGTATCGATCTGCGAGATCAAGCCTCTCTTTTCCGCGACCGGGATAAATTCATCCGGCGGGACTTCGCCCCATTCCTGATGAGGAAATCTTGCCAGCGCTTCCACGCGTGTCACGTGTCCGTTTCTGGAAAAGCATATCGGCTGGAAACGCACTTCCAGGCTTTCATTTTCGATGGCCTGTTCCAGTGCGCTTTCCAGGCTGATCTGTCGCTTGATCTTAAGAAGCGCTCTTTCACTTAATGTAACTGTGTCTCCCTTCGGAAGAGAAGGAAGCGTGATCTCCACCACCTTATACAGGTCTTCGCCGTTCGAAAATGAGCCGGTCTCCGTAATCTCCGCAATGGTATCCATCAGATTCAGCTCAAGGCCCCGGATATACCAGGGCTCCTCGAAGCGTTCGTGGATCGCATTCAGGATCGTTTCATGGGTGGAAGACGAGGTGCTTACGATGGCAAACTGGTTACTCATCAGACGGAATGCCCACGCCGCCGGAAGTGTCTTTTCCAGTTTCCGCGCATCCCCCGCCGACAAAGGTGCATTTTCCGAAGAAGTATGCTTGCGAAGACGCGAACGTTCTTTCAGATCCGGCGAGAATGTCGAAAGGAAATCCGCCACATTTTTCAGTGTCATCGTACCTACGGTGTAGCCGAAGATCGAGTTGATGCGGCGGATGTTCTCCACCTTCATCACGATCACATAGTAGCGCACGCCGCGGGAGATCAGTTCATCTGTATAGGCCATCATGGCATCCAGATTCAGAAGGTCCGTCAGATGATCCAGCATCGTCTCCGGACTCTTGATTGAAAAAGAAGAAACCAGCATGGAGGCCAGGATCGCAAATGCGGAAATATAGTAGGTCGGGCGAATTGCCTGTACAGCCAGGACCATGCTCGTTGAAAGAGCAAAGCCCGCGCCGATCCAGAGCTTGGCATGTTCTCTTTTAAAGAAACGGCGGACGATCGCATAGACGGCGCAAAAAAGACACAGAAACAGTGCCAGAGTATGTACCACATTGTACACAGCCGTGACGGTCAGCCCCCGGCTATAGGAGATCTCGCCGGCGTGGCGGGCTGCCCCTACTGCCGCGATGCAGAGAAGCGCATCCACACAAGCCGCCACGATCGAGGCCATAAAGATCCGGTTGCGCATTACCGGCAGCTGACGCTTACTGAAAAAATGCACCATGATGATCAGAAGAAGGATCAAAGAACTACAAGGAAACGGATAAGAATCTACTACCGACCAGAACATGTCCTTCTCCTTTCTTGGGGGATTTTCCCTCTTCCATTTCGAAAGCCTCTCCCCGAACATTCCCAAGTGCATTTCCTGCACCACGACTCTTATTTTACTTCATGCGGAGACAAAAAACCATGTGTCCTTTTTGTCATCTTCGCCAACCTGGTTTCGTGGTAAAATAGTAGGCGGAATAAGGAGGAAGGAATCATGAGTACCATCATTTCATATGTGGAAAATGAGACACGCTCCTTTCAGGAATTTCCCTTTAATCCCATCGATGCGCTGATTTTTGCCGAATCGACCTATTTTCAGTGGGAATATCTTCTCCATAACATCTGGACACCGGAATGGCCTTACCACGATTCGGACTCCATGTTTTTTCACGAGATGCCCAAGACATCCGACATGCCGCTTTTCGGTCAATACGCCGCCGACACGCCCAACAACATGAAGATGATCGATCTTTTGAGGGAAAACCCCCGTTTCAAGAATGTATCTGTGTCGCACCTTTGCGTACGTACCAATGTGCATGATGAGATCCAGTTCGCCGCAATGTGTTTCCATCTTTACGACAACATCTGTTATGTTGCCTATCGCGGCACCGATGGCACCTGGATCGGCTGGAAAGAGGATTTTCAGCTGGCTTACCGCTATCCTGTCCCGGCTCAGGAACAGGCGGGACGGTACTTTCGTTTCCTGACCACTGCTCTTCCAGCAGATACACAGTTCTATATCGGCGGACATTCCAAGGGAGGAAATCTTTCCATTTACTCCGCGACCGACTGTGCCGATGCAGTTAAGTCCCGCATCTTAGGCGTATATTCTTTTGACGGTCCGGGTTTTGCTTTTAACCTTCACGAGACTGAAGCCTATAAGAAGATCTCCGAACGTGTCCACCATCTGGTGCCTTCTTCTTCCTTTGTAGGCATGCTTCTTCAAAGCGCTCCCGGCACGCGCTTTATCACCAATAAAGCTCTGTGGCTGAAGCAGCACAGTCCCTTTACCTGGGAGATCAAGGAGCAGGATTTCGACTATGCACCGGGATGGGAAAAGAACGCCCAGACCCGTATTGCCGCAGTAAACAGCTGGCTTTCCGACCAGTCCTTCGAAGATCGTGAAAGTTTCACCGAAATGCTCTGGCGGATCATCGATGCCACCCGCGCCGTCGATGCCAAATCCCGTGCCCGCATTATCGAGACCTTGAAACTTCTCGTCCTCTTCTCCTTCCGGAAGAAATAAGTCCTCATTTTCTTGCTTATCGCTTGTAAGTATTCATGCCTTTATGCGCATAAGTTGTTCGTATGCATATTGCGCGCAAGCTTATGAACTGAATTCGTCTGCTTTCACGTCTGTTTCCCAATCAAAAGTTGACGCATTGCACTAGTCAATGTTTTTTGGACACGAAAAGTCAGATTTTGCTCAAGCGCTGTATTTTTCTTTGTACTCTTTGGGTGTTAGATAATTCAAAGAGTATGCTGGTCTGTCTTCATTAAAGAAAAGAATGTACTCTCTCACCTCTTCCTCTACGGGAGATTCTCCAGTTATGTGCATATCTGTGAATAGTTCCGCTTTTATCCAGCCGTTAATGGATTCCATAGCAGCGTTATCTGTTGGTGTGCCTGCTCGGGACATAGATCGAACAACATACATTGGAAGCAATTCGTTATATGCTTTTGAGGCATACACTGCACCCTGATCGCTATGCAAGATCATCTTATATTCCGGATGTTCTTTCTTGAGCTCCAGAAGATCTTTCAGCCCACTTATATACGTCATGCGGTCTCCTCGTTTAGATGAGAGAGCGTGGCTGACGATTTCATTGTTCCAAAGATCCATGTACAGCGTCAATTCGTAGTATATTCCCTTCACATAAAAGGCCGTCATATCGCTAACGATGCACTGTAGAGGCCCATCAATGTTAAGGTGCGCTGATACAAGATTGGGGAACACTCTCCCTGGTTCACCGGGCTTTTTGTATTTGTAGTGTTTAGTTTTGCTCTTTATTCCGGCTATCTTGCAACACTTATGCGCATATTGGTCCGAAAACAGGAGTCCAGTATCCAAGCGAATCTTTGCATTCAACCATCTGTAACCGTGAGATGGATACTTCAAATGGTATTCCAGGAATAACTGGATATTACTTACCAGATTCCGTTTGCGTGACGATGGGTGGCTAAGACATCTCTTCCAATAATAGAAACTGCTTCGGGTGATTCTCATGACATCACAGAGAAGCTTGACGGGGAACTCTCCTGATAATTCTAAAATCACTTGGTACTCTTGTTGTCGTATCGTATTATTGAACCATCCCCCTTCACCTCGTAACCTTTTTTTAGTCGAGCCTCCCTTACTCGTGCCTTTACCAGTTCATGTATTAATTCTTGTTTGCTCATCGACTCATATTCTTCTATTGAACACGGTTCGCACCCGCTAGGAGCACTCAGCCGGGCACTCTTGGCGACCTTGTTTTTATCCCAGGGTGGTAATCCAAACTCTTTCTCATACAACTGACGGTAAGTTACTGTTGATCCATGTCCAATTCCGTACTTTTTCTCTGCCTCAATCGGTGTTATACGATTCTCATAGATCTCACGGCCAATGTCTAACCTCTGTTCTTTTGTGTATTTCATTAAATTCCTCCTGTCTGCAGGACATTAATTCTCGTCCTGATTATACAGGCTTGTGTACATAAATTGACAATGCGTGTCTAAAAAAAGATTACCACTCCACGCCAGCAGACATATTGCTTATTTGTCTGCTTTGCAGATACAGAAAACTCCTGTTTGTCTGCCTACGCGTCTATATTCAATCAAAAGTAGACGTACTCAGTGACATTATCTTGATTTGTCTGCCACCGCGTCTATATTCAGTCAAAAGCAGACGTACACAGTGACATTATCTCAATTTGTCTGCCACCGCGTCTATATTCATCCCAAAAATGGAGTGGTAATCTTT
>CADCLV010000053.1 GCA_902802325.1 Oscillospiraceae bacterium | reverse complement strand
TTATTTCTTCACGATCTCGTTACTGTCTAAGAGGATGGTGAAGGGTCCCTGATTTTCAATGGAGACAGCCATATCGGCGCCAAAGATACCGGTTTGTACTTTGGCCACCTGTCCCTGGCAGGAAGAAATGATGTACTCATAAAGTTCATTTGCCAGATCCGGCGAGCCGGCATTAATGAAGGACGGGCGGTTTCCGTGATGGCAGTCGGCATAGAGCGTGAACTGGGAGATCAGAAGAAGCTCGCCGCCTACGTCCGAAAGGCTCTTATTCGTCTTTCCGTTCTCATCCCGGAAGATCCGGAGCCCCAGAAGTTTCTTGACCATGGCGTCCGCGATCTCTTTGGTATCGGTCTGGCAGATCCCGATAAAGACCAGAAAACCCTGGCCGATAGTACCGACAGTTTTTCCCTCCACATCCACATGGGCTGAGGTGACTCTTTGGATCAAAAAACGCATAAAAAAGTACTCCTTTTTGACTTGGCTCTGTGTAGACAGCATATCAAAATGTGTTATAATTGCAAAGAGCCGTTAAGGAAGGCTGACGAGCTTCTCAATTTTCGATGCGAGAAGCTCTTTTTTTGTGGAATAAGAGAAGATACTGCCGGCCGCAGCCTGCAAAATGTGGTGACAGCAACTTCGCAAAGGGGCGTGAGGAAACATGTTTAAAGTAGGTTTTAGCAATGAAAAATACGTGCAGATGCAGTCGCAGAAGATCCGTGACCGGATCGGCCAGTTTGGAGGTAAGCTCTATCTGGAATTCGGCGGTAAGCTTTTCGACGATTTCCATGCGTCCCGCGTACTTCCGGGCTTTGAGCCGGACAGTAAAGTCAAGATGCTTCTGGCATTGAAAGATGAAGTGGAGATCGTGATCGCGATCAACGCCGATGCCATTGAAAAGAATAAGAGAAGAGGCGACCTGGGCATCACCTACGATCAGGAAGTCCTGCGTCTCATCGATGCCTTTACCGAGATCGGCCTTTACGTCGGCAGCGTATGCATCACCCAGTACACCAACCAGCCTCTGGCAGAGCATTTCGGAAAGAGACTGAGACAGCTGGGCGTGAAAGTCTATAAGCACTATCCCATCGCCGGCTATCCGACCAACGTGCCGCTGATCGTCAGTGATGAAGGTTACGGAAAGAATGAATATATCGAGACCACCCGTTCCCTGATCGTGGTCACTGCGCCGGGCCCGGGTTCCGGAAAGATGGCTACCTGCCTTTCTCAGCTGTATCACGAGAACAGAAGAGGCATCAAGGCCGGATATGCGAAGTTTGAGACATTCCCGATTTGGAGCATTCCGCTGAATCACCCGGTAAATATCGCCTATGAGGCCGCAACCGCTGACCTGGCCGACGTGAACATGATCGACCCCTTCCATCTGGAAGCGTATGGTGAGACCACTGTTAACTATAACCGTGACGTCGAGATCTTCCCGGTAGTCAATGCCATCTTTGAAAAGATCTACGGGGAGTCCCCGTATAAGAGCCCGACGGACATGGGCGTCAACATGGCAGGTTTTGCCATCGAAGACGACGAGGCCTGTAGGGAGGCCAGTAAGCAGGAGATCATCCGCCGCTACTATCAGGCCAAGTGCCTGGTGCGCCAGGGTCTTTCCGAGGGCGCCGATGTCAATAAGATCGAGCTTCTCATGAATAAATCCGGGATCGAGATCAATGACCGCCGCGTCGTGGGCGCCGCTTTGGTCCGTGCCGAGTCGACCCATGGTCCGGCTGTGGCGCTGGAACTTCCGGACGGCCAGATCGTTACCGGTAAGAATTCCGAATTCCTGGGCGCTTCGGCCGCCGTTCTTCTGAATGCACTGAAGGTGCTGGGCGGTATCCAGCATGAGATCCCCCTGATCTCGCCGAATGTTATCGAGCCGATCCAGGATCTGAAAGTCAACCACATGGGGAATCGAAACCCGAGACTTCACACCGATGAAGTTCTGATCGCGCTGGCCATGAGCGCCGCCACCAACCCGGTTGCGGAACTGGCGATGCAGCAGATCAGCAACCTGCGCCACAGTGATGCCCACTCCACCACCATCCTTTCCGGCGTGGACGAGGGCGTATTCCGTAAGCTTGGCATCAACATCACCTGCGAGCCGGAGTACCAGAAGAAAAAACTGTATAATAAATAAGAGACGGCATGAGAAATTCATGCTGAAATGAGAAGAACACAGGAGGTGTCATATGGTGATCTGTCGTCTTTGCCAGCACGAGAATCCGGATGGAACCCAGTTTTGCGGGAAGTGTGGGAATGTACTGGTGACAGGCGGGGAGCCCTATGTGGCGGTACAGGGACCCAATTCCCAGACTTATGAGGCGCCGAATACGATTCCTTTTAATCATGTGGATCAGAAGGAATATGCCGAGAAACTGGCCAATCCCAACAAGCAGGATTACGAGAACGTCTCGGTACTGGCCTTTATCTTCGGATGCGTGGGCTTTCTCTTCAATCCCTTTTACCTGGTAAGTCTGGCGGCGATCATTCTCGGTATTATCGGCCACGCCAACAACGGTTCGAAGAAGACACTGGCCATGCTCGGCTGGATCCTGGGCCTGATCGCGCTTGCTTTCCAGCTGGCCTTTGACCTGTTCTGCGCCGCGATGCTTTTCGGCTGGGGCAAGTTCCTTTTCTGCTACTAAGTCTGATTGGGCTTGGGAGAAGAAGATATGTCTGACGCGCCGTCTCAAATGGCAAAACAGAAATCGCAAAACCGGCAGTGGCCGGGATTCTGGGGCGTGACCCTGATCCTGGCTGCTGCTTTTTTCGTATGCCTTTTCCTCCGATCCCGCCTATCCGGAATTTCTTTTCAGGAAGGCCCCTGCACTTTTTCCCGGAAAACGCACCTGTATTGTCCGGGCTGCGGAGGAACGAGAGCGGTCAGGTATTTTCTCAAGGGAGATTTGCTGTCGTCCTTTCTTTCCAATGCGATTCCGGTATATACGGCCATCGTCCTTCTTCGGATCTGGGTGGCGCTTTTTCATAACACGGTGATGGAAAAGATCCGAAAGGGAAAGAAGTGGACGCTTTTTTACCGGTGGGAAATGTGGGGGATCCTCATTGTCGTCGCCGGGTATTTTATTTTGCGGAATGTGTTTCTAGTGCTCTTCGGATGGGATTTTCTGGGGGATATGGCCGCCTACTGGTAAAACTTGCCGGTAAGACTTGCCGGAATTCAGGCATGGATCACAAAAGCAGATCTTCGAAACTCATTACCGCTTTGGTGGCTGTTTTCTGAATTTCTTCCCAGTCATTTCGGGAGACGGAATCAAAGATCGCTACTGTCTGAAATCCACCTTTTAAAGCCCCTTGGATGGCAGGCAGGATATCCTCGAAAACGGCACAGGAAGAAGGCTCGGCCGAGAGTCTTTCTGCCGCGAGAAGATAGATATCCGGGTGGGATTTATCTTTTGTGACTTCCGAAGAGTGGGTGATGTTCTGAAAATACTGCAGTATGCCGTTATGTTCCAGAATGAGCCCGATGTTTTCTTTCGGATACATGGAAGTGGCGACCGCCATGGGAACATGGCGGGAAGAAAGAAATTCCAGGTATTCTCTGGCACCCTTTTTCAGTTCCACTTCGTGCATATACGCTTCTTTGGCCAGATCCAGCCAGGCATCGATGACCTGCTGCGGCGTTTCCGAAAGACCATACCGGTCGATAGTGTAGCGGGCGCCGTCTTCCCAGGTCATGGATTTAATGGCATCGGTATAGTCCGGCGTGACCGTAATGCCGTGCATTTCCAGAAATTTCGCATCCAGTTTTTCCCAGATCCACATGGAATCCAGAAGCGTACCGTCCAGGTCGAAAATGGCGGCTTTAGGCAAAAACATAGTGATCTCCTTACTATTTCGGGCTCAATTCGTGTTTTAGAGGGTGCGAACGAAACCTATTTCGAAGTAAATGAGAAATTAGGAAAATGCTTGAAAATACGCTGTTTTAGAGGATATTGCAGTGCATTTTCCGAAGATGAAAACAGAATGTCAAAATCTCTGCATTTACTCTTACTTTGAAAAATTATACCATCTATATGAGAAAAGTCGCGACTTTTCGGAGGGGGCCCAAGGTTTTTTGTTGAAAAACACCTCTTCTTGGTTGCATAATACATGCAAAGGGGTTTGCATTGGAGAGAACGGGTATGACAAGTAACAAGGGATTGGAGTATCAGGAGAAAAAAACGGAAGTACAGGTTGAACCCGCGGTTGAGCGGAAAGAGTCCGGTTATATGCAGCGTTTCGTGGAATCAAATCTGTATCCGAAAGAGAAACAGAGCTTTGCGGCGCTGAAGATCACCTTATATGTCCTGGCATTTCTGGTATTTGCCGTTTTGAATCCTCTCGTTCCCAGAATCGATGCACTTTCTTTCCTGCTTCCTATCCGTGGTATTTTCACACTTGTCCAGCTTCTGCTTTCCGTTCTCATTGTATTGTCTTTGAACACCAAAGGTTTCTGCGCCGTCTTTGTCATGACGGTCATGCAGGCCGCGGCGACGATCTATTTCCTTTCCATGTATCAGGACAGCTTTGCGATCAACGGACTTGCGACAACGGTGATGAGCCTGGTGATCGTAGGCATCATTCTGGCCTATAACAGACGGGTGGCCATCGAAGTGGAGCGGGGCGCACAGAAGACCCGCGATCTTCAGAAAGCAAACGATGACCTTAAGCTCCGGGAAGAGGAGACCAAGCGCCAGAATACCCTTCTGACCGAGTACAACCGGGCCATGAAGGAAAACGAAGAGCGCCTTTACCAGATGAATCATTTCGATACACTGACGGGACTTCCCAACCGGGTCAAGATCACGGACCGGATGGACCTTCTCATCAGCCTTCTTTCCAATAAAAACATGCCTTTTGCCCTGATTTATGCAGATCTGGATAATTTTAAGACCATTAACGATTCTGTCGGCCATAAAGTGGGCGATATGCTCTTGCAGGGCGTGGCGACGCGCCTTACGTCTCTGATCGATCAGGATGACATGATCGGCCGCTGGGGCGGAGATGAATTTGCCATCGTCGTACAAAGACAGTTCGCAGACGAAGATATGCTGAACTATGTGGAAATGCTCAGAAAGTCCTTCGACCAGCCCTTTACGCTGGACGGCGCGGAATATACGGTAAGTGCAAGCTTCGGTGTTTCTTTCTTCCCGCAGGACGGCACCACCTCGGCCGAGATGGTCAAATGCGCCGAGACCGCCATGTATAAGGCGAAGGAATATGGAAGAAACACAGTGCAGTTCTTCCGCCGCGACATGAAGGACGACATCGTCCGCAAGGTAAAATACGAGACCAGACTTCTCAACGCTATCAAGAATAACGAGCTGTATCTTTGCTTCCAGCCGCAGTACGATATGAAGGAAAGAAAACTTCGCGGATTCGAGGCTTTGTGCCGCTGGAACTCCAATAAGTTCGGCGAAGTCAGCCCGAACGAGTTTATCCCTGTGGCAGAAGCGGTAGGCTTTATCGTGCCCTTAGGCGAGTGGGTCCTGGAAATGGCCTGCGAGACCTGTAAGCGTATAAAGGCGCAGCACGAAGGCTGGGATGGCGTCATGTCCGTCAATATTTCCGCCGTGCAGCTGATGTCTCCGATGTTCCTGCAGTCCGTGAAACGGATCCTTACCAAGACCGGCATCGACCCGAAATATCTGGAGTTCGAAGTGACGGAATCTGTCATGGTGTCCAATGTGGACTATGCCGTAAAGGTGCTGACCGAGATCTCGAATCTGGGCATCACCGTGGCTCTCGACGACTTCGGCACCGGCTATTCGTCCCTGAATTATCTGCATCAGCTTCCGATCCACGTTCTGAAGATCGATAAGTCTTTCGTTGACGAGCTCCCCATCAAGGAAGCCCAGCGCCTGATGGTAGGTTCCATCATCGGCCTGGTGCACCAGATGCAGATCCGCGTGGTGGCAGAAGGTGTGGATGACAGAAGACAGCTGGATATCCTTACCAAGTACCAGTGCGACTACGTTCAGGGTAATATCTGGGGCCGTCCGGTCATGGAAAACGAGATCGATCAGCTCTTCGGAAAATAAGATTCGATTATTCCCCCGGAAGGTAAGAAACAGAGTGCTTTTCCCAAAGAAGAACTCTGCTGAGGTCATAGGAGTTAACATTTTCTTCCGCTTTTTTGCCTTTCTCATTCAAAAGCACTGTCGCCCCTTTTCTTTTCTTGTTCTTTGGGTGTATGCTAATCCCGTTAGATAATCCTATGCTGTGATATCCCTCGAATTTGAGTATCACGGCTTTTTTAACCGGAGGTTTTTCGAAATGGCGATGAAGCTTGCTTTTTCTACACTGGCATGCCCTGAGTGGTCCTGGAAGGACATCTATCCGATGGCCCATGACCTTGGCTATGCAGGAATCGAGATCAGAGGACTGGGTGAAGAGATCACCGCGTCTCATGCAAAGCCGTTCCTTCCATCGGAAGTGGACCACACTATGAAAAACCTAAAAAAGCTAGGTCTGGAGATCCCATGCTTCTCCAGTAACTGTGTTCTCGCTTACGAGGACGGCGCCAAGATCGCACCGACTGAGATCGGTGAGTATGTCGCGCTGGCAAGTAAGTGCGGTGCTTCCTATGTCCGTATTCTGGCAGATGCCCATCCGGCACCGGAAGGCGAAGTCGATGATGAGAAGATCGTCGCTGCCCTTAAGGATCTGGCACCTCTTTGCGAAGGAAAGAACGTGACTCTCCTTGTGGAGACCAACGGCGTATATGCAGATACATCCCGTCTCCGTAAACTCATCGAGGCGGTAGATTCTCCTTATGTAAAAGTACTGTGGGACGTACATCACCCCTTCCGTTATTTCGGCGAGTCCGTGGAGACCACATGGGCCAATGTGGGTGAGTATGTCTGCTATATCCATGTAAAAGATTCCATCCAGGAAGCGGACGGCACGGTTGCTTACCGTCTGCCGGGCCACGGCGATCTGCCGCTGGAAGAACTCTTCGAGCTTCTGGATAAGAACGGTTATGACGGATTTGTTTCCCTGGAGTGGGTCAAGAGATGGGCGAAAGAAATCGAGAGCGCAGCCATCGTATTCCCGCAGTTCATTAACTTTGTAAGAACATGGGAAAAGAACAAGGGCACGAAGAAAGTCATCGAGCCCAGTAAGAAAGAAAGCAAGGCGCAGGTTCGTCCGGAGGCACCCATCGAAGTGGTTCCTTCCAACATTAAGTATGTGGAAAAAGGCAAGGGCCAGACCATGTTCGAAAAGGACGTGCTGGTTGAGATGACTTTCGGCCAGATGCTGGATAAGGTGGCCACCGAGTTCCCGGATCAGACCGCATTTGCCTACACCATGCGCGACTATACAAGAACGTACAGTGAATTTAGAGACGATGTGGATCGTGTCTCCAAGATGCTCATGGCCATGGGCGTCAAGAAGGATTCCCACGTAGCACTTTGGGCTACCAACCGTCCGCAGTGGTTCCTGACATTCTGGGCCTGCGTTCGTATCGGTGCCGTTCTGGTTACTGTAAATACTGCTTATAAGATCCACGAGATCGAGTACCTGCTGCGTCAGTCCGATTCCGATACCCTCGTCATGATGGACGGCTATAAGGACATTAACTATGTAGATATCGTCAACGAGATCTGCCCTGAACTCAGTAAGTCTAAGCCGGGCGAAATGGTCTCTGAGAGACTTCCTTACTTAAAGAATGTTATCACCATCGATAACCGTTACGACGGATGCTTCTTCTGGGACGATGAGTTCGAGACCGCAGACGGCAAAGTCAGCGACGCGGATCTTCGCGCCATGATCGATGCTACCGAGCCGGACGAAGTCTGCAACATGCAGTACACATCCGGTACGACAGGTTTCCCGAAGGGCGTTATGCTCACCCACAGAAACGTTCTCAACAACGGTAAATGCATCGGCGACTGCATGAATCTTTCCACTGAGGACAGACTCCTGATCCAGGTTCCGATGTTCCACTGCTTCGGTATGGTACTGGCTATGACCGCGTCCGTTACCCACGGCGTGACCATGGTTCCGCTGGATTATTTCTCGCCGAGAAAAGTTCTGGCTTCCATCACCGCCCGCCGCGTAACTGCAATGCACGGTGTACCGACCATGTTTATCGCACTTCTGGAAAATCCGGACTTCGAAAAGACCGACTTCTCTTACATGAGAACCGGTATTATGGCCGGATCTCCGTGCCCGATCCCGGTTATGGAAGACGTAGTGAATAAGATGAACATGAAAGAGATCACCATCGTTTACGGTCAGACCGAGGCCGCTCCGGGATGCACCCAGAGCCGTGTGGATGATTCCATCGAAGTCCGTGTCCAGACTGTTGGTAAGGAACTGCCGGGCGTCGAGTGCCGTATCGTAGATCCGGCTACAAACGAAGTACTGCCGGATAATGTAGACGGCGAGTTCTGTGCCCGTGGTTACAACATCATGAAGGGTTACTACAAGATGCCGGAAGCGACCAAGGCCGCCATCGATGAGGACGGCTGGCTCCATACAGGTGACCTGGCCCGTCGTACACCGGAAGGCTACTACAAGATCACCGGCCGTATCAAGGACATGATCATCCGTGGTGGTGAGAATATCTACCCGAAGGAGATCGAAGAGTTCATCTATACTCATCCTGATGTATCTGACGTACAGGTCATTGGTGTACCGGACGAACAGTACGGTGAAGAGATCATGGCCTGCATCATCAAGAAGGAAGGCTCTACCCTGACTGAAGATGAAGTGAAGCAGTATGTGAAAGATCACATGGCCAAGCATAAGACTCCGCGCTATGTGGCATTCGTTGATTCTTTCCCCATGAACGCAGCAGGTAAGATCCTGAAGTTCAAGATGAGAGAAGATGCGGTGAAGATGCTCGGCCTCGAGAAGGCTTCCAAGATCGAGACAGCCTGATTCATTAATACGCAACAAAAGAACCTCTCCTGACTCAGACATTTTTCGCTTCGCGAAAAAAACTCGTCGGAGAGGTTTTTTGTTGCCATTAATCAGGCTGTGCTCGTTCTTTGGAGCTTGCGAGAGAGGCCGGCGGGGAGTTTTCTCCATATTTTAGGCGGTTTCGGCCATGAGGGTGGTTGCTCTGTCTTGTATGATCCGGCTGACTTCTTCTGCGCTTTTGGATCCGTCGAAGTAGGCGGGGGCTTCTTCGCGGATGATTTTTATGATCGTCGGATTTTCGATGACTCTTGTCGAGATGCGTTCCATTATGGCGATCAGTTTGTCGGCTGTTTCTTGATCTGTCTTTGGTGACGCCCCGGCATCCGGATTGCGGTTGGCATTTTTATCGATCTGATGCTGAAGGGAGAGGTTGAGACTTTTCCTGCACACACTGAATCCGATTTCCGTGCTTTCTGCTAGTGTATCCTGGGCATTATCGGAAAGAAGGAAACGTATAAAATCCCAGGATACGGCCCGTGCTTCTTCATCACTGAAGGCCGAGATTCCAACGGACATGACAGCTCTGCCGGCGACTCCTTTTCCCGAAGTTGTCGGCCAGCCGATGAATTCAACTTGTGAATGGCAGGTGTCTGCAACACTGGCAAAGTCATGAAGATGCCTGCAATTAGAAGTGGTCAGAGCGCATAGACCGCCCTGCATCACGATATATTTCGGTTCGTGATAATCATCTTCTCCGAGTTCTTCGAACATCTCATATATGGTTTCCTGGCTGATTTCTGGCGAAATCTCCTTGGCGATTTCCATAAGTTTCCGGAAATCATCACTGTCGAACCTTACTTCGCCACGGCTATAATCCACATAATGTGTCATATCCCGATATAGCAGATTGAGAAGGATTCCGATGGGCTCTAGTCCGTCTGCCTGATTGGGCGATGTATAAAGAATAGGTTTGACATCCTGCGGAAGAGATTGCATCTTTTTCTCAAAATCATCCAGTGTCCAATCAGAGATACCACTCACATAATCCGGATTGCCGGAGAGCATGTCGATAAAGACCGTTAACGGCAGCTGGTAAAGCTTTCCGTCTACTTCAAATGCCCTGAAAATATTATCGAAGTAGAGACTTCGATCGATCCCGATATCGCCGTCCAGATAGGTGTTGAGATCAACCAGAATATCATCTTTATCAAACTGGCTGAACTCAGAATAATTGATCAGAATATCCGGTCCGGTTCCGGACTTCATATCCAGCAGTAATCTGTCAGCCGAATCTGCTTCAGCCGCCCGGCTGTATACTGAGTCATCCACACCGGAAGAGGGGGTATATAACACGATCCTTCCTTTACTATCCGGGCTTTTATTATATTCGTTGATAAGTGCCATATAGCTGGAATCCAGATCTTTGACGGCGACATAGATCAGTCTTCTTCCGGCAAAAGGATTTACGGCCTCTTTGTGAAGCGTTACCAGAGAAGAACCGTAACTGAAGTAAATATCTCCACTTGGCATAACCTTAATATTTTGAATCTCCGAAGAATTTACATCCACGTCAAACCAGTAAAGGAGATACTCTAAAGAACCTGAGGGAATATCCAGCTTGCAGATTCCATATTCATCATACGCATAGAGTTCTCCGTTATTGGGGAAAATGGAATACCCGAACGGGAAAGACGGGGACAGTGGTTTTTCTTCAGAAAAAGACAGATCCGAAAGATTCATCTCCATATATTTGAAATCTTTGGTATAGCCATCTTCGTTCCAGATCGCAGTAAAGATCACCTCGTAGTATTTTCCGCCCTGGAAATAGATCGAACTTTCGCCCTGGGAATGGAGTTCTGCCGCCTTCAGGAACTTCCAGTTCTGATCCAGATGGATGACCATACCTTCGCCATAGGCGAGGAAACTGCCGTCTTCCAGACTCAAAATACTGTAATTTAAGATGTTTCCCTCAACCTCCATCGGGAGAATATATTCTCCGGTAAACTCCGCGTCTTCGTTATAGAGCCGGATTCGTTGAGTGTGGCCTTTTCCGCCGGATACTGCTTCTTCAATATCCTCAAATGTGGTGATAACGCCAAAACCGCCGGAATACAGCGGAAATATTCTGCGTACTTCGGTATAGTACATGTCAAACTCAAGATCGGCCTTCATCTCTCCGGAGGGAGAGTATACTGCTATGCCGCAGCGTGAGGGTTTATAGAGGAGTTCATAGTAGCGACGCAGGTCGGATTGGGAAAAAACATCCAGACCGTCTTGTTCCTTCTTTTCTTCTTCCGTTAATGGAGTTCCAAAGTAGTAAGGCTCGACCACCAATTGATCGGTTATGAGTCCTATATACGATCCAGCTTCATTATCTTCATCCATTCCCGGCTTTTTCGGCAAAACCAGGTTGAGTGATGTGTCAGTAAAATACGGATCCGTTTCCAGTACGTAGTTCCCATGGGGCGATCCATCCGGTGTCGAAGGTCCGACAGGCTGGCTGCCCGCGCTGTTCTGTACACCGGAAGGTGCGTTTCCTTTTTTCTTGCATCCTGCAGCTCCTGCTAACAAAGCTGTACTAAGAGAAATTGCCAGAATTCTTTTGAAGATTTTGTGACTCATTTCACACCCCTCCCCATTTACACAAACACCCATTGGCTATTTTCAACTCTGTAGTTGAGAATTTATAAACCGCTGATAAAAGAAAACCATACCAGCACTTTAATGGCACTAGCCTGATGCCTCTACCTGATCTAATTCAGGCTACTTATATTTTGGTGA
>CADCLV010000052.1 GCA_902802325.1 Oscillospiraceae bacterium | reverse complement strand
ACGATATCTACACTTTGCGCATGGCGCGTGAGGAAGCTTCTTATTCCTATCGGCTTATGCATCTTCATCGTCAGGAAACAAATCCGCATGCAGGAGAAAACATCATCTATCTGGGCACGATCGGCACACTTAAATCGGAGTTTATTGACCATATTAATCAGTATAATCTGGAGACGAAAAACCACACAAGGATCGTGGTCCTGGATTATTCCGGAGATGATCTTTATTCTACAGAATATGCAAATTCCGGGACTTCGTGGATCGAACTTCAGCACTTCTCGACCGATCAGACCTCGCTGATCGCAGATCAGGTGTATCTGGATATCCTGGGTGGGGATGGACCGGATATCCTTCTGAATTTCGGAGCATTCTCCCAGTTCAATACAGAGCGTGCGCTGGTGGATCTGAATACGTTGATTGACGGAAGCATGCCACTGGACCGGGATCTCTTCTTCGATAATGTCATCCGTGCGAACGAAAAGGATGGGAAACTCTATCAGATCCCGCTGAGCTTCGTGATCGACGGTATGTTTGCGAATCAGAAATATGTGGGTGAAAGGACCGGGTGGACTTACGAGGAGTTCCGGGAGATCGACAGAAGCCTTCCTGACGGAGTGAAGATCCTGGGAAACGTGCCACAGAGTGAGCTTCTCGAGAACCTGATGGACGGGGCCACCGGACATATCGTGGATTATAACAAACAGACCGTAGATTTCGATAACCGGGAATTCCGGGAGATCCTGGATATCGTAAAGACCTATGGTATCCCGAAAACCCGAAGAGAAATCAATGTAAACATCGAAAACGATGAGACGGTGATGCACGATGAAACGATGCTTGCCGAAGGAATACTCGTAGCAACAGGAAGCACGATACGAGATCTTTACAATTATGCAAATGCCGATGTCAACTGCAGTGATCCTATACGTTTTATCGGTTATCCCAGTCTGGATGGAACAGGAGCGCGGGCAGATACGGCCTTCTCAATGGCCATTACCCGGTCCTCTCAATATAAGGACGAAGCGTGGAGTTTTATCCGTTCTTTCTTCGAAGAAGATGTACAGTTCGCTATTGGCGTGGTCTCTTTCCCTGTGAACCGGAAAGCTTTTGACGATCTGATGGAGCAGGAACTTGAAGAGGATCGAAAACGGTGGGAAGAGGCCGCATCCGATCCGGAGGAGGAAAGAATTTTGAGACTTCAGGGCAATCCTCTTACGGAAGATGATGTTACCGAGCTTCGGGAAGTGGTCGAGAACATCCGGGAAGCCAGGTCGTATGATCCGACGGTCATGATGATCATTAACGAAGAAGCGCCGGGATACTATACCGACGACAGAACTCTGGATGATGTCGTGAAGATCATCCAGAAACGAAGTAAAGCCGTCGTTCAGGAACGCGGATGAACAGCTGAAAAGGGAGTATAATTATATTATCAAGTTTGAGGCGGGTAATACGATGTATTCTGTAAAAAAGTTCCGCAGGGGAATAATGTCGGTCTTACTGGTACTGGGACTGGTTCTTGGCTGTGCATGTAAAAAAAGTCAGCCTGAATCTGATTCTGATTCTTCGTATTTTTCTCCTTACTATTCCACAACGAATCAGATCTTTTCGATTTCTCATGTGATCGACGGCGGCTTTTCAAAAGAGGGCGCTTTTGTGCAGACCTTCTTTGCATCAGACGAATTTTGGGATGCGTATTATGAACAGTGCATCCCGACCATAGAAAACGGCGGAGACGGGCTGAGAAGCATTCCTGTGGATGAGAATGGAAAAGAGATCACGCCGGAAAACCTTCTTCTTATTCTGGATGAGAATGGGCAGATCAAAGAAACCTACGATCTGAATGAAAAATGCGGCGCCTCCACCAACTTTCGGAAAATGTACTGCACCGGGGATTCTTGCTGGATCTTAACGGAACATGAGATACAAGACAGCGATAGAACAGAGTATTTCATTGACTGCGTCGATGCCGGAAAAGGCCAGACAAAACATATCGATGTGGACAGCAAGGTGGGATTGGGAAGACCCAATTCGATCCGGGTCGGGGACGACGGGCAGATCCTTCTTTCCTCTTTAAGCGGCGACATTTTTGTGCTGGAAGAAGACGGAACCGTAAAAGACACGATCCATCTTCCCGAGGTCTGTAAATACGGCGATATTGCAGTCTGGAATGAAAAACTGACATGTGAAGGGCTCGGAAGCCAGGATATACAGGTGCTTTTCCAGTACGATGAGAAGAATGGAAAATGGACGGAAACAGATATCCCGGTCACGGAAAACTGGCACCGGCTTCTTGTGAGAGATGGCGACCTTCTCAGTATCGGGATGTCGCAGATCGACCGGCTGGGCGGAGAATCGGAACAAAAACTGAATCTGGAAGAGGCCTCGGTCTTTGGAACTGTGCAGGATATCAGGAAAGCCGGAAATGGAGAAATGGATCTTCTTGTCCGTCCGATGAGTGATGATATGATCATCCTTTATCACCTGAAGCCATCAGATAAGAAGACATATGAGAATAAAAAAGAGTTCGTAATTGCGGGATATAATCTGATCGAAAGCCCGCTGCCGCAGCTTGTCGAGAAGATGAGCCTTCTTCATCCGGAAGTGAATTTCGTCATGCGGGATTATATGGAAGAAATAAAGTCCGGTGACGACCGGGCGCAGATGGAAAATGAAATTTACGGGATCATGAGCCTGGATCTGGCCAATGGAAATGCACCGGATATGTATTTCGATTGTGAGAATGACATCGGACTGGGCGAGCTGGGACGGCTCGGATATCTTAAGGATCTGTCGCCGTACCTGAATGATCTGAATAAAGAAGACTACTTCATGGAGAAGATCACCATGGGGAAGAAGACACCGTATTGCGCCAGCCTGTCTTTCAATATTCTGGGATTTGAAGCCTCTCCGCGGTTTGTGGAGAATCCGGATACCTGGACGTATGAGGACTTCTATAAAAGCGCGGAGAAGTTTACGGATCTTTCCTGTATCCAGAGCATATATTCCAAAAAGAAACTTCTGGAGCATGGTGTTCTGGCGCAGCTGGACGAATTCACTCCGGACGGAAAAGCGAATTTCACAAGTGAAGGTTTCCTGAAACTTTTGAAATGGGCGAATGAGATAGGTAAAAAGAGCGACTGGGACGAATATACGGAAGCAGGTCTGGACGACGGACTGTTTATGCTGGATTGGACGAGTATCTCTTCGCCGGGATCCGTAATTGGATATCAGGACCATATCGTGGTCGGATTCCCGAATGAGAACGGCTCTCTTCACGTGATCCCCTATAATCTTCTGGCGGTATCTGTTACGACCTCGCAGGAAGAACTGGCTAAAGAGATCATCCAATATGCTGTTAGTGAAGATTTTCAATATAATAATCCGGCCCTTCTTACGGGCGCGATGCCGGTGAACCGGAAATCCTGGGACAATGACTTTGAAGAGGCGTACAAGATTTACGCGGATGATCCCCGGTACCAGGATCATAGCAAGGAAGAGTATCACGATATGGCGATGACGACGATAGCCAGAGCGGATCACTATCTGTACGGTCCCCGCTCTGTACTGGATATTGTTCTCGAGGAGGCAGACGTTTACTTTTCCGGCAGCTGCTCGGCGGAACATGCGGCCGAACTGATCCAGAACCGGGTAGAGATCTATTTGCAGGAAACAAGTACGTAAAGAGGATCTTAAAAACACGATCCGGGAACTTCTTGAAAAGCACTTTCGGGGTGCATTTCGTTTATAAGAAATACTTATAGCAGGGAAACCTGAAACGGGAACAATCAGGCTGTAAAAAGGGAAAAGAAATTGCTATACTACTGTGTGCTTAAAATCCATGCGATGTATGGCGAGATTCTAAGGAGAACCTGATGAAGAAAAAAGAGAACCCCGAGCACCGTAATGAAGTCGAAAAAGTGCTTCTTGAGTTAAGTGCCATGGAAAAAGGCGCGCTGTTTGAAAAGTATCAGACAGATGAAGAAGGCTTAGACCCGATCCAGGCGGATGACCGTCTGGATGAATATGGAAGAAATATCATCGATTTCGGAAAAGAGAAGAGCCTTTTTGTCCGGATCAAAGATGCCATTATCAATCCTTTTAACATCGTACTTCTGGTGGTGGCGATCATTACATTCATCACGGACGTGATCCTGGCGGACGAACCATCCTTTGCCACCTTTATCATGCTGACGGCTGTTATCGTGATCTCTGCAGTCATTTCCTTTGTCCAGGAAGAAAAATCCAATAATGCGGCAAAGAAACTTCAGGGCATGATCACCAACAAACTGGATGTGATCCGTAACGGCGTCGAGGCGGAAATCGAGATCGAAGAGATCGTTCCCGGAGATATCGTGAAACTTGCTTCTGGTGACATGATCCCCGGTGACGTGCGTTTCCTGGAGACAAAGGACTTGTTTATCGACCAGTCCCAGCTGACCGGTGAGAGTAACCCGGTAGAGAAATTCACCACTTCCGAAACCAACGTAGGTGTGACGGATCTGGCCAATATCGGCTTTATGGGAAGTAATATCGTTTCCGGAAGCGCCAAGGCCATTATCCTCACAACAGGCGGCGACACCTACTTCGGAAGTATGGCCAAGAGCCTGAACTCCTACGAAGAAAAGAGTGCATTTGAAAAGAACCTGGATTCCGTAAGTAAGCTTCTGATCCGGTTTATGCTGGTCACGGTCCCGGTGATCTTTATCGCGAACTTCCTGACGAAGGGCAGCTGGCTTCAGTCCCTCATGTTCGGTATTACCATCGCAGTCGGTATCATGCCGGAAATGCTTCCTGTTATCATGAACTCGTCTCTGGCCCGAGGCGCCATCAACATGTCCCGGAAAAAGACGATCGTCAAACGCCTTGGCGCCATCCAGACCTTCGGCGAGATGGACGTGTTCTGCACCGATAAGACCGGTACACTGACCCAGGATGAGATCATCCTGGAGAAATATATGGATGTGCTGGGAAGAGAAGATAAGCGCATCCTGCGTCATGCCTTCCTGAACAGCTATTTCCAGACGGGACTGAAGAACCTGATGGATGTGGCCATCATAAGCCGTGCGGAAAAGGAAGAGTTGTCTTTTTTAAAGTCGGCCTATATCCGCGAAGATGAGATTCCTTTCGATTTCTCCCGCCGCCGTATGAGCGTCGTACTTAAGGACGAAAAGGGCAAGCGCCAGCTGATCACCAAAGGCGCGGTAGATGAGATCTTGTCGATCTGTTCCTATATTGAGATCGAGGGCGAAGTCAAAGAGATCACGGAAGATCTTCGTACCAATGCAAAGAAACTTGCCGAGGAGAATAACCTGGAAGGTATCCGGGTTATCGCCGTTGCCCAGAAAAACAACGTCCATGGTGTGGATGTATTCGGCGTGCAGGATGAAAGCAACATGGTGCTGATCGGATTCGTGGGCTTTCTGGATCCGCCGAAGGAATCCGCCGCTACGGCTATCAATGCTCTTAGAAAGAACGGCGTCCGTACCGTCGTACTGACCGGTGACAGTGAAGGCGTAGCCATAAATATTTGCGGAAGACTGGGTTTCAGTACCGAGATGACACTGACCGGCGCCAAGATCGAGGCCATGACGGATGAAGAACTGGCGGAGGCCTGCGAAAAGTGCGATATCTTCTCCAAGCTCTCCCCCTATCAGAAACAGCGTGTGGTAAAAATGTTCCAGTCCAGGGGACACACCGTCGGCTATATGGGTGACGGCATCAACGACAGTTTGCCGCTGAAGCAGGCGGATATCGGTATTTCCGTAGATAATGCGGTCGATATCGCAAAAGAAGTGGCGGACATCATCCTTCTGGAAAAAGACCTGAATGTGCTGGATGAAGGTGTAGTTGAGGGAAGAACCACCTTTGCCAATATGTCCAAGTATCTGAAAATGTCTGTCAGCGGTAACTTCGGTAATATGTTCTCCGTTCTGATCGCCAGTATTTTCCTGCCGTTTCTGCCGATGCTTCCCGTTCACATTCTGGTGCAGAACCTTCTTAATGACTTTGCCCAGCTGGGTATGCCTTTTGACCATGTGGAATCCCGTTATATCGAAAAGCCGAAGAAGTGGGATCTCAAAGGGATCCGGAGCTTTATGGTGTCATTCGGTCTTTTAAGTACCGTTTTGGACGTTTTATGCTTCCTGGTACTCTGGTATGTCTTCAAATTCAACTGTGAAGATATGGCCGGGTATTTTCAGTGCGGCTGGTTCATGTTCGGCGTCATCTCCCAGACTATGGTCATCCATACGATCCGTACGCCGAAACTGCCGTTTATCCATGACCGGGCATCGGTCCAGCTTTCAATTTCCACGGCAGCCATTATCGCCATCACGATGCTGATCGGTTTTACCGGTATTTCCACATTCTTTAGTATGCCGACTATCACGATCATGTATCTGCCCTGGATCTTTCTCCTGATGCTGGTCTACATGATCCTGGCCCAGATCATGAAAACGGTCTATATCAAGCGGCACCACGACTGGTACTGATGTAGAAATAATTGAGAAGAAAAGAAGAGGCGCATCCCCGGAATTCTCCGGGATGCGCCTCGATTGGTTTTAAAGGCTTTTTGTTATTCTGTCAGATCTGCGGCTTCTTTTACTTCGGAAACCACCTCTTTGACTTCAGAAGTCACTTCCGGTGATCCTTTCTTTCCCTTAATGGGATCCGCAACCGAAGCAACCAGCTTCTTTACGGTGTCAGCCAGTTCTTCGCCGTTTAATGCCTGATTCTGCATATCGGCCTGGGCAAATACCTGCGGGATGCGTCCCAGCACAGAAGTCAGAAGATCTCCGCCTTCGCTCTTGGAGCCGCCGCCGAAATCGTAGAACTTGGCGTTCTTGCCGATCTCCGCCATAACCGTGGCAACATTGGTGGCCACCTGTACGCGGGTGTTCTGCTCGATCTCGATCTTGCGAAGTTCGAAGTTGACCTTGTCGTTGGCAGCCTGAGCATCAGACAGGGCACGGGCAGCCTCTGCCTCTGCCTTACCTTTGGCTTCGATGGCTTCCGCTTCCGCCTTACCTTTTGCAGCGATGGCCGCAGCTTCCGCTTCACCTTTTGCTTTGGTAGCTGTAGCTTCCGCGTCTGCCTGTACCTTTACTGCTTCCGCTTCTGCGGCAGCTTCTGTCTTTCTGGCGGTAGCCGCACCTTCGGCTTCCAGCTTTCTGGCTTCTGCCGCACCGTCAGCCTCGGTCTTTCTGGCTTCGGCTGTGGCAGCGGCTTCGCGGGTCCTTCTGACTGCGGCAGCTTCGGCTTCACCGGCTGCGGTCAGTTTCTGGGCTTCTGCGTTACCGGCAGCAGATACTTTCTTGGCTTCGGCTTCACCGGCGGCTTCTGCCTTCTTTCTCTCGGCTTCAGCTTCGGCATTGATGACCGTGGTTCTCTTCTGGGTCTCCGCACGGGTGATCTCCACCTCTTGCTGCTTCAATGCTGCCTGATTGGCCTGCTCGGCGATGGTGACCTTTACTGCACCCTGCTTTTCAGCAAGCTGCTGATTGATGGCTTCCTGCTCCAGCTGACCTGCCATTTCGGACTTGGCCTGCTCTCTTGCGGTCTCTGCCATGAACTGGGCTTTCTTTACATCTGTGTCGCGCTGACGCTCCGCAACGGCGACCTGGGCATCCAGTTCTTTTTCCTGAGCCATACGGTCCGTTTCCGCTCTCTTTTCACGAACTGACTGCTCGGCTTCTGCAGAGATGTTCGCGGCATCACGACGTCTGGTCTCTCTGTCTCTGGCGGCCAGATCCTGATAATAGGTGGAACCGGCGGCATCTTCGACTTCATGGATAGAAAGGATCGTGTTAAATCCCAGATCCTTCATCTGAGCCGAAATGGAATCCTTGACCTGATCGTCCAGCTTGTCTTTTCCGTTCATGACTTCTTCCGGAGTCATCTTTGCGATGACGGCACGTACACCACCGGACACAACGTCCAGGATAACACGCTCCAGTTCTTTGTCATTCTTGTCAAGGAAGTTGCAGACAGCGCGCTGCAGGCTTTCGTTGGAAGAAACATCCGGATTATACGCCACCGCCCAGTCGATCTGGATCGGTACACCGGTCTGGGTCTTTGTGACATCTCCTTCTACCTTGGCGGTTCTGACGCAAAGGTCAAAATACTTCGCTTTCTGAATGAAGGGGATAACCACGCGGCCGCCCGCTCTCTTGATCGTGGGGTTTCCGTTCTTGTCGGTGGCACCGACACCGGACACGACCAGCGCTTCGTTACCGTTTGCAGTCTTGATCATCGCGAAAAGAATGATGATGAGAAGAATCACTGCGCCTACGGCAATTCCGATTAAAATAATGATATCCCTTGGCATAATCCCTACCTCCTACCGTCAAATAAATGATTATGTGGGCCTTCGAGGTAACTTTCCTTTCTTTGGAAAGCGTCCCTCGCGTTACAATGTTTATTTTATATGGAACAGGAAAGGATATAAACGATTTCTGACAAGGTCGGAACATATGTATTTGCATGCCCGCAAGAGAATAATTGATCCTATTTCAGCGCCGGCGGGCAATAGATTTTTTGCGCGCGAAAAGGGAAGGTGGCTTATGGTATAATACAAAATCATTTCTTAAATGGATTTCGGATGATGGGGGACAACTATGGACAACGTTGATGTCATTATTCACAACAGTAGGATCGATAAGACCGCCGAGATCGTTGTAACCGATACTAGCTGGAAGATCATCCAGAGAAACTATGCCATTGGTTTTGATGAAGAGCAGTGGAATAAATGGTCCCGTCTTTATCAGGTAGAACCGGTGGATAAGGACGGATTTGACTGGGAGATCGCCAAACGTGACGAGGACCGGTACTTTAAGGTCCATTCCTTTGCAGAGAAATATAACGGCCGGGATATCCTGGTGCACCATATCTACGATGTCAGTGACTATGCAGGACTTTTTCGTGATCTGACATCCTATGTCAAAGAGTGGCGGAGCCTTTCGGCCTGCCAGATCGACCTGATTTCTCATCTGGCGACGGATCCCAGTGAGTGCCTGCCTATCGTGGTCAAGTACTGTAATGTGGATACGGCCGTGCTCTATACCTCCCGCAGGAACCGGGACAACGTCAAGCAGTATATCCAGAGTAAAGAGGAAAAAGACACCACGAAAACCGCGCTCCCGAAGATCGGGATCGCCGGAAAAGAAGGAACTCTTGTGGCCAGAGAAGATCTGGATGGCCGGGAAATGCTCTGTGTCTGCAGCGGCTATTCGATTACCGGTGCCGACTATGCCCTCTACGTTTCCGATAATGAAGATAAAAATGAGCGCCTTTTAAGTATGCTCAGTCATCCCTTCAAACTGTATATTGAGAACTCGCTCATGCAGAACCAGATCGTATTCGAAAACGAGCACGATCACATGACGAAACTGTATAACAAGACCAAGCAGGCCGAAGTGATTCGGGATGTTGTGCCGAAGGCGGATAGCGTGGCGGTCTATAATATGGATGTCAACTATCTTAAGCGCACCAACGATACACTGGGCCATGAGGCCGGAAACCGTCTGATCTGTAAAGCTGCGGAGAGCATCCGTTTCGTAGAGAAGGAGAATGTCTTCGGATTCCGCGTTGGCGGAGACGAATTCCTGGTGATCGCCGTGAATCTTTCGGAAGAAGAGGCGGTGGAGGTAAGGGACAGATGGAGAGCGAATCTGGACAAGATGAATCAGGAAGAGCCGGTTCCGGAATGCGTGGTGGCCTGCGGTCTGGCCTATGCAAAAGCACCTTTCGACTTAAAGGCGGTTATGGAACAGGCCGATCAGCGGATGTACGAAGATAAGGTAGCGATTAAGACTTCCCGAGGAGAAGATCCGAATGCCAGATGATGACAGATATCATATTACCTACTTACGAAATGGGTTCAGTGGAGGCTTTTCCCGAAATGGAAAAGCCTCTTTTTCAGCCTTTACTGTACTTCTAAAGATTTGTTTACAGAAACGAAACAATAAGGAAATTTAACAAATAGTGGATTTCGGTGTATAATATCAGGTATGAAAATAGGTGACGTATACCTGTTTTTAGCTGGGGATGATCCAGTAAGACTAATGAAAAGGAGAATTTGACGAACTTACACCTGCATATGAACGAATTGCCGGATGAAGACAAGACGCTGAAACAGGAGCAAGAAAAGGCCGGGGAAGAACAGTTCACGGAAGGAGTTTTGGAAGAGCAGTCTTCTGAAGAAGTGACCGGTTCTGAAGATGCGGCGCCGGAGATGGATATCGGGATGGAGACCGGTCCGGATCCGGAGGTTACGAAAGAAAAAGAATCGAAAATGGAGATAGAGTCTGACGGAACGGTCAGGGATGAAGCTGTATCTCCGGAAACGAAGACGGAAGCCTCTTCTGAAATAAAGAAGGAAACGTCTTCGGAAAAGAAACCTGGTAAGTCGAAAAAGCGGAAGAAGAAAACCGCGAAAGACTATGCGATCGAGTTTTTCATCAAGGTCGGCATCACGGCTCTGGCCGTAGCTGCACTTCTGATCTTTGTGGTCGGCATTCATGTTAACCACGGCAATTCCGCCTATCCGATGATCAAGGATGGCGATCTGGTGATCACCTACAAACTGGACAAGGGCCAGAACGGAGTAGAGATCGCCTATACATTCAACGGTAAGGTAAAGTTCGGCAGAATCGTTGCCAAAGAAGGCGATACGGTCGACATCACCGATCAGGGTCTGCTAGTCAACGGCTACGGGATCCTGGAAGATGTGGTCTATCCTACGACTTCTTCCGGAGCAGCGATATCATTTCCGTATATCGTCCCGAAAGGAACGGTATTCGTGTTAAACGATTACCGGTCTGATGCGGGGGATAGTAGAACATATGGGGCCATTCCTTTGTCAGATGTGGAAGGAGAAGTCGTTCTCATTTTACGAAGACGGGGAATATAAGAAAAATCATTTTTGAGGAGGAGTAAACAAAAATGAAAGCGAAATCTATTTTGAAGATGCTGTCTGCTGTGGTCACCACAGGGATGGTATCAGCCGCAATGGCACTCCCGACGCTGGCGGCGGGAACGACCTACGATCCCATAGCTGCGCAGGACGCAACATTCAATAAGTATCTTCTTTTGGAAGAGGATATGCAGGTTCCGTCCCTGACTTTCCAGTATGAGGTGAACACTTCTGAAGTAACCGAGAGCCTTCCGGGAGATGCCACCCACCTGCCTCTCTATATAGGAAAGACAGTTACGACAACAGGGGCGACCCCGAAAACCTATCCGGTAATTGAAGATGTTTCGTTCGGAAGTTCAGATACCGCGGAGAATTTAACGCTTTTAAACGGCTACAAGACGTATAAGAAGACCATTACAGTGGATTTTGGTGATGCGACCGGAAGCGACGTGGTCAAGTTCGACGAGCCGGGTGTATACCGCTATTACATCAAGGAAGTAAAGGATGCGAGTGCAGCTGGTCTTTACTATGATGTCGAGCCGACGGCTGCTGGTTTAAGAACAGAAGGCGATCTTTATCGTACTTTGGATGTATACGTAGAGGATGCCACTTCCGGTGACGAGAAAAAACTGAAAGTGACCGGATATATTATGTATGACGGAAAAATTACCGCTGCACCGAATGCTTCTGCGGATACTCAATCCGGAAATTCCGCAATCACTGCTACGCAGGCGATCGAAGTCAACGGCACAACGACTTCGGGCGTAAAGGATGCGATAAAGACAGACAGGTTTGTCAATTTCTATGATGCATTTTCGCTGACTTTCGGTAAAGAAGTCACCGGTAACCAGGGCTCGAAAGATAAGTACTTTAAACTGAGCCTTTCTCTGACATCTCCGGTTGACATTACATTTACCGTGGATATCTTGAAGGCAGATGCTACCGTTCCGTCGAACAGCGCGACAGATTCTACCTATGTCGGTAAAACGAATACGACCACGATCTCGGCTACAGCAGGCGAGAAAGTTTCTACTGATTTCTGTCTCCAGGATGGACAGTATA
>CADCLV010000051.1 GCA_902802325.1 Oscillospiraceae bacterium | reverse complement strand
GGGATGGTCGGCTCCTGGACGGACTGGGATCTGACGGAGCTCGGGCGCAAGCAGGCGGAGAATATCGGAAAGAAACTGAAGGAAGAACTTCAGGGAAAGAAAATCGTGTTGTATTCTTCGGATCTCAAGCGCGCGGCGCAGACGGCGGAAGAGATCTCGAAGTCCCTTGGTGTAGAAGCGATCCTTCGAAAAGAACTTCGTGAGAGAAACCTGGGGAAGTGCTGTGGGAAATCCGTGCAGTGGCTCCGTGAAAATATCGAGACACCGGAGAACACCGTTGACGACTGTCTGTTCTCTGACGGAGAGAGCCGCAGGGCATGCTGGAACCGCCTTCTTCCTTTCTACGAAGAAGTGATGGCAAGTGATGAGGAAACGATCATCATCGTGTCCCATGGCGATCTTCTGAGTCTATGGAATCTCATGTATCTGGGCCTTCCTGTGGAAGCCTATTATGACGTCGATATTCACGGGCCGGCCGGAGGCGTATCCCACATGATCATCGGCGATGACGGGAAGCACCGTGTACGGCACATCAATGATATGTCCTATATCGTGGGAAAGATTTAGGGAACTTTTGAGAAAGAATAAGCGAGAAAAGTTCCCTAAAATTGTATTGGAAGGAGCAGGATACGAAACATGGCGAGAATGATTTTAACAGATCTGGATCATACACTTCTGAGGCAGGATGGGAGTATTTCCGAGGCGTCTCTGGATGTGATTTCTGCGTGCAGAAGTAAGGGGATCAAGCTGGCGATCGCGACGGCGAGATACTGGATCGGTGCGGAGCGGTATATCCGTCTTCTGAAGCCGGATTATGAGATTACCACGGATGGTACACTGATCCATGCGGAAGATGGGTGTATCTACTCAAAAGCATTCTCGATCGAGGATACGAACCGGATAGTGCGAAGTGTTCTGGCGCGGATGCCGGAAACGGAGATCTCCGTCGCCCATGGGAAAACAGTCTTCTGGAACAGTCTGCATATCGCGGAGTCGGAAAGACTTCATAAAGCGGTCTATAACGATTATTCAAGTGATCTGGAAGTAGGCGCCAATAAGATCGCCGCCATTCTTTCGGATGAACAGATGGCGCAGGAGATCGCGGACGAAATCGGATGTAAACTGCAGTGTTATCGCGGGGAGAATATGTATGCCTTCCTCCCGGAAGGCTCCGGAAAGATTCAGGCGATCGAAGCACTATCCGAACAAAGTGGGATCGCGATTTCGGATATCGTGGCTTTCGGAGACGATAAGAATGATATCGATATGCTGACGATGTGTGGGAAAGGCATTGCTGTCGCCAATGCGATCCCGGAAGTTCTTGCTGTCGCGGATGAGATCACTGCTTCCAATAACGAAGACGGGGTGGCGGAATGGATGAGGAAGAACTGCCTTCCATAGTGTAGAATAGTTGCAGGAAAAAGTGCTTTTCGAGGAGCAAAAAGAAGATGAATTTTGATCGGTTTGTAAAAGATATTCAGGACAATAAATGGAATGTATTCGGTGCGGAAGTGTATGAGAACGGCGAGCTGACGCACAGTTTCGGGGATACGACGGGACTTCACGAGATCTACTCGGCGACGAAGACGGTGCTGTCCGTCGCTGCCGGAATCCTCTACGACGAGGGACGCATCGATCTGGACCGCTCGATCCTGGAATATCTTCCGAGCGAAAAGCACTTGTCTCTTTCAAAAGAGCAGAAAGCCCGCTGGGAAAAGATCAGCCTCCGCCGTCTTCTGACCATGTCTGTTTCCGATCTTCCTTTCCGGCCGGAAGGGGAAAACTGGCTGGACTTTTCGCTGGCATGTGAGATCGAAGATCCGGAAAAGATTGGATTCAACTATAGTAATATCTCGGCGTACCTGATTGGTGTGGCGCTGACAGAGGCGCTCGGCAGCGACCTAGGTGCTTTTATAGAGGAAAGGATCTTCGCGCCGCTGGGGATCACATCTTACGAATACGGAAGATCTCCGGAGGGGTATTTCTACGGCGCGTCAAAGATGCGTCTTTCCGTTCATGACTTAAGCAAGATCGGGCTGCTTCTTTATAACAAGGGCGTGTATGACGGAGTCCGTATCCTTTCCGAAGAATATGTGGAGATGGCCACTTCCGTCCAGCAGATGAATCGGGAAGGCGGGTATGGCTTCTTCATCTGGAAATATAGAGACGGCTTCAGCATTAACGGCAAGTGGAAGCAGAAATGCTATGTTCTGCCGAAGAAAGGTGTTATCGTGACCTATCTTTCGCATATCGAAGATGGTTCTCACGATCTTCTGGAAAGCATGGAGAAGAATATTCTGGGGATCGCTATTTCCTAGGGGAAAAAGGCGGAAGATCAGGCAGCAGCGTCCTTTTCCGGCAAGCCTCTTACATACTGGAAATACTGATAGGGAATGCCCTTCCAAAAGATCAGCATAGCGCCAAGTCCGACAAGAAGAAGTGCGGCCACGCTTATGATCCGGGGATCCTGATACATGAAGAAAAGATCCGAAAACTTAAATGCATCTTCACTTTTATCCATATATCCGTTCATGTATAGAACCGGAACAACTGCCCAAACAAGAAAGGACAACGTGTTTATGACACAGAAAAAGAAACAGAATGCTTGATAGAAGAAGCTTCGGATTTCTTTTTTGTATGTAAATGCGATGATATACGATACGAAGAGAGGAAGAAATGCCCCGTTGGCGTGAAGCCATAAAGTGCTGAAAAGAGTGTAGTTTCCTCCTTTGTAATTCATATGCGGTCTTGTTGAAAAAAGATCGAATTCAGTGATTTTTGAACCAGAAGCGAGTGCTACGATGGTGTGTCCGGATTCGTGCAGAAATACATAGAAAAACAGCACGAAAATGACGACAGAGATCGTACGCAGTCCTGTCTTGATCCTGCGTTCCATATTTACCTCCAAAAGAGTGAAATTGTTAAACCGGTGAAATACGAAATTTTTACTCTGATGCAACCATTTTTACATCGATATTCTGCTCCCAGCTTCCATCTTCACCGGTGAAAACGAAGGGGCTGCCTTCGATCGTAAAGTTAGGATCTAAACTCCGGCAGGCTTCTTCAAATTCTTCTTCTGTGCAGTAGTATTCGCTATAGATCGTATAGGTGCCTGTTTCCGAAAGCTCGAAATTCATTTCGCATTCTCCGTAGTCACCGGAAGTCCATGCTTCTGCTTTTCCGCTGGGGGCGACGATCTTGGTCATGGTAAGGAAACTGTACTTTTCCGAACTGTTTCCCCATTTTAGTGTCACAGTATAAGATGTGCCTGCCTCGTTATAAAATTCTACACTTGAACGGGTGGAATCAAGTTTCCCGTCTTTCATTTCGATCTTGTCCGTATAGGTCAGCCGGGAACGGTCTTTTACGGTTTTTCCATGTAAGCCTAAATAGCCGAACATTACGGTCAGACCAATGATCAGAACGATACCTCCGCCAAATAATACACTTTTCACTGTCTTATTCATTTTCTTTCTCTATCTCCTTCTGGATCTGTAAAAGTGCATCTGTCATGGCATCGGTCTGTTTCTTTTCGATGAAATACCGGATCGTTGAAGCGAGAAAATAGATAGTTCCGAATACGGCAACGATGAATATCAGATTTGTTCTGTAGCTGCTCTCAAGACATACCAGATTCTTAAGCCCGATCACGGCAACTCCGAAATAGAAAGGAAGTGCGATCAGTCTTTTGATCCAGTAAGGTATTCTTCCGATCTTTTTTGTCCCTTCCAAAGAAAGATACAGCGTACGGATGATAGTTATGCTAAGAAACATCCATGTCAGGACAAAGATATTACCGGGAGAAAGGGGTCTATCTGTCTCGTAGGAAACAAAGGCCAGAATAACGATGCACAATGAGAATGCCAAAACACAGACGGAAAAGGCTTTTCGGAATGAATTTATGATTCTATCCATTATTTGCCCTCCTTCATACCTAAGGCCTTTTTCAGGTCGCTGACGTAGTTTTTCGAAACGATAAGATACTCCTGGTTCTTCATTTCGATCCGCACACGTCGCCCTTCTTCCGGCCGGATGTTCGTGATCATTCTCAGGTTTACGACTACTGACTTAGAGATCCGCACGAAATGATTGCTTTGATAAGTGCTTTCCACTTCATATAGAGTGCTTCTGATCCTGATGAGTTCTTTCTCGAGATAGGCAAATACCTTTCCCTCGATCGCCTCAAAATAAAAGATCCTGGCGACAGGTACCTGACAAAGATCGCCATTTTCTTTCTCACCGACGAGGAAGCTTGCTGCATTTTTGATTCCGGCGATCAGAGCGTCGACTTCTCTGTCGCGGGTCCGGCAGCGGATCTCCACTTCGGTTTCTTTTACTTCACACTTTTCTTTCACAAACAGCTTCATGCTTTTTCTCCGTCGGGTAGAGACTAACGATTTTTCTGTCCGGGCTCAACAAAAACGGAACAAGACGGACATTTTGGCGGATAAGAGGTACATCTTCCGCCAAATCACCTTCATTATACTATTTTCCTATAACGGTTCTGATAACGAAAAAGAGGGAATATTGGCCAGAACAGGGAAGTGAATGGAAGAAAAACCGCATAAGAATAAGGAGAATCTGTGAATTTTTATCGAAATAAAGTAAACAAATGGTGAAGCCTCTTGACAAACATGATATACTGTGAATGTAGGCGCAGTCATACATTCTGGCAAGAGAACTAGTGACATCAATCTACATACTAAGCCCGAGTTCGAGCGAAGTATGTGCGTAATGTGGACGAGAAGTACAGAGCATCAAAGAGACAGACATTTAAGTAGTAGGAAAGGGTAAGAATGTATGAGAAAACTGAATAAGCTGCTTGCTGCCACTGTCACTGCGGCAAGTATTTTCCAGTGCATGGGTAGTGTTCCCGTAGTGCTGGCGGCCGATGGCGTACCGGTCGACAAATCGCATTTCCCGGACGATAATTTCAGAGCAGTCATTTCCAGCACATACGATCTGGATGGAAATGGCTATATCAGTGATTACGAGGTATCTCGTATCTATAACATCGTTGCGGAAAATAAAGGCATCAGCAGTATCCAAGGTATTGAGTACTTTACAGAGATTCGGGGACTCTGGATCAGACAAAACAATATCGCTACTATGGATATCAGCAAGAATAAGAAACTGACCGGTGTCTGGTGTTCCGAAAACAAATTCACTTCTTTGGATTTCACACCGAACCCGGATATGGTCTGGGTGTATTGCTTTGATTGCCAGCTGACCAGCCTGAATGTCCGCAATAATATACACATGGCGTATATTGAGGCCAGCACCAATGAGAACCTGGGCTCGATCGATGTTTCCCAAAATCCTGAACTGGAACACCTTCTGGTATCTTCCTGCGGCCTGACCGAACTGGATGTCACGCACAACCCGGAACTGGCGCAGCTGGACTGCCAGAAGAATAATCTGAATTCGCTGGATCTTTCAAAAAACTATAAGATGAAGCGTCTGGATATCTGGGATAATCCGAAGCTTGGAAATACCGTAAAGATCAGCCACATGAAAGATCTGGAATATTATTGCTGCATGAATAATAATGTGACCCAGCTCGATGTCAGCAATAATACCCACCTGATGAAGCTGAACTGCGGACATAACAAGCTCAAGTCTCTGGATCTTTCTCACAATCCGGATCTGGCCTGGCTGCAGTGTGGTGTAAATGAGATCTCTTCTCTGGACCTTTCGAATAACCCGAAGCTCTATTATTGTCTTTGCTATACAAACCCCTTCACTACCTTGAATATCGGTAATAACAGCCGCCTTCAGAAGGTATATAAGGATGGTGTCTATGCAGATGAGCCGACAGTATGTCAGGGTTATTCCATGACACTGGATTACGGCGGAAGCCATGAGTATTTCGATGAGCTCGAGTACTGCCTCTGCGTTGACTATAAGTGCAAAGTCGATACCACTCACGTAAAGGGAAGTGAGTCCTACGACAGCTATCTCGATACCAATGACGGTCTTTCCGATTCCGCGGATATGGTGACCAGAAAAGTGGCCATCGCCACATTGTATGAAATGGCCGGAAAGCCGGGTGTCGGCGGATTGAAGACACGTTTTACCGATGTCGGCAGCAGCGAATGGTATGCCGATGCGGTCAAGTGGGGCGAAGCGAACGATATCTGCTTTGGTTACCCGAACATCTGCTCCGATACATTTAAACCCGACGAGTATATCACTCGTGAGGATCTTGCCCTCATGATCCACAGATTCGCCGAGTATAAGGGCTACTCCAGTGCTTATGACTACGGAAGAACGGATAATTTTGCAGACTTTACAAAGATCGACTACTACGCGTGGGGTGCCTTCACCTTTGCGATCCAGTGGGAGATATTGAGATCAAATGGTGACTATACTTTCCCGCACGGACGAGTGGAATGTGAAGAATTTGAAATGGGTCTGGATACCCTGTTTGAGCTCAATGGTGCCCCCAAGAATGCTTATATAGTGAAGGGCCCGGGTTCCTCTTCCGGTTCCGGCTCGACGACTTCTACGCTGCCGCGTGTTTCTACTGACTATTGTGCCCATGTACAGGGAATCGGCTGGCAGGGCTATGTATACGATGGCGTTACTGCCGGTACAAGCGGCAGAGGTCTGCGTATCGAAGCATTTACACTTTATCTGGAAAACGGCGGTCAGGACCTGGGTGTCCGTTATCGTTCCCATGTACAGGGAATCGGCTGGCAGAGCTGGGTATCGGATAAGCAGGTTTCCGGTACTACCGGACAGTCCCGCCGTGTCGAAGCGATTCAGATCGAACTTACAGGCTCGGCTGCTTCCAAATACGATATCTATTATCGTGTACATGTGCAGAACAAAGGCTGGATGGCCTGGGTCAAAAACGGGGCTACAGCCGGTACGACAGGTCAGGGACTTCGAATGGAAGCCATGCAGATCAAGGTGGTGCCGAAGGGCAATAAGCCGAACTACGTGACATATAATGCACATGTTCAGGGAATCGGATGGCAGTCCAATGTAGCGGATGGACTTCCTGCCGGTACATCAGGTCAGGGTCTGCGTCTTGAAGCGATCCACATTAACATCGAAGGTCTGGAGAATGTAAATGTCGAGTACAGGACCCACATCCAGAACTATGGATGGGAGAAGACCTGGGTGAAAAACGGCGCCATGTCGGGTACCACAGGAAAGGGTCTGCGGCTCGAGGCCATCGAGATCCGGCTCAGTGGTAAGAATGCGGATAAATATGACATTTATTACCGGACGCACGTCCGCATATTCGGATGGACAGACTGGGCGAAAAATGGCGAATCCTGCGGAAGTGCAGGCTATGGTTACAGAATGGAAGCCATTGAGATCATCATCCTCCCGAAGGCCAACCCGGCTCCGGGAAAAACGGCGAAGCCGTTCTATCAGAAGTAAAGGGTATTATAACCTGATATAACGTAGAAAGAAGGGCCTTGAAAGCGAGGGAGAGCGTTTTCAGGGCTTTTTCTTATGTTATGATAGATATGTATTTTTACATGATTGAGGAGAATCGATGCAAATGAAAAAAGGCATTATTTTTGATATGGACGGTACGGTCTGGGATTCGTCTGAAAACGTGGCGGCTGCCTGGACTGTCAAGGTGAAGGAAGCGGGCTTTAAGGATAGGATCGTGACCCGGGAAGATATCCAGAGTGTCATGGGAAAACCTATGGATGTGATCGCCGATACCCTTTTTACCTATACGGAAAAAGGCCCGGAGCGGGATGCACTCCGTTATTCCTGCGAGAACTATGAGAATGAGTATTTAAGTGAACACGGCGGCATTCTTTACGAGGGCGTGATCGAGACCTGGAAGAAGCTTAAGAAAGCAGGATATCACATCTATATCGTCAGTAACTGTCAGGCAGGCTATATCGAGGCCTTCTTAGGTTACTACGGCATTTCCTACGGTACAGAAAAGGATCTGGTGGAAGATATCGAATGCTACGGTAATAACTTCCTTCAGAAGGATGAGAATATCAAGCTTATGGCGGAGCGAAATGCACTGTCCGACGCCTGTTATGTAGGAGATATCCAGAGTGATTACGATGCCACCATGAAGGCGGGACTTCCGTTTATCCATGCAAAATACGGATTTGGCACCATCGATGCCGAGGTGCCGGTGATCGAAAAGTTTTCCGATCTTGTGAAGGTGGTTCCGGAAGTCATCGGAAAAGGAAGAAAGTGAGGAAGTGACTTATGTCGAAAGAAGAGATTGCGATTCCCGTTATTTTGAAAATCGAACGCGGCGTCACGGCGCACATCGGAGACTATCTGAAAGACGAAGACCTTACCCAGGTCACGATCCTTTTCGGAAACGGACTGACGGACATGTTCGGTGAAACGGTCCTTTCCTCCTGTAAAAAAGCCGGTGTGGAAGTACTTCATCACCAGGAAATGGACACAGTGGATTTTAAAGATATTACGGATCTGGCTTTTCAGATCCCCAATAAGACCCGGGCGATCATCGGCATGGGCGGAGGAAAAGTCATCGATGCGGCCAAGTATATCGGCTATATTCTCCGGATCCCGTTTATCAGTGTACCGACAAGCTCTTCTTCTGACGGGTTTTCCAGTTCCTCGGCATCGTTGATCGTCAATGGTCACAGAAAATCTCTTCCGGCCAAGATGGCTTACGGCATCCTGGTGGATACCGATGTCATTAAAAGCGCACCGGTGCGTTTCCTGTATTCCGGAGTCGGCGATATGGTGGCCAAGATCTCTTCGACTTATGACTGGCAGCATGAAGAGGATAAGGGCTATGACGAGGTCAATGACTTTGCTTTCATGATTGCGAAAAAAGCTGTCAATTCCTTTGTGCGGACACCCTTTGAATCCATGAATGAGGACCTTTTCCTGAAAGAACTTCTGGACTCTCTGGCTATGAGTGGTGTGGCCAATGAGATCGCCGGTTCCAGCGCGCCGACAAGCGGCAGCGAACACCTGATCTCCCATGCGCTGGACCAGATCCTGGAGCATCCGCAGCTGCATGGGATCCAGGTCGGAATCGCTACATACATCATGTGCAAGATCTGCGATCACCGATGGAAGCGCATCGATACCGTCTTTACCAAAACGGGCTTCTGGGAATACTGCGAAACACTGGATCTGAAGGTGGAGGATTTTAAAAACGCTATCGATATGGCGCCGCAGATCAAGCCTTTCCGCCATACCTATCTTCACGAAGAAGAATACAGAGAGAAGGCGAAAGCGCTTCTGACACAGGACGAGCATCTGATCCGGATCCTGAAATAATTGCGCTTTCAGATCCTTTCGGAAAGCTGTCCGACAGGCGATACGAAAGTGGTATATTTCGGCAGATTCCTGAAAGTATGGAAAGATCCTTGGTGGTAAAATAAAACTGTACGATCAGAAAGAGGCCTTGTGGCCCGTAGAAAGGAACCAACGACATATATGGAGAATATCAGAAGAGGCTTTTTTGAAGGCGAGCGCGCACTGTTTCACGGGAAAGATCTTTCGATCGAGGAATCGATCTTCGATAACGGGGAATCCCCGCTGAAGCACAGCAGCAATATTGAGCTTTATCATTCTTCCTTTAGGTGGAAGTATCCGCTTTGGTATTCCAATCACATCCGGCTTAAGGATTGCGTGCTTACCGAAACGGCCCGGGCCGGCATCTGGTACACGACGGATCTTTCCATGGAAAATGTCATGATCGAAGCGCCGAAGACGTTTAGACGAAGCAGAAATATATCTCTGAAGAATGTGAATTTCTACCACGCTCAGGAGACGCTCTGGTCCTGCAGCGACATCAGGATGGAGAAAGTGATCGCAAACGGTGATTACTTTGCTATGAATTCCCGGAACATGAAAATACAGGATCTGGAGCTTTACGGCAACTATGGTTTCGATGGATGCGAAAATATCGAGATATTGAACTCAAGGCTTATGACAAAAGACGCCTTCTGGAACTGTAACAATGTTACTGTGCGCGATTCTTATATCTGCGGCGAGTATATCGGATGGAATTCGGAAAATATCACTTTTGAGAACTGCACTATCGAGAGCCTTCAGGGATTATGCTATATTTCCGGGCTGAAAATGATCAACTGTAAGCTCCTGAATACCACACTTTCCTTCGAATATTCAGACGTGGATGCGAAGATCGAAGGACATATCGACAGCGTCAAGAATCCTTCTTCGGGAAGGATCCATGCAGGCAGTATCGGTGAACTGATCATGGAAGAAGACCGGGTGGATATTATGGCGACAAAAATAGAAACGGATGAATAATATGACTTATGATTTCGATAAAATAATCGACCGGAAAGGCACCGGAAGCCTCAAGTGGAAAAACGGAGAGGCCATGCTCCCCATGTGGGTGGCGGATATGGATTTCGAGACGTGCCCTTCTGTGAAGGAAGCGATCGAAAAACGCGCATCTCACGGCATCTTCGGCTACACGATTTTAAGTGACGGATGGTATCAGGCATATATGTCCTGGTGGAAAAACCGTCACCATTTCCAGATCGAAAAGGACTGGCTGGTCTTCGTGACCGGCGTGATCCCGGCGATCTCTTCGGCGGTGAGAAAGCTGACTACCCCGGGCGAGAATGTGGTCCTTCAGACACCGGTCTATCCTATCTTTTTCAACAGCATTCTGAATAATGGCCGAAATGCACTGGAAAACAAGCTTTCCTACGATCCGGCGACAGCCTCGTATCAGATCGACTGGGAAGATCTGGAAGCAAAACTTCGGAATCCGCAGACATCTCTGATGCTACTTTGCAACCCCCAGAATCCATCCGGAAATATCTGGGATAAGGAGACGCTTCAGAGGATCGGCAAACTCTGCTATGAGAACCATGTAACCGTGATCTCCGATGAGATCCACTGCGATCTGGTAGCGCCGGGGAAGGAATATATCCCCTTTGCTTCCGTATCGGACATCAATAAAAAGATCAGCGTGACCTGTATCGCGCCGACAAAAGCTTTTAATATAGCCGGGATCCAGACTGCGGCCATGGTCATCCCGGATGAAAATTTACGTCACAAGATGTGGCGTGCCGTCAACACGGATGAAGTGGGGGAGGGCAACTGTTTCAGCGTACTGGCCGTGGAAAGTGCATTTACCGAAGAAGGCGGAAAATGGCTGGACGAACTTCGTGAATATGTATGGGCGAACAGAAAAACCGCAGAAGACTATATCGCGGAAAATATCCCGGAACTTCGCACGATCTCGTCATCTTCGACCTATCTGATGTGGGTGGACTGCTCAAAAGTCACAGGTGACAGCGATGAGTTCGTCGATTTTCTGGAGAAGGAAGAAAAGCTGATGCTGAATTCCGGATCGGATTTCGGCGGCAACGGAAATACCTTCGTGCGTATCAATCTGGCCTGCCCGAAAAGTATGGTGGAAGAAGGACTGCGACGATTGGAAAGCGGAGTAAGAAAAAGGAGAACATCATGAAAAAGCAGGTTTTCAATCCGTATCTTCCGAGTTATGAATACATTCCGGACGGCGAGCCCCGTGTCTTTGACGGGCGGCTCTATATCTACGGCAGCCACGACCGCTTCAACGGTGAAGTGTATTGTGCCAATGACTATGTGTGCTGGTCCTGCCCGGAGGAAGATCTTTCTGACTGGCGTTACGAGGGCGTGATCTATAAAAAGACCCAGGATCCCCGAAATCCGGACGGTTCCCATGCGCTGTGGGCGCCGGATGTGTGCCGCGGAAATGACGGAAAATACTACCTTTACTACTGCCTGGATTTTCTTAAGGAGATCGGTGTAGCGGTGGCGGATTCGCCCGTGGGACCTTTTGAATTCCTCGACTTTGTGAGATACCCGAACGGAGATATTCTTGGTTCGCGTCCGGACGAGATCCGGCAGTTCGATCCGGGTATTTTCATCGATGACGATAAGCGGATCTATCTTTTTTCCGGAAACAGTCCGCGCTATAAGCAGACGCCAGTGGATAAGGACAGCCTGAAGATGGAACTGGAGCAGGACATGATCACCGTGAAAGCGGGTCCTTTCCATAACCTTCCGATCATTAACGATGCGGACGGCACGGAGTATGAGGCCCATCCTTTCTTCGAGGCAAGTTCTGTCCGGAAGATCAGCGGCAAATACTACTTCATTTATTCTTCCTGCTGGATGCATGAACTCTGCTGGGCGGTGGCCGATTCGCCTTTGGGAGATTACCATTTCGGCGGAGTCCTGGTATCCAATGCGGACATCGGCGTGAATGGAAATACAGAGGCCATGAACTACCGCGGCAACACCCACGGAAGTGTGGCGTTCGTAAACGGAAAGTGGTATGTGTTCTACCACCGCCAGACGAACCGTCATTTCTTCTCCCGCCAGGCCTGCGCCGAGGAGATCGAATTCGATGGAAAGGCATTCCATCAGGCGGAGATCACCTCCTGTGGATTAAATGGTGGACCCCTTCGTGACGAAGGGGAATATGAGGCCCGCATCGCCTGCCATCTCTTTAGTAAGAACGGCACGACCGAGAGCCTTGCCGAGCAGCAGGATAGTAGCCACCCGGCCTTTACCCAGGAGGGGGAAGACCGCGAGGATAACCCGAACCAGTACATCAACAACATGGTGGATGGTTCTACTGCCGGCTACCGCTATTTCGATTTTTCTTCTGCAAAAACACTTTCCGTGAAGGTGCGCGGTACGGGTGATGGTGAATTCGTCGTAAGGGACGGAAGAGGCGGAGAAGTGGTTTCCAGAATCAAAATCGCGCCTTCGGAAAACTGGACGGAATATTCCGCACCAATCACGATCGGAAACGGAAAGC
>CADCLV010000050.1 GCA_902802325.1 Oscillospiraceae bacterium | reverse complement strand
ATCCACTCTCTTATATGCGCTTTCCGGAATGGATAAACCCTCTTTGGGCCACATCCAATACTCAGGAAAAGAGATCACGGATATGAACGATGACCAGCTGGCGGTCTTCCGGCGAAAGCATTGCGGATTCGTGTTCCAGCAGGTCCATCTTGTGGACAGCATGAGCATTATGGATAACGCCATCAGCACCGGCATGCTCACCGGACAGAAACAGAAAGATCTGAAGAAGAAAGCGGAAGAGCTTTTCCAGCGGGTAGGCATCAGTGAAGAAATGACGGAGAAATTTCCGGCACAGCTCAGCGGCGGTGAAGCTCAGCGCGCGGCCATGGTCAGAGCGGTCATCAACCAGCCGGATGTGGTCTTTGCCGAGATGTGGTCTTTGCCGATGAACCGACAGGCGCGCTGAACTCTGCCGGCGTGGAGGCGGTTTTGAATGTTCTTACGGATATCAATAACGAAGGCCAGTCGGTGGTGATGGTTACCCACGATATCAAGTCGGCCCGCCGCGCCAACCGGATCCTTTATCTGGAAGACGGCGGCATCAAGGGTGAATGTAACCCCGGCAAATATGTAAGCGGCGATAAGAAAAGACATGAAATGATCCGCGGATTTCTGGAGGAAATGGGATGGTAAAGTTAATCAAGGCAAATATCCGGAAAGACAGAAATGTGCTTCTGGCTTTCCTTCTGATACTGATATTGTCCTCGCTTCTTCTTCATACCGGACTTTTCGTCGGACAGTATAGCTCGATCTATGACGAGAAAGTCGAGAAGACCCATGAGGCAGACGTTCTTTCTTATGTGACCGGCTCAGACGAGGAGATCTCCCGCGCGCTGAGCGGTGTAAAAGAGATCTCCGAATTCTCCGTTCAGGATATGATCTCCCCCGGATCTCCCGAAGTCACGATCAATGATTCTGCGGAATCCATCGAACTTGACGGCGCCACGATCACAAGATACGGGGAGTACGGCGCGGCGGAGCCGTACCGGATGATCGAGTGCGATGAATCGGTAACAGAGCAGGCGGTCTATCTGAATTCATATTATGCAAAAAAGAATCATATCCATGTAGGCGATATATTCCATATCCATTTTAAGACGACAGGTGATCTGGATCTGAAGGTCGCCGGTATCTTCGAAGCCCTGATCGGCGGAAATGCCTACGGCTGGATGGAGATCATGGTGGATGAAGAGACATTTTCCGGTCTGCAGGCCCGTGCCGAGGAAGCATATAGAATCACCAACATGAATGCGAATAAAAAGATGGTGAAGATATATGCAGCTTCCGGGTATACCCAAAACGAAACTATGAAAGCTGCGACGGATGCTTTTGCTTCCGGAGGGGTCGACTACTATATTTATGAACGTGATCTGGCTAAGGCAGGATATGTGGCTGTATCGGATATTCTTTCCGGACTGGTGACTGCGTTCTCGGTAGTGGTTCTTGTAGTCTGTCTGATCATGATCGTCTTTACGATCAACAATAATATTGATAGAGACATCAAGAATATCGGGGCGCTTCGTGCGGTCGGGCATACCCGCGGCCAGATACGTGCTGCGCTGGTCCTGGAATATGTGATCATCGGCATGGTCGGGGCCGTGATCGGATGCGGCATCTCCTACTTCACCATGCCGATCCTGGACGATAAAGTCTTCCAGACGATCACCGGTATACAGTGGGTGCTCCGCTTCTGTCCGGGGACTACAGCGATTATCCTTCTGGGAATCGCAGCTGCCATGACCATCGTCGTGTTTCTATCTACGATCAAGCTCAAGAATCTTCACCCGGCCACGGCGCTCAGGTTCGGATTGAAGGAACATAGCTTTAAGAAGAATTATCTACCGCTTTCGAAAAGCAACGGAAGCCTCAACATCCTTCTGGCTCTGAAGAGCATGCTCCAGAGCCAGGGACAGAACATTATCCTTCTGACCGTCATGAGCGTGGTGGCCTTTATGATCATGTTCTCGGGGGTCCTCTTTTACAACAGTAAAGTTGATCCGTCTGAATTCATGCACCTGATCCAAGGAGATAATCCGGACGGATATATCAATGTGAATACAGATACGGAAGAGACACACCGTATCATGGAGCAGGTCAGAAATATCGACGGCATCAGCCAGGTGTATGGTTATAATTTTGCCAATATCAGCGTCGACGGAAATGAGACAATCGCGTTTTATACCGACAAGCCGGAATATCTGGACTGCGGCGTTTACGAAGGCGAAACTTTTAGGGAAGCAAATGAATGCGTGATCGGAAAAGTGATGGCGCAGCGTCTTCATGTCACCATCGGAGACGAGATCGAGGTCAAGAGCGGAAATAGTTCCGCGCGTTTCATCATCACCGGTTACCAGCAGGCCGTCTACAATCTGGGCGAAAGACTCTTCATGAGTGAAGAAGGAGTAAAACGGCTCGGTGTGGATCCCAATTACCAGATCATCCGCTTCCGCGTGACAGAACCGAGCGTGGATAATGTGGACCATACTCTTTCTGAGATAAAAGCACTTCTGGGTGAAAAGTGTGCTGCCACCGGCAACTGGTACGAAGAGGTTCACAGTGGGCGAGGGACAGAGATCACAGCTGTGGCTCTGGTGGTCATGATCATGGTGGCATTAAATATCGCGATCATCCTTTTAGTCATCAAGATCCTTCTGAAGACGATCTTCATCAAGAAAGAAAAGGAATTCGGCATCAAAAAAGCCGTGGGCTTTACAAGTCAACAGTTGAAACTGCAGCTTTCCCTTTCTCTTCTTCCGGTGACGCTCCTAGCTTCTGTGATCGGATCCGTCCTGGGATTTGTGCTGGTCAATCCGCTCCTTGAGACGATCCTTTCCGGGTTCGGAATGGAAAAAGTAGATTTTTTGATTCTCCCGGCACTGATCCTTCTGACGATCGTAGTGATCGGCGTCCTGGTATTCCTCATGACCTATGTCATGTCAGGGTCGATCAAGCGTGTCTCGGCCTACGAGCTTATTTCGGAATAGAAAGAAAAGAACCAGACTAAGAAGAAGGCCGGTCAGGGAAACCAGAAGACCGGCCATTTTCTTGTGTGCAGTCTTATCCTCAATTCCTTGTTTGTCTGCTATAATAGGCATATCGTTCATGTAAGTAGTTCATGTAAGGAGAAGAGGATCATGAAAACGTGGAAGGGATATCAGAAAGGGATCAACCTTGGCGGTTGGCTTTCCCAGTGCGATGATACGGAAGAAACCTACAGCACCTTTGTGCAGGAAAAAGATATCGAGATCATAAAGGGATGGGGAATGGATCATGTCCGTCTTCCTTTTGATTATGAACTTATCGAGGATAAGGAAGGAAATCCGGTAGAAAGCGGTTATCAGCATCTTATGGATGCCGTGGACTGGTGCGGGAAATACGGCCTCAATCTGATATTGGATCTCCATAAGACCATGGGTTACTCTTTTGATGATGCCCATCATGAGACCGGCTTTTTCGAAAGTGAAAAACTTCAGGCGCGCTTTTATGCGCTTTGGGAGAAAATGGCATCCCGCTTTGGAAAATACAGTGACCGTGTGGCTTTTGAACTTCTGAATGAAGTGACGGATAAATCGTACTGCCAGCTTTGGAATCAGATCTCCCGGGAGTGCATTTCCCGTATAAGAAAGATTGCTCCGGACACCAAGATCCTTGTTGGCGGATACTGGAATAACAGTGTGGATTCCGTCAAGGATCTGGACATGCCGTTTGATGAAAACATCATATACAATTTCCACTGCTACGAACCGCTGATTTTTACCCATCAGGGTGCGCCGTGGATCCCGACTATGGATACTTCTTTCCGGATCAATATCGATGCGCCCTATAAGGACATGGACAAAGCCGGTGTGAAGTATCTTCAGCAGGTGACTACCGGTTTTTCCGGGTTTTCTTCGGAGGACACTCTTTCTGCGAAGTACTTCGAGAAGATCTTTTCTGAAGCGATCTCTGTTGCCGAAGAAAGAGATGTGGCGTTATACTGCGGGGAGTATGGTGTCATTGACCGGGTCACGCCGGAAGAAACCGTTAAGTGGTATTCCATGATCAATGAAGTCTTTACCCGCTACGGCATCGGCCGTTCGGCCTGGAATTATAAGAAAATGGATTTCGGCATCGCCGATGACCGCATGGATGCGGTACGAAGCGATCTTCTGAAATACCTGTAATAGGAGGAGTTTGTTCATGCGTGGGAATGCAAAGGGTTCCAAATACGGCACAGGCGCACGGGTACTGGCCATCATCCTGTCACTGATGATGCTTTCTTCCATATTCGTGCTGATCGCCATTGCCGTTAAAATGGGCTAAGAAAAAGGCTGCTTTCGGAAAGCAGCCTTTTTGTTTGCATTTTGCAGTTTGACGGCACTTACACTTTTCAGTTTGGAATATCTTTAATGTATTCCAGTCCGTCTTTATGGAATGTGAACTCGTAGTTCTTGATATTCTCGCTGACAAAGGCGTGGTAGTTATCCATACGGATAAAGCTGTTAACGCGGTCATACCACTCCGGATTGGGAGAAGATTCCACATAGTACATGATCAGTATCTGCCGTTCGCCTTCGATCAAGGTCTTATCGCCGGGCTTTCTTTCCGGATCGAAGATCCACTCATCGACTTCCGCCGGATGGTTGCCGGGATAGATCGAAGTCTTCTGTCTGGCTTCCATGGCGCCGCTCAAAAGTTCATCGGCATAAGTGGTCTCTAATGTGACCATGCTGGCCTCATCGGTAATGCTGTCGAAAACAGTCTGGGAGGTCGGCAGGATCTCACTTGCGGGAATGCCGGGGATGCCGTTTTCCTGATCTTCCATGTTGATATAGAAGAAGCGCACATTACGAAGCGGTTCTTCCTGACGGACACGCTCGACGAAACAGAAGATGATCGGGAATCCGTGATCATCCGGGAAGATGACACAGTCGCCGGACTGACGCTGCGGATCAAAAAGCCAGGTACGCCATTCGTTGGCCTCCATCTCCGAATAACGGACGCGCTTATGAAGCGTGGAATCCGGAACCAGAAGACGCTGCTGCGCTTCGCCGGAGAAATACTTGGAAGCCACTGATTCGAACTTCGACTCATCATGATCGATGGCATCGATGATCTGCTGGGCATGAATGTTTGCTGTGTCCACATAGCTCTGTTCACGGGCCTCGAAGGTGATACGGATCACGCGGTAGGAGACCAGATCGTAGGCATTTCTGGAATCCTGATAAGCTTTTTCCGCCTGCTCCGGGGTGGCCTTCAGCTCATCCAGTTTTTGATGCGCGGCATAATCCTGTGTGAAATACACTTTCGGAAGCACGTTCAGGATCAGGCTCTTGTTTACGTAAGGCCCGAATGTTCCCTTGATGTAGGTATCCAGATCCACATGGATCGCCTCTGCCTTCGTCTTCAGCCAGTCGATATATGCCTGCGCACGCTCGTGGTGATCCTCGGTGATATCGTACCCGTGGGCAACAGCATCATCGTAGAGCATATATGTGGTCTGGATCTCTTTGGCAGTGATATCCAGGAAGTAGTCACGATAGGTGGCAAATCCGTTTTCACCCGGGGACTGCAGCATCTTCTCGGTATTCTCCTTAAAGATGTCGACACCGTTTTCCAAAAGCACGTAGTGGTACATGAAACTGAATTCGGCATTGGAAACATCCTTGTTTCCGACAGTCAGCGGGCTGACCATACGTTCATTGAGATTTCCCAGGGTAATGACGGAAAAGATCAGTACCAGAACTACGATGACGGCGGTGCAGATCAGGAACATTCTGGGTTTCCAGTTCATTTTTTTGCCCTTGCCGTTTTCTTCCGCATCCGCCGGACGGGTAGAAGTCTCGGTAAGGATCGGCGCATCCGGATCATCGTCATCGCGGACAGTGGTGATCTCATGGGCGCCCAGCTGCATCGGGATCGGTTCCTGAATATTCCAGGTATCTTCCGGCTCTTCTTCGGAAAGGGAGGAGAGATCCTCTGTATTTTCAGGCGGGAGGATATCCAGATCCGGATCATATTCTTCGATCTGTGGTGAATGCACTTCCGTAGAGGGAACATATTCGTCCGGAACCGGTATATCGGTATCCGGAATGCTCTCCACGATTTCAGGAGCGGTTTCCGGCATATCCGGGTCGATCATATCCGGGTCGGAAAAATCCGCAGAAGGAGCATTCTCCGGCACATTCATATCCTCCGGTACACTCATATTCTCCGGTGTCGGTACACCGGTATTTTCTGGCAGTTCCTGATTTGGTTTATTCCTCTTCATATTCCAAACACCTTTCATATGGACTTGGGCTTTCGGCCTGTTAATCCATGTCTTCTTTGGGAACGATCAGCGTCAGCGCCTGCGGAAGACACCGGATCGTCACCGGAAGAAGCGGTCCTTTCTCCCCATCCAGATCCAGCCGCACTTCCTGATCATCTACGGAAGCAATATCCAGCCGGTCGGTCTGAAAATACAGAACACTGTCGTCAGCCATGTGGCCGCCGACAATATATTTTCCGATCAGGGGCAGGATCTGCCCCGGTTCAAGTTTACTTAGTATCAGCACATCCAGAAGTCCGTCAGACAACTGCGCCTTCGGGAAAAGTTTGCGGATGCCGGCCACACTCCGGCTGTTGGAAACCAGAAAGACCAGTACGTCTTTTCTGTATTCGCTGCTGGGTGTGGAGAAATATAGCGGAATGCTCTTAAAGAGATTGGCCGGGGCTTCTTTGGCACCTTCGATCACATAGGCCAGAGAACCCAGGGATGTCTTGGCAGAAGAAGGGACCTTATAGGCAACATCGGTCATAAGACCGCCGGCCAGTACATTTAGGAAATACGAATCTCCGGCCTGACCGACATCGACCCGCATTTTTTCACCGTCCATAAGCATACGGGCAAAGGCCGACGGATTGGTCGGAAGATTTAAAGCCGTGGCAAAATCATTGACGGTGCCGCCGGACAGGATCGCAAGCGGAGTCTTGGATCCGCCTTCCATCAGACCGCTGACGACTTCGTTGATGGTGCCGTCGCCGCCAACCGCGATCACGGCATCATATTCACCGGGCTTCAGTGAAGCGGCGAAGTTCCTGGCGTCGTCCTTTTTCCCGGTATAGGAGATATCCGCCCGTTCCACCGCATCGGCTTCGGAAAGATAGTGCAGGATATCCCCGATCACCAGTGCATTTGCCTGGCGCCCGGAAGAAGGATTAAAGATGATTTTCAACTTGATCCTGGACACGTTCTCTCCTTACGAAATACGATATTTATTCACATCTACTCTAACATAAACCTTATGGAAAAAACATTTCGGTACGGTTACAACGAGCCCGGCCTGTGATACAATATTGCTTGCTTTATATTTTATATATATTTATTTAAAAGAGGATGCGTATGCGACCATCGAATAAACGCTTACTCCGTAAGCTGTCGGAACGTCAGTTCCATATCTATGCGTTTTTTATTCCGGCCTTCATTATGATGGCTGTCTTTATGATACTTCAGGTGCACCCGTTTGCTACCGGTGAGAACATGATCCTGACGGTAGACTGCTACCATCAGTATGCACCGTTCCTTGTGGAGACACGTCACAAGATCCTGACGGGAGAGAGTCTGTTCTTCTCCTGGAATGTCGGCCTTGGCACCAACTTCTGGGCGGTATTTGCCAACTACAGCGCCAGCCCTTTAAATATTCTGGCGATCTTTTTCCCGCCGAAATACATCGGTGACTGTATTGCTTTCCTGGCGATCCTCCGCTGTGGACTTACCGGCCTTTTCATGTCCTACCTTCTGAAAGAACTGGATAAGGGCAGAAAGGATCTTTGCCTGACCGCCTTCTCTTCGGCTTATGCACTTTGTGGATGGGCCATTTCCTATTTCTGGAATATCATGTGGCATGATGCGGTCGTGTTGCTGCCGCTGATCGTTCTGGGGCTGATCAAGATGATGAAAAATAAAAAGCCCCTTTTGTACTGCCTGACATTGGCGACCTGCCTGATCTCCAATTTCTATTCCGGCTATTTTGTCTGCCTGTTCCTGGTGTTCTATGCGCCGATCCTCTATATTTCCATCACGGAAAAGATCACTCTGAAGAACTTCTGGGCGGCGGTATGGCGCTTTGCCGTATACTCACTTCTGGCCGGAGGTCTTTCTGCATTCCTGACACTGTCGACCTATATCACACTTCAGAAATCTTCCGCTACCGGCGGCACATTCCCGAAGAAGTTCCAGGTCGTGAACGACATGTTCGATTTCATCAGCCGCTTCCTTGTGGCGCCGAACCCGAATATTCGCGACGGTATGGCAAATGTATACTGTGGTATCTTCGTTGCTATGATGATCCCGCTGTTCTTCCTGTGTAAGAAGATCCGTCTTCGCGAGAAAGTGGCATACGGTGTGGGACTGGCGATCATGTACATCAGCCTCAGTTCCCGTATGATGACCTATATCTGGCACGGATTCCATTTCCCGAACCAGATCCCGTACCGCCAGGCTTTCCTGATTTCCTTCCTGGTAGTGATCATGGGCTATAAGGTCCTTCGTAATCTTAAGAGCTTTACGAAAAGAGAACTTCTGGTGCCGTGTCTTTCCATGATCGGATACCTGATCCTCTACGAAAAAATCGGTGAAGGTGAAGAGGGCTATCTGGCCATGGGTCTTTCCTTCCTCTTCCTGATCCTTTATACAGCCGTGACCCGTGTGATCGCCGAGAATAAGAAGAGTGCCATGTTCCAGCAGATCCTTCTGTTCTGCGTTCTTACGGCGGAACTTGTGACATCTACGATTGCTACCGTAAGCCTTGTTGCCGCCCATGAAAGTTTCACCGGATGGGATTTTTACGGTTCCCACTACAGTGAAGTCCAGGAGATCGTGAATAAGTCTGAAGAGCAGTGTGCCAACGGCTTTGAAAGATCGGAGATCTACCCGGCCTATATCTGTAATCAGCCGGCTCTGTACAGCATGAAGGGTATTTCGATCTTTACGTCTACTGCAAGAGAGAGTTTCGTCACCTTCGTAAAGAACCTTGGATTCCATAATAACGGCATCAACAGTATGCGTAACTTCGGTTTGACTGAAGTGACTGCCACCATGTTCGGTGTACGGAATCTGATCGATCTGAATAAGAATTCCCCGATCCCGGCAGGATTTGAAGCTCAGGAGACGGGAAATGAACTTCGTCACTTCGTGAACCCGGATGCGCTGGCAATAGGTTATATGGTCGATCCGGCCGTTCTGACATATCACATGGATCAGGTTTCTGTTCCTTTTATTTCTACCAGTGCTTTCATTAAGAGTCTGGGAATCAGTGAGGCGGTCTACCAGGAAGTAGATCTGGAATTCGCGGAAGTGGAAGGCATGATGGAAGATGGCGGAAACAACCGTACCGGATACAAATACATCTTCGATGGCGGCGGAAAGAAAGCGTCCATCGAGCTGACTCCGATTGGAGCACCGGAAGGCGCGCATCTGTATCTGTATTGTGTTTCCACCAAGGCGCCGTCGCTGAAGATCGTCGATACCAATACTTTGACGGATGAGACGAAGGAGACCAGCTATACAGCCCGTACCTATCAGATCATGGATCTGGGCTATGCCGAAGCAGACAGCGAGAAGAAGATCAAACTTAATTTCAATTCTGACGGACTGACCGGAAATCTCTGGTTCCAGTGCGCGTATGTGGTTGAGCCGGTATATCAGGAGATGGTCGAAAAACTTGGCGATGAGCAGCTGAAAGTCGTCTCTTATGATTCGACTCATGTTGAGGGCATGGTGACCGCCAAAGAAGACGGAGTGCTTTTCCTGACGATTCCTTACGATGAAAACTGGACTGCCCAGGTGGATGGTCAGGATGTGGAAGTATTGCCGATCGACGATGCATTTATGGCATTGAAACTGACTTCCGGAAATCACACGATCTCCTTGACGTACTATCCGGCCAAGTTCAAGCTTTGTGTCCTGATCTCTCTTGCCAGCCTTCTGGCGCTGATCGTGCTGACGGTCATTCGAAAGAGCTGTGACGTGCTGAAAAGAAGAAAGGCATATGCTGCCGCAACCTCTGAACTCAGCCCGGATGAGAGTGATGCGGAAAATGCAGATGAAAATGATGAAGATGTATCGCTTCCGGAAAAAACGGATGCTTCTGAAAAAGTAAGGGAGACGGACGAGGATTCTTCGCAGCAGACCGGCGGAGAAGAAGAGCCGGCCTCAAAGGAGACGCCGGAAGTATGAGACCATATCACAAGGAGAATCGAATTCTGTTTTCGGACCCGAAAACGAAGGCCGTGCTTGTGGCCTCTTTTCTCATGCCGGTTTTTCTTCTTTTACTGATGGCCTGGAAGTTTAAGATCTTTCCCTTCGGGACAGATTGTTTTATGACCGAGTCCATGCAGAATGAATATCTCCCGGTGATTACGGAGTTTAGAAGAAAGATCGTTTCCGGCGAGTCACTGTTTTATACCTGGAATGCCGGCGGCGGAAGCAGTTTCTGGACGAGAGTGGCCTGCTACAGTGCAAGTCCGTTCAATCTTCTTTTCGCATGTTTTTCGGAAAATGCGATCCCGAAGGTGATCCAGCTTGTCTTCGCCTTGAAATGCGCCAGCGCCTCGTTGGCTTTTGCCACGCTTCTGTGGAAAAAGGAAAATGTTGTATCGCCACTGACCGTAGGTCTTTCCACTGCGTATGGCCTAAGCGGCTTTGTGCTGACTTATTCTCAGGAGCCATGGGTCCTGGATCTGGTGATCTTACTGCCGCTTTTAGTCCTGACTTTATACTTTTTGATCCAGGGCCGGCATAGCTGGACCTTTGCCGTCACCTGCGCTATTACTGCGCTGACTGTATGTGAGGCCGGGATCTATGTGCTGCTTTTTGTCCTTTCGATTTTCCCGCTCCTTTATGTGGAACAGCGGCACACCAAAGAAGGCACAAGACACTTCGGAAGTGTTTTAAAAGATTTTTTCATCTATCTTTTCCTGGGTGTTGCGGCGTCGGCATTTCTTTGGTATCCGGCATTGCGGGCCTTGTGGAATGGCGCACCCGGAACCGAAACACTGCATTTCCCGGATGATCTGGCTATGGATCTGAAAGTCTGGGATATCCTGGAGCGGGCCGGATTTGACTCGGAAGTGCTTTTCCCGTCGATGGAGACTCAGCTTCCCAGCGTGTACTGCGGAATCTTTACCGTGATCCTTTCGATCCTCTACGGATTCTCTTCCAAAATCGCGTTTTCCGAGAAAATCTACACAGGTTCATTTCTGGTCGTGACATACATTGGCATGTCCAATAAGATCATCCAGTTCGGACTTCACGGACTTCACTCCCCGATCAGCGGAGCTTACCCGCAGGCGATCCTTCTTACTTTTATGATCGTGTATATGGCCGGCCGGCTGATCGGCACCGGAGAACTTTTCCAGGATAAGGTGCATTTATGGACCACTTTGAGTTTCCTGATCGTTTTTATGCTGGTTCGTTCCAAAATCTCAAAGGAACTCGACTATGCGGATTATGCCGTATACGGCGCAGTGCTTCTGATGGTTCTGTATTTTTCGATTTCATCCCGTATGCCATCTCTTTCCGGCCGAAAATGCTCCTTCGGAGCTGTGGCCCTGATGGTCGTGATGCTGGCTGAAAGCGGACTTTCTTTCTATCATCCGATCAAAGAAAAGTATTACCAGCTTTCTACCAAGACTACGGACATGCCCTTTGATTCCAAAAATCTGAGAGAGACAGTAGCAGACGGAATGGACGAGACCACGCCTCCCAAACGGAAAAAAGTCTATGCCCTTAGCGATAATGTGCTCTATAAAAAGCCGGATGAAAAGTGGACTTCCATGATGAATCAGATCCGCGGAAAGCTTCCTTCCGGAAGTCATCTGATCGTGCTGACAAAGGATTGGGATAACGAAGGCATGACGGAGAATATATCCACCTGGAATGAGGATTTCTATCTGGCTCCGCTGGATTTTGCTGATACACTTCGCAAACTGGGTATCAACGAAGGAGAGAAGGGCGCGATCCTTCTTCGTGGCGGCACGCCGGTCACGGATATTTTCTTTAACACACCATTGTATCTCGCTAACGATTTCGGCGATATGAGTCTTACCGAGCATAAGACGGCCGGAGCCAATGCTTTCTTTACTTCAAGTATTGATATATACGAAAACATTTTCCGTTCCCCGTCTCATTTTACGAATCAAAATGAACTGGCGTACCGTTTTTCCGAGGTATTTCCTTTCGATGATATCGCTATGCAGCTTCAGAAGAGTGAGAATGTGAATGAGGAGACGGACGGACAATTGTCTGCCCAAAACGGGGAAAAAGGAATCGAGGCCCTGTACTATTCAACAGATGCTATTTATACTCCTATATATATTAATTGCAGCTGCGATCTGACAGGAGGACTTGAGATCCTTCGTGTGGATGAAAACGGAAATGAGTTTTTCCTTCGTCGAATCAGCCTTCCGCAGAATACCTGGGTCGAGGTAGGCGGGGAAGAACTTCGTGGTGACCGGCTGGGCGTACGCATTACCGCACAGAATCCGCAGAAGAACAAGGTCCATCTGGCGGTAGCGTCAATGGAACCGGAAACCCTTCAGAAGTATCAGGAGAATATGGTCGGAGCCGCCTGGACAAACGAGCAGCGCGGTGCAGACTGGATCGGTGGAACGATCAATGCTCCGATTGCCGGACATGTGGTGCTGAATGTTCCCTATGAAGAAGGCTGGGAAGCAACAGTTGACGGACAAAAGACAAGAGTGTTTGCCGGATTCGATACCTTTGTGGCTGTGAATGTACCTTCGGGACGACACGTGGTGGAATTCAGATACCGCCCGCAGGGATTCCAGATGGGAGCTTGTGTTTCCTGCGGAGCTCTCGGACTACTGGTACTTTTGAGCATGACCACATACCTGACAAAAAACAAAAAGAAGAGCGAGAAGAAGCCGGAACCGGAAATGCCGGCAGAAGAAAATCCGGCTACTGAAACAGAAGCACAGTCGGAAACCGCAACAACGGTAGAAACAGTATCACCTGCAGAAACTGAAATGATGACGAACACCGAAAGCGAGAAGGAGAAAGATGAATGAATACAGTGGAAACTTTCCCCATGACTTTTGTCGTGCTGGATATGGAGTGGAATCAGCCGATCCCCTACATCCCTTCCCCGGTGGATCCCAAGATCCTGCCCGGAGAGATCATTGAGATCGGAGCGGTGAAACTTACCGTGCTTTCCGAAAGCGAGTATCAGCTGTCTTCTCCGTTTTCGATCCTGGTGCGCCCGATGTATTATCGCATCATGAATAAGCAGGTATCCCGTGTGATCAACCGGAGTACAGAAGATCTCAAACGGGGACTTCCGTTTCCGGAAGCATATAAGATGTTCCA
>CADCLV010000049.1 GCA_902802325.1 Oscillospiraceae bacterium | reverse complement strand
ATCGAATGGCTTTTTTTAATTGCAGAGAAGACATGGATCGAACCAACTCCTCTTTCTATAGACCATGAGCCAAAACTCTCCTTGACGAAAAACGGTTCCGAATACGTTTTTTCAGGCGAGTATGAAGGAACATTTTACGTGGAAAAAGTGGACGATGTCTGCGAACTGACGGTGCAGTACGCGCGCGAAAAACGGCGGACCAGATTACCGGTAATGATTGCTGTCAGTATTTGTACCGGCGTTCTGATCTGTATATTGGTGATTAAGAAAAAGCTGAAGCTGGCATATGGATCCGCAGTCATCGGGGCAGCGATCCTGATAACTGTATTTACTTTGATTATGGTGTGAAAAAGTTCCGGTGCATTTCACACTGATTTACGCCCGATTTAAACACGACCGGCTTTGTGGGATTTCTTTTCCTTATACATCTTGGCATCTGCAATACGCAGATATTCTTCGGAATAGGCGCGGATCATTGCTTTTTCGGCTTCTTCTGATGCGTCGTTTTCAGAAGAGGCTGCCTTTTTCTCCGGAGGGATCTTTATGCAGGTGCCGATACTGATGGAGAAGGTATAGTTCTTCTTATGCCGGGCGATTCTTTCGGAAATGTACCCTCGGAGGGTCTCGGCATAGGTGGCGGCTTTGGCGTCGGTATAATTCTTGGCCAGTACGACAAATTCATCGCCGCCGGTACGGAGACAGACTTCTCCGTTAATGGCGGCATAGCGCATGCCATCGGCAATGGCGCAGAGGCTGTAGTCGCCCTCGGCATGTCCGAAATTATCGTTGACCATCTTCAGGTCATCCATATCGATCATCATGACACCGATGGGAAGACGCTTTCTCTGGCATTCTTCAAAGATATCTTCGAAGAATGTCTCGTATCCGTGACGGTTATAGAGGTTGGTCAGCATATCCCGGTTATAGAGGTTTTCCATGCGCTGCAGCGCCAGATTCAGTTTCTGCCGGATACGCCAGTTCTCCAGCATGGAACCTAAGTTTACGATCCAGGATTTCATGAACAGAGATTCATGTGCATTATTTTGAGGCGAGACGATCAGATACCCCATGTAATACTGCAGATGGTGGATCGCGAAAATATAATACGGATTCGGATCTTTGAGAAGACTTGGCGGCAGAATATCCTTCTTTCTGAAGGTTTCGTGCTTGACCGGAGTAGAGCCGATAAAGCCGGCAACCACGGACATCTCTTCATCCTGCTTGGCGAAATCCTGAGGGATCACACGCTGGTTCTGCCAGTCGGGAGCCAGGCATAGAAGCATATCCGTAAAGCCGGATTCGATACCGGAGCAGCGGGTGATCTCATTAAAGCATTCTTCCATGGTCTGGGCATTGGAAATACTGAGGATCAGGCTGGTGGTCGACTGCGCCAGTTCCGACACGCGGTCAAGCCTGCGGATATACATGCTTCGTATATCTTCCACGTTATAGGTGTTCATGGATTTGCATCCGCAGGACTGGTTGCACACCAGTTCACAGTCGATCATGTGATTGACGCCGACATCTTCGCCGTCCCACATCCGCTTTAAAGTATAGAGACCTTCATAGCCGGATCCATAGAACGGCTGCGAGCAGGTCGTGATGGAAGGATAGCCCTGAAATGCTTCCTCCAGTCCATCGTAGCCGGTCACGATAAAGTCACCGGGAATATCGATTCCGCGTTTGTGGCAGGCATCGATCAATCCGACAGCCGAATAGTCATTGGCACAGACAATGGCATCGGGGAATTTCTTTCCATGCTTCTGACAATCCGCCAGAATATAGTCCAGTGCAGGGTCACCGCAGTCATGCCAGAGAGTTCCGTAGTAGACTTTGTCCGGATCATATTCGATTCCGTGGGATTCAAGAGCATCTTTATAGGCATCAACGCGGACCTGGGTAAAGCTTCTGTCATGAAGACCGGCCAGATGGTATATGTCTTGGCAGTGATGTACTTCGATCAGATGATCTACGATCTGTCCGAAGGATTCCGATTCGTTGGTGACTACGTTATAGAAGCGCTCGTCATAGCCGCCTACATTTACGATCGGGATCGTGGCTTTCAGAAGTCTGGCGTCCATGTGCTCTTTGGAATAGGGTCCATATGTCAGATCGATGCGGATGATTCCGTCGAAATCGTCCAGATCCGGAAGCTCAAAGGAGGCGATATCACCTTCATCGTAGAGCGTGAACTGGTCATAAAGCTTGGTGCTGAAATTATCGCTGAAGCTGGCAAAAAAGATCACCTTGATCCCCAGTTCCCGGGCAGCTTTACAGATGCCTTCCTGGATGGCATGGGACATGGGTTCGTAAATATTGGCGGAGAATACAGCCACTTTTTTTCTTTTATCCATATGCAGCCTGACCTCTTTTTCCTGTGATAAGCCTGATTCCGGCAGTAAAGATACTTCGACATCTTCATAATACATGAGAAGTATTGCAAAGATATGAACATTGGATTGAATTCGAATGGCAAAATAAATTGACTTTTTAGTTTACACGGATGCGGCTTTGCGCTGTTTCGAAACATGCAGGATCTGCTTGCACATTTGGCCGATTCCCTTATAATATATGTGTTTATAAACTCAAGGAGGAATATTTATGATTTCATTACTTGATTCCGGCGCATATCTTCTGCGTGGAACTGAAATTATTCCGGATAACCAGGAAGCGGCGGCCGCGATCGCCAGCAAGACCGGTAAGTCCATTTCGAAGGAAGAAGCCAAGAAGCAGACAATTGCGTATGGTATTTTGAAAGATCACAATACCTCCGATAACATGGAGAAGCTGAAGATCAAGTTCGATAAGCTGACTTCTCATGATATTACTTTCGTCGGTATCATCCAGACAGCCCGTGCCTCGGGTCTGGAAAAATTCCCGGTACCGTATGTTCTGACCAACTGCCACAACTCTCTTTGCGCGGTTGGCGGTACGATCAACGAAGATGACCACATGTTCGGTCTTTCCTGCGCCAAGAAGTACGGCGGTGTCTATGTACCGCCGCATCAGGCTGTTATCCACCAGTTTGCCCGTGAAATGCTGGCAGGCGGCGGCAAGATGATCCTGGGTTCTGACTCCCACACCCGTTATGGTGCTCTGGGTACCATGGCGATGGGTGAAGGCGGCCCGGAACTGGTTAAGCAGCTTTTGAACCAGACCTACGATATCAACATGCCGGGTGTCGTTGCGATCTACTTAAAGGGTGCCCCGATGAAGGGTGTCGGCCCGCAGGACGTGGCACTGGCCATCATTGGCGCGGTTTTCGGAAACGGCTATGTAAAGAATAAGGTCATGGAGTTCGTCGGCCCCGGTGTGGCAGCTCTTTCCACTGATTTCCGTATCGGTGTAGATGTCATGACTACCGAGACCACATGCCTGTCTTCCATCTGGCAGACTGATGATGAAGTGAAGAACTTCTTTGATATCCACGGCCGTTCTGCTGATTATAAGGAACTCAATCCGGGTGAAGTGGCTTACTACGACGGTGTGGTCGAGATCGATCTGTCGACCATTAAGCCGATGATCGCCATGCCGTTCCACCCGAGTAACACTTACACCATTGAAGAGCTGAAGGCAAACCTGGACGACATCCTCAACGATGTGGAAAAGCGCGCCAAGGTTTCTCTCGGTGACAAGGTGGATTTCTCTCTTAGAAGCAAAGTCAGAAACGGGAAGTTCATGGTCGATCAGGGAATCATCGCAGGATGCGCCGGCGGTGGATTCGAAAATATCTGCGCTGCAGCGGATATCCTGAAGGGCAAGTACATCGGATCGAATGAGTTTACACTTTCTGTTTATCCGGCTTCCATGCCTGTTTATATGGAACTGGTCAGAAACGGTTGCGCCGCTACCATCATGGAGACCGGTGCCATCATTAAGACCGCTTTCTGCGGACCGTGCTTCGGTGCCGGTGATACACCTGCCAACAATGCATTCAGTATCCGTCACTCCACAAGAAACTTCCCGAACCGTGAAGGTTCTAAGCTCCAGAACGGCCAGATCTCTTCTGTTGCTCTTATGGACGCCCGTTCCATCGCGGCAACGGCGGCAAACCAGGGCGAGCTGACAGCCGCTACCGAGTTTGACGGCGAGTTCGGAAAGTATAAGTATTTCTTCGATTCCAAGATCTACGAGAACCGTGTATTTGACAGTAAGGGTGTGGCTGATCCTTCCCAGGAGATCCACTTCGGTCCGAACATCAAAGACTGGCCGGCTATGGTTGCACTTACCGATAACCTGGTTCTGCGCTGCGTATCTGAGATCCACGATCCGGTTACCACCACAGACGAACTGATCCCTTCCGGTGAGACCTCTTCTTATAGATCCAATCCTCTTGGCCTTGCCGAGTTTACTCTTAGCCGTAAGGATCCGGAGTATGTAGGCCGCGCCAAAGAGATCCAGAAGGTGGAAAAGGCCAGAGAAGAAGATAAGAAGCTCTGCGATCTGTTCCCGGAGATCCACACTGTCATGCAGACTATTAAGAAAGATTTCCCGGATGTGCACCGCACCAATACCGGATTCGGTTCCACCATCTTTGCGGTAAAGCCGGGTGACGGTTCTGCCCGTGAGCAGGCTGCTTCCTGCCAGAAGGTACTGGGCGGCTGGGCGAACATCGCCAATGAATATGCCACCAAGCGTTACAGATCAAACCTCATTAACTGGGGTATGCTCCCGTTCCTGATCGAAGAAGGCGAGCTTCCGTTTAAGAATCTCGACTACATCTTCATTCCGGGCATCAAGGCGGCGGTAGAGAATAAGACCGAAGTCATCAAGGCTTACACAGTCGGTGAGAACGGCCTGAAGGAATTCGACCTGCGTCTCGGTGATCTGACCGATGAAGAGCGCCAAATCATCCTGAAGGGCTGCCTGATCAACTACAACCGCGTATAAGATCTTGGCTGCACGCAGAAAGTGCATTTGCCGTCGACGGAAAATGCACCTGTGATGTGACGTGAAGCGAAAAGTCAAAAAGAAACTCCCGTCGGGAAAAGCCCCGGCGGGAGTTTTTGCATGTTGCGGTTATGAGAAAAATCCGGCGAAAAGATGTCCGGGGGTGGATCAGCCTCCGTAGAAGAGCCCGTCAAGAACATCATCCTGGGGCATCCCGGCAACGGTCGGCGGATACGAGGAATCATCTGCGGACATGATGGCGACCGACCATTTTGACATATCCTCGTCCAAAACGGCGACCTGGGCCATACGTGTCTCCGTGTTATAGGTCAAAAACAGGAGGATTTTCCCGGCAGGAATGGTGATGTCGTTGCCGTCTCCATCGTAAGCGGAAAGCTCTGCTTTGGTTTTTACCAGCGTTCTGTAGTTTTCATAATTGTAATCAAGGAGCTGTGGAATGGCATCTGTCTGATTGAGCGAATAGTGGGCGTCCATGAAACAGGTGCCCATGATATCAAAGCGGGAGTAGAGACTTACAAAGTCCACATCGTACGGGTGATGAGAGAATTCAGGCTCGAACATATCCACATAGGTGAAAGAACCGGTATCCGGATCCAGCTGGAATACATAGGTGTGAATATAGTCGTTTTCGATTATGACAGGGAGATACAGATAATACCCGCTGTCCATATGAAGGAAGTAGTTGGGCTCGTAGTACGGGAGCCATTCGCCATACATATCTCCGCAATCCTTCGGATCGAATTCTGTGGTGACACCATCGAAGGAAAGAATTACTTTTTCAGGCTCATATTCATAATCGGAAGAGGCAATGACCTCGGCCTTGATGAAGTTCGGCTGGCCGTCTCCGTTGACGTCATACTGGGCTTCACCATGGTTATCCAGATCCAGAATGTAGTTTCCCGGTTCGTGACCGAAGTAAGAAAGATCGACCCCGGCCTCGATATCGAAAAGCGGAACTTTGATCGGATTATTTTTATAAGGGTCGCACAGGCCGATTCCATCATAATATAAGACGAAAGCGCAGCTCCCATCCAGAATCGAAGCGACCAGATCCGGATTCGGATCTTCATCGTCTTTAAGCTGCTTCGTAAGTGCATCAACGACCAGCTGAGGATCTTTGACCACATCGGTAAACTTGATTTCCTGCCCGGTGGCGGACAGATAGTTATGTGTCACAAAAACATCAGCCGGATACGTGTTGTCGCCGCGTGAAACACGTTGTTTTTCCACATAAGAGAATATGAAAGAGTCGTCACGGTAGATCTCTTCCAGGATAGAGCGTCCGAGGATGGCCGGTGACTCCCCATTCAGGAAAGTCTGTAATGACTCCGGAAACTGCTGCGAGAACTCGGTGGAGATAGCATTGGCGCTATTGGTGATGGCGTCTTTCAGTGCGGCATAATCCGTATCGCCTAAATCGATTACTTCCTGATAGAACCGGAGGCTCTTCATATATGAATATCCGTAATCGTCTTCGACGACGTCTCCGTAGGCGAGACAGGTTGGATTGATCTGGGAATGAAGCTGCGTGGAATGGCCTTTTTCGTCAAATGGTGCTATGGTCGGTTCCGTGGTTGCCTCAGTTGTGGTTTCGGTGGTCGTTTCTTCTGTGGTTTCCTCTGTTGTGGTCTCTTCGGGAGTTTCGGTCGGCGCTACGGTCTCCGTCACCTCGGTGGAAGTGGTTTTCTTCTTTTTCTTTTTCTTAGTGGTTTCTTCCGAAGCCTTGCTGCATCCGACCAGGGATAACAGAAGGGATGCGGAAAGAAGAGCAGATAAAATACGTTTCATGCTTTTTGCCTCTTTTCTGGTTTTTCTATATCAATAGGGTCTTGTTTAATAGAGTCCGTTAAGGGCGTCTTCAAGCGGGATCCCGCTGATATCGTAAGGATAATTATCGTTCACATCCACGGTGACGTAGTAGTCTTCCATGTAGTCGGCATGGCAGACACTGATCAGGAACTGATCGATCTCCGGATCGTACATCTTGAGACTGATGATCGAACCCTGCGGGATGACTTCTTCGCCGGTTACATTAAAATCGTCGTCCAGTCTGTAGCAGGGAATGTCAGTCTTGGCTTCAAAGAGCCAGGTCATGCCGTAATAGAGAATGGTCTCGAACTGCGGATCTGTCGGATGTCCTTCCAATGTGTAGAACGAGTACCACCAGTACATGGGCAGTATAGACGAGGTGGAAAGAATGACACTCTGCGGATCATAAGGACGGGCGTAGAAGATTGCGTCATTTTCGAATTTGGAAGCGTTGGTCCATTCTCCGTTTTTATATTCTAAAATGACATAGGAACGGCCTTCATCCACGCCGACCTGTACATATAAGAAAATGCCGTCCCGGGACTTCATGAGATAGTCGCAGTTTTCCGACGGGTGAAGCTCGCCCCAGATGATCTCATCTTCGATTACTGTATCTTTTCCGTTGTGGTGGATCGCAAGTCCGGTAAGAAGAGTCGGATCATTGGGATTCTTATAGATTCCTTCTACAGAAAAATCTTCCGGAACGCCATCTCCGTCCAGATCCCACTGAAGAGAACTCTTGCCATCCAGCTCCAGGAAATACTCGTCCGGTGCCATACCGAAGAAGGAGTAGTTGACGGAATTGGGAATGTCCCGGATCGGGATCTTGATGGAAATGTTTCCGTAGAAGAAATAGATGGCATCATAAGATAAAGTGAAAGGACAGGAAAAATCCCGAAGATTCGGTTCCAGTTCGTCCATCAGATCTGCCCAGTAGCAGAGCTCGACATATTCTTTTACAACAGGAATGACACTGTCCATGTCGGTAATGACATCGGAAAGTTTCACCTCTTCCGCGGTTTTCGACCAGTAGGTGTGGGTCTCGGCGACCTGGTGGTTTTCCGGAACCTTATCGTTTTGAAGCATCACAAAAGAGAAGAGGTAGGTGTCATCACGGTATAATTCGGTGTAAGAGGAGGTAGAGTACCATTCCGGAGATTTCCCCTCTTCCAGTTCTTTTACCATGGTGTCATACGTGCTTTCCAGATCCAGCTGGAGAGAGTCGTAGACATCGTTGACGGCGGCATAAAGTTCCGGCACCTCATCGGATGTGATGTCGATATAGTCCATAATGATAGAGATCCGCTCAAGATAATCTTCACCATTGCTATCGATGTGACGGCCGTATCCGGCATCGATGCGGTCAACCCTGGAGTGAAGAGGCTGGACCGGATTTCCCTGGGGCGCTGTGGTGGAAGCCGTGGACTCCTCGGTGGTGGTCGTGGTCGGTTCCTCAGTAGTTTCCGTCGGCTCGTCCGTTGGTTCCTCAGTAGTCTCTTCCGTTTCCTCTGTGGTCTTCTTCGTCTTCTTTTTCTTCTTGGTGGTCTCTTCAGCTTTGCTGCAGCTGACAAGAGTCAAAAGCATGGCGGAAGCAAGTAAAACAGATACGATACGTTTCATATTACCCTCCTGGCCGGTAAATTGTTTGACGGCATTTTCTGGACTATAACTGATCTGCGTTGACTTTTCTGACGAAATTATCGAACAGATAGGCGGCATACCTCTGGTAGACTGCGTCTTTTCCGATCTCGTTATGGGGCTCGTGACGCATACCGTGGCGGATGTCGAGGGTCACCTGTTCCTGTCCGGAGGCAAGGAGCTTGTTATAGATCTCCTGGGGTCCTTCGCCATAATCGCCAACCGGATCTTCGTCTCCGGAGATCAGAAGGATCGGCTTATCTTTCGGGATGGACTCATACCAGGAATCGTCATTGCACTGACGCAAAAGGCTGAACAGATCGATATAGGCAGAGTGTGTGAAAAGGAATGTGCAGAAAGGGTCTCCGGCATATTTCTTTACGATCTCTTTATCGTAGGAGATCCAGTCCGCCGAAGTCAGGGGATCGGAAATGCGTTTCATGTACGCTTTGTTGATCGTGTGGGCGATGAATTTTGCCGGCTTCTTTTCGCCGAGAAAGAAACGCTGCACCTTAGCTAAGGCTGTCAGAAGTCCCATGCGTTTATCTGCTGTGGCAGTGCCGGACAAGATCAGGCCGGAGCAGTCATTTCCATAGTGGGCATACCAGTTGCGGGCGATAAACGAGCCCATGGAATGACCTAGAATGATATAGGGTTTACCGGGGTAGCTGTTCTTCATGAGGCGGTGGAGCTTTTCCACATCAGAGATCAGATACTGGTCTCCGTTACTTTTTCCAAAATAGCCGAAGGTGTCATTATCACCGACGCTCTGTCCGTGACCGAGGTGATCTTCACCGCACACAACATATCCTTTATCGGCAAGGAATGTAGCTAATTCTTCGTAACGGCCCATGTATTCGCACATGCCGTGCACGATCTGCACAACGCCTCTGGCCGGAACAGATGGCGACCAGATGAAATAGGCGATCTCGGTAAAACCGTCGCTGCTGATGAAGGTGTTCTTCTGAAAACCCATGTCCTAGTACCCCCTGTACTCATACCCTTAGTACCTCTCCATTATACACGATAGAAAGGGGGGAAGAAACGGAAAAAGTATAACGGAACGAGAAAGGGGAAAAGTGCATTTCAGGCAGAAGAAAGCGTAGATATACGGAAGAGAACGATAAAAGTAAAGTTCGGGCGAACATTCTTGACAGTCACGTGACCATGTGATATGATGGCCACAATACGGACACGTGTATCGATCCATGTGAAAAGCGAAAGAAAGGACGGATGAGGAAATGAATGTGTATTTGCCCGGGACGTTGATTCCGGTCTCGAAGGAACATCTGCAGAATATCGATCAGATCCTGGATCCGATGTTCCTTCTTGAAGGGATGCAGCTTCGGCAGGTCACTCAGCTTCTGGGGATCGAGGCGCATACCGTGCAGAACTGGGTCAAGCGGGGATTTGTGGATTCTCCGGTGAAGAAACTTTATAACCGGGACAAGTTCATCCGGCTTGCGGTCCTGAATTATTTCAAAGATGTGTTTTCGCTTGAAGGGATCATTTCTCTTCTGAATATGGCAAGGCAGGACAGCACTGTATATACCGCTTTTTGTGCGTTGCTTTCGGTGTCGCCGGTGGATCCGATCCGGGCGGAGACCAAGCTCAACGACATTATCGACAAGGTCGTGGATGCGCAGAAATTCGACTATGGGATCACAAGTAGAGAGCAGGTCAAGAAACTGCTGACCATCCTTTATACCGCCCACCTTTCCATTGTTATGAAGAAAGAAGCGGAAAGATTACTGACAGAGATTTAAGAAGGGAGAATGAAGATGAAATTTCTAATGGACTGGTTTGAAGCATTGAATCTGCCGGAGCAGATCTTCGCATGCATCGCCATTGTTTTTACAGTACTTCTGATCTTCCAGTTTGTTCTTCTGCTGATCGGCGCGGCATCCCACGCAGGGGATCTGGACGGACATGATGTGGGTTCGGGTGACGGCCATGATTTCGGTCACGGTCACGATATGGATATGAGCCACGATGTCGGTCATGATTTCGGTCATGACTTCGGCCACGGACATGTGGATGTGGGACACGATATCGGGCATGATTTCGGGCACGGCGACTTTGGCGGAGTGCACGGAGACGTCTCCCACGATGGTGCATTTCCCGCAGATGGACATGGTGATTTCGGCCACGATGTGCATGCTGAAGTGACACATGACGGCACCTACGATTATAATCATGATATGGACGCCGGATCCGGACATGTGGGTCATGTGGCGCATGACTTTGCCGAGGTACAGGGCGGCGTGGTCGTGGATGTGCATACAGGCGATATTTACCTGGCGGATGCGGCACCTCATGTGGGCGGCATTCACGGACCGGATGTGGGTATTCCGGATCAGGATCTGCCGGATGGAAGAACTTATGTGGATCACGCCGATAAGGTGCATGGTTCCGGATTCCGCCTCTTTACGATGCAGGGTATCATCGCTTTCTTCTGCCTTTTCGGCTGGACCGGACTTCTGTTCCTGAAGGGCGGCCTTCCGATCTGGGCAGCAAGCCTTCTGGCTTTCGTTTGCGGCTTTGCGGCGATGTTCCTGATGGGCCTTGCGCTGTGGGGCATGCAGAAGATCCAGTCGGATGGAACACTGGATATCCGTTATGCGCTGGGTATGACCGGTGAGGTCTATATCCCGGTTCCGGGAAAGCGCGCCCAGAGCGGCAAAGTCATGGTAAAAGTCCAGGATCAGCTTCAGGAATTTGATGCTGTGACGGATGAAGAAGAGAAGATCACGACCGGTACTTCGGTCACGGTGATCGGTATTACAAAGGGTACAACACTGATTGTGACCAAACATAACTAAGAAGTAGTAGGAGGAAATGAAAATGCCATTTGAAGTAATTTGTCTTTTAGTAGTCATTGCGCTGTTGGCTTTCACACTGTTCTTGATTTTCCTTTCAAGATACAGAAAATGCCCTTCCGACCGTATCATGGTCATCTATGGTAAAGTCGGAAAGAATGCGGACGGAACCGCTCGCTCATCCAAGTGTATTCACGGTGGTGCAGCGTTTGTTTGGCCGGTCATTCAGTCGTATCAGTATCTCGACCTGACACCGATCTCCATCGCGGTTGACCTTCGTTCAGCACTGTCCCGTCAGAACATCCGTATCGACGTACCGTCTATCTTTACAGTCGGTATCTCGACAGAACCCGGTGTCATGCAGAACGCTGCCGAGCGTCTTCTGGGATTGAAGCTTTCTGAGATCCAGGAACTTGCCAAGGATATCATCTTCGGTCAGCTCCGTCTGGTTATCGCGACAATGGATATCGAGGAAATCAACACAGACCGTGATAAGTTCCTCGAGGCTGTTTCCAGAAACGTGGAGACAGAGCTTAAGAAGATCGGTCTTCGTCTCATCAACGTAAACGTAACGGATATTTCTGATGAGTCCGGCTACATCAGCGCTCTCGGTAAGGAAGCAGCTGCGAAGGCTATCAACGACGCGAAGAAGAACGTTGCTGAAAAGGAAAGAGACGGTTCTATCGGTGAGGCTCTCGCCCAGAAAGATCAGCGTATTCAGGTTGCTTCGGCAAACTCCATGGCGATCCAGGGTGAAAACAATGCCAAGATTGAAGTGGCCAACTCTGAGGCGGTTCGCCGTGAGAAAGCCGCTGAGGCTATGAGACTTGCAATCGCGGCTGAAAAAGTTCAGGCTGCGAAGGCGTTGGAAGAAGCCTATGTGGCTGAAAAAGAAGCTGAACTTTCCCGTTCTGCTCGTGAAAAGGCAACATTGGAAGCCGACGTTATCGTTAAGGCGGAAATCAATAAGCGTGAGATCGAGCTGGCTGCTGAGGCTGAAGCTGAGAAGACCAGAAGACAGGCTGCCGGTGAAGCGGATGCTATCTACGCGAAGATGGAAGCGCAGGCTCGTGGTATGCAGGAGATCCTGGAGAAGCAGGCCGCAGGTTTCGAAAAAATCGTGGCAGCCGCCGGTGGCGATGCCAAGAATGCAATGATGCTCATGCTGGCCGACAAGATGGAAAACCTCATGAAGATCCAGGTGGAAGCAATCCGCGACCTCAAGATCGACAAGGTTACTGTTTGGGACAGCGGCGCCGGCGCCAATGGCGACGGCAAGGGCTCGACCGCCAATTTTATCTCCGGTCTGATGAAGAGTGTGCCGCCGATGAACGAACTGTTCGAGATGGCGGGTATGCAGCTGCCTGAGTTCCTCGGAAAGAAGATGGATCCAGCAACGAAAAAAGAAGGCGAGATCGTCTCTGCCAACGAAGCTTCTGACATTGCTTCTTCTGCAAAAGAAGTGAAGGAAGTGAAGACTCCGGCAGTGGAGACCAAGCCAGTCGAAGAGAAGAAGCCTGTTGAAAAGGCAGCAGCTCCGACTGCGCCTGCTGCACCTGCCGCAACAGCTCCTGCTGCTCCTGTAGAGCAGAAGCAGGCTCCGATCTGGGAGACCAACCCGCAGGTTCCGACAGAAGAACTGTAAAAATCGCATTAGCGGAAAACAACGGAGCGGCTGCCTCGATGAGGCGGCCGCTTTTTTGTGTTCAGAGAATGGTAAGTCAGCGGATGTGTCTGCTTTTCGATGAAAATAGACTTGTTGACAGACAAATAGAGAATATGTCAGCGGATGCGTCTGCTTTTAGTTGAAAATAGACTTGTCAGCAGACGAATACAGTTCATATGCATGCACGCTGTATGCATACGAACAGCTTTTGCGCATACAGGTACGAAGACTTATAGGTGTTAAGTCAAAAAAGAGAATTCATTTCTTCCGGAAGGAGAAGAGGACGAGAAGTTTCAAGGTCTCGATAATGCGGGCACGGGATTTGGCATCGACGGCGCGGGTGGCATCGATGATCCGCC
>CADCLV010000048.1:2688-27322 GCA_902802325.1 Oscillospiraceae bacterium | reverse complement strand
GTCTGTTTTCCGATTTCCGTCTGCATACTGTTTCTCCTCTTTTTCCGAATCTGTTTATGAAACATCTGACCCGAAAGAAACGTTACAGGTTTTCCGGTCTTTTTTCAAAAATCCGTGAAATGCACTGTCCCCTTTTCACCACGAACCGTTTTTGCAACATTTGGTTTTCAAAATTTCATAACGAACAAAAGACGATTTTTCATTCAAATGCATCCGTCATTCATTCTTTTTCAACGTTAACAGCCACTTTTCACTTCCTGACGCCAGATGGACGATAGTGCATTTCCAGCGGAAAAATCTTTCATTTTTTGCAACGTTTTTTTATCTTCTTGCAAAAACAGGTATATTCCTATTTGCAAATTGATTTCGAGGTTGTATAATGACAACTGTTGATTTTAGATTCATATTATGGAGGAATAAAACATGGCACTGAAAAATGAATATTTAAAGCGTGTTTATGAAAAGATCCTGGCAAGAGATCCGAACGAAAAAGAATTCCATCAGGCAGTTCTTGAGGTTCTCGAGTCCCTCGAGCCGGTTATCGACCGTCACCCGGAGTATGAGGCTGAGTCCCTCATGGAGAGAATGGTAGAGCCGGAGCGCATCATCACATTCCGTGTTCCGTGGCTGGACGATCAGGGCAAGGTACAGGTAAACCGTGGTTTCCGTGTACAGTTCAACTCCTCCATCGGACCTTATAAGGGCGGTCTCCGTCTGCATCCTTCCGTTAACCTTTCCATCCTGAAGTTCCTCGGTTTCGAGCAGTGCTTCAAGAACTCCCTGACCGGTCTTCCGATCGGCGGTGGTAAGGGTGGTTCCGACTTCGACCCGAAGGGCAAGTCCGACCGTGAAGTTATGCGTTTCTGCCAGAGCTTCATGACAGAGCTTTCTAAGCACATTGGCCAGTTCACAGACGTACCGGCCGGTGATATCGGAACAGGTGCTCGTGAGATCGGTTATATGTACGGCCAGTACAAGAGACTGAACAACGACTATGTTGGTGTTCTGACAGGTAAGGGCCTCTCCTGGGGTGGTTCTCTTGCCCGTACAGAGGCTACAGGTTACGGTCTGTGCTACTTCGCAGCTGAGATGCTCAAGGCTAAGGGCACATCTTTCGAAGGCAAGACAGTATGTATCTCCGGTTCCGGTAACGTTGCTATTTTCGCTTGCGAAAAGGCTACACAGCTGGGCGCTAAGGTCGTTACACTCTCTGACAGTAACGGTTTCATCTACGATGAGAACGGCATCAACCTCGACGTGGTTAAGGAGATCAAGCTCGTTAAGCGTGGAAGAATCAGCGAATATGTTAAGGCTGTTCCGTCCGCTGTTTACACAGAGGGCAAGCGTCCGTGGGGCACAAAGTGCGACATCGCTCTTCCGTGCGCAACACAGAACGAACTCGACCTCGACAATGCGAAGGAACTCGTTGCGAACGGCGTGAAGTTCGTTGCCGAAGGTGCGAACATGCCGACCACTCCGGATGCTACCATCTACTTCCAGCAGAACGGTGTTTACTTCGCTCCTGGTAAGGCTTCCAACGCCGGTGGTGTTGCTACCTCCGCTCTCGAAATGTGCCAGAACTCCGCTCGTCTGTCCTGGACATTCGAAGAAGTTGACGCAAAGCTCAAGGGCATCATGCAGAACATCTACAAGAACGCTTCTGCTGCTGCTAAGGAATACGGTGATCCGGACAACCTCGTGCTGGGTGCGAACATTGCCGGTTTCCAGAAGATCGCAGATGCAATGATGGCTCAGGGTATTGCTTACTGATCTCTGAACAGATTGATATGATCGTAAAGAAAAACCTCTTCGGCGGGATCCCGCCGGAGAGGTTTTCTCTTTTAGTGAAATAAAACCATCAGGTTGCCTGTATAACTCTTACACAGCGGACGGTATACCTTTCTTTCCCGCCGAAGGTGCAGGTAAAAAGAGTCAGATCCCAATCCCCTTTAAGCATCTGCTCCGTGTCCGTCCCGGTAATGATCTCCACCTCGGATACCTCGTAAAGGAACTGCTCCCCATCCATCGTCGTAAAAAGGATCTGGTCCCCTTCTTTCAGGTCACGGATCTTCCGGAATACTTTCTTATAGTTATGACCCGCAATAATCATATCCCCCGCATACGGGTCACCATCGAACCGGCATAGAAAATACTTCAGATTCGATTCATTACATTCATCGACTACCGGCATCTCCAGATCGATGGCCGGGATCTCTAGATACCCGTCATACGGATACCCGTCGATCTCCACCACAGAAAGTGCTTTTGCCTCAGGAAGGGAATGAAGTCCTTCCACGATCTTCTCTTTCGAATCAGGATCCCACTCTGCCTTCTCTTCAGAAGGAGCCGTCTCCATGCGCCTGGAGATCTCGTCTTTTACTTTCTCGACCTGGTCTATGGATTTTGCATAGGCACGGTTCCCTTCACGGGTATTAAAACCGTAAAGGAGCGCGCCTCCCAGGATCAGACATGCGCCGAGGGAGATCAGAATATTGGAAATGATCTTATCTCTTCTCTTCATCTTCTTTTCTCCCTGAAAGCCGCACGATCACGCCGGCGCTGACCAAGAAAGCGCCCAGCACGAAAAGGATCGGGATCGGCCAGTTCAGCTGGCCGGTCTGCGGCAGTTTATTCGGCGTATCCCGTTTCGTCGACTCTTCTTTCGGAGGCGTCGTCGGGGACGGAGCCGGGGTCTTCTCCCGGTCACGGGATCCCGACTGCACCTGATATACGATCTTCGGCGTGGCCGTTACATCGTAAGACCACTTCTCCTCTTCCAGACTCGGAAGATAGACGAGGAAAGGAGCAAAGGAAGTAAAATGCTCGACCTGATTCTTCTGGGCCACCAGATATACACCCTGGGGAAGATCCGTAAACCGGACATTTCCATTTGCATCAGATCTTCCGGTTTGCCCTGTCAGATCTTTCTCTTCCGCGTACCGGCTCATGGAAAGGATCACATCCTCCGGTGTCTCTTTTTCCAGATCCGCTGTCATGCCTTTCCAGTCTTCGGTATAGACGAACTTCAGATCACTTGCCTGATATTCCATCTTCGCGATCTGATAGATACATACCTCGGCGCCTTCTTCGATCTTCACTTCTTCCTCAACGGATTCCAGGTGGAGAGTGAGGCTGACAGCCTTTCTTAGATCGGCATATTCAGTTGTGTCCGCCCAAGCGGCATGGGAAAAGAGTCCTGCCACAAGGATCATTGTGATTATCCGAAGCAGAAAACCGGTTTTCTTCATGCTCGACCTTCCTCCTTTTTCCGTTTTTTATCCCAGCAGTTTCTCACTACTACCACAGTGTTGATCACGGTAAGCATCAGAAGCGATAAGATCATGGTCGTGACCAGAGGATCCACTTTGACCGCTTCATTCGCCACCCTTACCGGAGCCGGAGCGTCGGCATCCGGAATGACACGTCTTCCTCTCACCAGAAGACGGTGGGAGTTGACACCATAGGGTGTACAGGTTACCAATGTGCAAAGATCTTCTCCCTGAACCAATGCCAGATCCCGCATCTCCTCCGGAAGCACTGTCTTGATCTGATCCACCTGATACAAAAGCACTTCATCCGCGACCGTGATCGTGAAAGTGTCTCCCACCTGGATCTGATCAAGATCAGTAAACAGTTTCGCCGTAGGAAGTCCCCTATGGCTGGAAAGGACGCAGTGGGTACTTTCGCCTCCTACAGGAAGGCTGCTGTTCGGCATATGGCCGACACCGATCTGGAGTACCCCGCTATCCACTCCGTGATAGATGGGAAGCTGGACACCGATCTTTTCGATCTCCAGATATCCCATGATCCCCGTATTCGTCACATTTAGAAGCTGTGCATACCCGGGGAGCGAGGTGCCATCCAGAGCCAGATCCGCTCCGGATAGCATCCGGTTGTGTTCCCGCGCTTCAGAAAGCATCTTCTCTTTTTCGTCGTCACTCTTCTGATCGACCTCATAGTTATAGGTCACGATCATGGCGGAGGCCTGCGAGCGGTTTTTGTGATCACTGATGATCGGGAAAAGCAGAAGGCCCACTCCCGTAAGGATCAGAACAACGATCAGAATGTCCAGAAAATACTTCTTCACGGCTTACCTTACAATTATTCTTTTTCAGAATTTCTCTTCTTCAGTACCAGAAGCACGATACCGCCGATCACGAGAACGGCACCACCGGCATAGAAGATCGTGGTACCGATACCACCGGTGCTCGGAAGCGAAGAAGGCTTTGTGTTGGTTACAGTAAGACGGACAGGACCCGATGTGGCAGCCGCGCCATCGATGGAATAGCTCCATACCGGCTTTTGTGTTGTCGCATCAAATGTACATGTGATCTTAACTGTATGCGGTGTGGAATCCAGTACATATCCCTGCGGGGCAGTGACCTCGGTGATGGTATAAGTACCGACACCCAGACCGTTAAAGGACAGTTCACCATTGGTGCCTGTTGCGGTCTTGACCACATTGCTGTTGCTGACCTTAGAAACGATCTCGTTCTTTTCTTCCAGCTTATATTTATCTTCGCTGGCATAATTCGCACCGGTGGCCGCTGTCGGGGAGTCAGTGGTAAAAGTGCCGTCTTTCAGTTTATAGTAGGTGCCTTCCGTTGCATTTACCGTAAAGACCTGCTTTTTGGAAATGACCTGATCTGCCTTGGTGCCTTCGATCTTAAACTCGGCACCGTCCAGACGGCTTCCATCCTCGGCATCCACCTTTACCAGGCTGACACCTGTGGTATAGGTGATCGTCTCTACATCCGGTGTCGTTCCCTTCGGATCCGTTCCCGATGGTTCATCCGAAGTATAGGTGTGACTCGGATCATTAGAATAGATCAGATTCGCGGTATTCGGGTTACCGGCATCAGTCAGATCCGCATTCTCATTCAGAGAAGCTTTATAGGTGACAACGATATCTTTTCCGATCAAAGTCGCATCCTGGCCTTTGGTCAGCATATCCTTAAATACGATCTTCAATCCGGTCGTACCATCGGCATTATCCGTCTTCGTGAAAGTATAATCAGAACTTGCCAGCGCCTGGCCATTGATCGAAACCGTAAGTTTTGCCGTAGCCGTATCGTAGGTCAAGCCCTTCGAAAGAGTATCGTTCATGACGAAGCAGTACTTGTTATATCCGGAATTTCTCAGATCCGGTACGGTAGAAGACAGCTTAGCGGATATCTCACCGCCATCAGCTTTTTCCACACCAAAAAGACGAGAAACTACTACATAAAGAGAGTCCTTCGCATCTACCCGCCTTTTGCCGCATGTATCCTTCTTTCCGTCCTGCTTTTATATTTTCTTTCCGGCCGTCAGTCTTTCGGTTCCTACATGCAATCCGCAACAACGTATCTTAAGACAAATCTTTCTTTTAAGATCAGTTACACCATTCCGGGAGTCTTTGCAGAGAACCCGTATAAAAATGCGATCAACGGTGCATTGTGGACACTTCCTGTGGAGTTTTTCCTGCAGCTTATTCTCCCCCTTCTTATGTTCCCTACAAAGAAACTGAAGAACCGGAAGATCTACGCTTCGGTCCTCTATCTTCTCTTCCTTGCCGCTTACTACGGATTGGACAGAGTGTATACTTTTAAATTCACTTATCACGGACTCGACTTCCGTTATCTGATCACCTTGGGCGTGTACTTCTATGCCGGCAGTTTCTTTGCCTGCCTGGACCGGGAGACCTTAAGAAAATTCTGCCGTCCCGACCTCAGCCTTCTGGGCGCGGCCACGGTTCTTCTTTTCGGAAGCTCCTATCCGTCCAACTATCTGTCGCCGATCATCCTTCCCTACATCGTGATCACGGCCGCCCTTGTGGCCCCTGCCGTCTTTTCGGATTTCTGCAATAAGCATGACATTGCTTACGGACTTTATCTTTTCGGATTTCCGATCCAGCAGACGATCATGCACTTCGCAACCAAAAACAGCGTCAAATTAGGACCTCTGTACTTACTGCTTTGCACGACCCCCTTCGTGATCCTTCTGGCCGTCCTGCAGAAGCAGCTTCTGGAAAAACCACTGGGGAAACTGACCAGGCGGCTTACGGTAGAATCTTAATCACAAGACACAAGAAAAGACCGTTCCGGATCTCTTCGGAACGGTCTTCTTTCGTTTGGGAGTGTAAGTTATGAATATAGGAGTGTCATTATGGGATAGGGGAGGTGCGTCCGAAAGACCATGAGCCGAACTTCCGGGCGCATCCATGAAAGCTTATCCTTCAATACAAATGGTATTATCGCCCGGCAGGTTCAATTCCTTCTTCGGGATATCCAGCTTCAGGACACCGTCCTCAAACTTTGCCTTGACGTCTTCTTTGCGGACGTTGGCGCCGACGTAGAAAGATCGGGACATCGCACCGGCATATCTCTCCTGACGGATGATCCGGCCCTTCTTATCCTTCTTTTCCTGATCCAGGCCCTTCGTGGCACTGATCGTCATGTAGCCGTCTTCGAGTTGTACATTGATCTCATCCTTCTTAAAACCCGGAAGGTCGATCTCGAGTTCATAGTTCTCGTCCGTCTCGTTGACATCGGTCTTCATGACATGACTTGCATTCTTACCGTAGAGTCTCTTGTCCACATTTGCGAGCTCTCTCATTGGGAAGCCCATCCAATCATCAAATAAGTTCTCACCAAATAACGATAACATACATCATTCCTCCAATCATAAATGTTATCGGACTTGGGGGCGGAGATCTTATCTTCTATTTGGACCTTCGTTCCTTTGTTCATCTCCTATTATAGATCCGAAATTAGCACTGTCAAGGTGAGAGTGCTAACTCAAACTGCACAATTCTTCAGCGAAGAATTTGTGCAGAATTCGTTGCATCACATTTTCCAAACGGACCTATAATATAGGGGGTTACGCAAATTCAAACTTCATGACGGAAGCTCGATATCCATTGCTTTCACAAGTTCTTTCACTTTTTGAACATGGATATCTCCTCTTCCATAAAGGTAAATGTATTCCTGGTCAAACTGAATGATCACATAGTAATCCGGCAAAGCAGGACTCTTTTCATCAAATTGAAAATGACCACAAGCAACATATTTTCTCGGTTCATCCTCATCTTCTAAGATTTCCGTTTCTACTACATCATAGATTTCGCCTTCACTTACTGCTCTTTCAAACTGCTTTTGGGCCTCTTCAGCCGTAGAATAATGGTTGTATGTAGCCGTAAACATTTCATTATTGTCCAAATAAAGTTCGCCATCCATAGACGCAAAACCATCGTTGGAATAGGAATCTAACGGAATATTCCATTGCGTTAATTTTTTATGGAACACCTTCGCTGATGGCGTATCTATTGCTACTTCTTCATCAACAGATGTTTCCATTCCACTAGTTGTCTCTTCTTGAGATTCCGACGAATCAACAGACTCTGAAACCTCATGGCTCAGATTCGTCTCACTTTGATCCGGACTCTTTGAATCATCAGAAGACTCTGTTGTTATATCAACACTTGTTACTTCTGACTCTGTTGAACCCTTTGAAGTCGCTTCTTTGGTTGAAGATTTACTTTGAGATTTGCAACTTACTACCAAAAGGGCTGACAGAATAGCACACCCGAGTATATGTATCTTTTTCAATATTGAGCCTTATTCCTCCGCTTCATCTTCAGGAAATGCACTGTCGCCGTTATCGAGGCGTCTTGCGATATCATAGACATCCTGTTTCATTTCCATAAAGCCCGGTACCGGAAGCCCGTCAGCGTTGGCATGGCCGGCTTTGATGAGAGTCTCCCAGTCAGAAAGGGATCGGGTAAATAAGAATGCATTCTTGCTTTCTTCGGAACCGACTACACAGCCGATGGTATCTACGTAAGCCATGACCGTCTTTGTAAACTGCGGGATGCGAAGAAGTTCGCCCGGCAGCATTTCCCATTCGGAGATCGGTTCTTTTTCGGAGGCATCATCATAAGGGAAAGTCTCGCCGTCTTCACTGACACGGAGTTCTTCCCGAAGTTCTTCACGGACCTCCATCAGGACCTGTCCAAGAAGGTTCTCGCCTCTCCATTTCGTGATATCCTGCACCTCCGGATCGGATGTGGAAAGGAGGATACCCCAGTCCTTATCACGAGGTGAGCACTCCGCCAGGATGGCATTTCCGGTTGCTAAGAGAACCTCCATCATCTGGGGATTCTGGGAGAACTTGGCGCGGATCCCCCGCTTGACTACGACGAAACGGGTCTTCTTCCAAAGAGCCGCATCGAATCCGTCGAAGAATTCTCTTCCCAGGATCTTACACTGCTCCGGGTCCGGCGTCCGCATGATCTCTTCACCCAGTTCTGTCTGGCCGAACATCATGACTTTCTGGTACATCATAAACTGCTCGGAATGGAGATAATGCCGCCCGGCATAATCAAATTCTGCCGGATACCAATTGCAGAAGCAGCCGTTCTCTTCATATTCACGGTGAAATCCAATGATCGCGTTTTTCATCTCTGATCTCCCTTCTCAGCCAGACTGGAATCTAGTCTTATTGTATCAGAAAAGAGAAGACTTCGCACTTATGCCATGTCACCCTTAGGTCCCATCGGCATCTGACCCTCCTCCAGATCCGGCGGCGTCATATCGTCAGGCATGGCGCCTTGCTGCATCTGCCCGTTCTTCTGTCCTTTTCCGCCACGGCCTTCAAAGCTTCCGTTCTGTCCGCCGTTTCCTCCTTTACCGCCATGGCCGCCAAATCCGCCCATGTCCTGGGATGTGAGGGCAGTCACCTCCTGCCCGTTTACGATCACGGTTCCGCCGGAAAGAACTCCTTCTCCATCGTAATCGAAGGGATTCTGGGCATTCACTTCCACCGTGCCGCCGTTGATGTAAAGGTTACCGTTGGCATCCAGGCCATCCGTGTCGCCCTGTCCCATAGTCACACGAATAGTACCGCCGTTGATCTCGATAGTCGGATAATATGCATCCGATTTCTGTCCGGCATTAATCCCGTCATCCTTTGCCTCGATGGTAAAGTCACCTTCGTTGATCAGGACGTAGGTGCCCTCGAGTCCTTCCGCGCCGGTAATCGAATAGGTGCCGCCTTCAAATTCCAGCATACCGTCTGTGTGGATCGCATCATCCTGACACTCAATGGTGTAGGTGCCGGAAGTAAAGAGGATGGAATCATTGGTGTTGATGCCGTCTTCTTTTGCAGTAATGATATAGTTTCCGCCGCAAAGGACCAGATCATCTTTACAAACAATACCATGACCCGAAGGTGATGTGATCGTCAGGCTTCCAGAACCGTTGACCGTCAGGTCATCTTTACTATAGATCACGCTATCGATATCATTACTGTCGATATTGGCAAATACACCTCCGTTGGAGAGCCGGTTTTCGCCTTCCAGCGTAATATAAACTTCGTCTGCGGACATGACATAAATAGCTGCGGAGGATTCACTTACGATGGTTGCATCCCGAAGGATCAGGTGCACATCTTCTTCCGAATTTACGTTAATGATGATCATGCCGTTATTGGTGGCTCCCGTTACGATATAGGTGCCTTCTTTCGTGATGTTTATTTTTCCGCAGTTGTCAGAAAGCTCGATCTTCTGGGCCGTGGCTTCATCGTAGGATGTCTCCTGATCCTTATCCGTCAGTTTCAGAAGTTCTACCGTTGCATTTTCCGAAGAAGAATTGGATCCGGAAGAAGCGGTATTCCCGGAAGACCTGGTAGCCGAAGAAGCAACGTCCGCTTCTTTTTCGTTCGAATCCTCTTTATTCTTACAGGCTGCCAGAGCAATGCTTCCGCCCACCAGTAATGTGGCAGAGATAGCCAGCGCCATAAGCTTGTTCTTTTTCATGTACATTTCCTTTTTCATTTTTATCTCCTTTTCTCCGGTCAGACCCAGGTTTGTATTCCATCCTTTTCTTTCTTCTCTTTCTCCCTTTTCCCCTCGGAAAAAGCACTTAGAGTTCTTCATTTTCTCTCGGCATCACGACCGTCACAGCGATCTCCAGATTTCCGTTTTTCACCCGAAGCTCATCTACCAGTGCTTTTTCCACGGAAGGATCTTTTAAGGTGATATCGTAGGAAAGCTTAAACAGCGAACCCATACCCGAGGTCTTAGCGGAAAGAAGCTTTCTGGAGGTGGTGTACTGGTCGAAGATCTCTTCAAATTCTTTCGTATAATCCACATTCTCCGGCACCGTGATCCGAAGGCTCTTTCGCAGGCTGTTGTCTTCTTCGCCAAATCCGATGAAGCTGTAAAGGACCAGTACGAGACTCATAATGAGTACGAAGATCGCCGCGTAGATCAGAAATCCCATGCCGCAAAGAAGACCTGTTGTCATGGCGATAAAGATAGCCGTGATCTCTTTGGCCGTACCCGGCGCGGAACGGAACCGCACAAGACCGAATGCACCTGCCACAGCTACTCCGGCACCGATATTTCCATTCACCGCCATAATGATGACGCATACCACAGCAGGAAGCACTGCCATGGTGGCGATAAGACTTCGGCTTCTTCTGCTTCTGTACATATACGCCATGGCAAAGATCAGTCCCAGAAGAAGTGATGCCGCCACAGGAAGCAGAAATCCTGTATACGATACGGTCGTATTCCCCATAAGTGTGTGATATAAACTGTTAAGCATAGCGTTGTCCTCCTATAGTATCGTTTCTTCTTCCGTTTATACGGTTTCGAAAGTATGTGCCATATTTTGAAAAGGAATCCGGCATCACATAGTTTTCGGAAAGGCACCGGCAAAGCCAGATCGGCATGGATCCGAACTTTGGGATCTTCACTTCCATTACCGTAAAGTCCGGATCCAGTACCGGTTCTCCATATGCTTCCGACCGCAGTGACAGGTCGTAGTCCCTTGCCAGGATATTCGTATCGAATGTGATGCGGATATCTTCTCCACTTGTCGATACCGGCGCATAGGCTTCTCTTTCGTAACTTAGATAAACCCGGGGAAGGATCGCCGCATCTCCATATCGGAACCGGAAATCGTCGATCTCTTTTCCGATTCTTCTGTAATTCGGCTGTCCTTCCTTTTCCCTTGTATCAATGGGGGGAAGAGCCCCTCCTGCACAGAGCCAGTCCATGGCCGGGAACTCCGGGATCTCCACGCGTCTTTTATACACGATCCCTTCGTATTTCTTCTTAAGTTCCACAAATACCATTCCGCCTTCTTTGACCCGGCCGTAACTTCTCACCCGGAGTTTGGCTTTATAAGTAGTCGCTTCCATTGAAGATTGGATCACTTTATACTCTTCCGAATCAAAATACAGATTGGCGATGGTAGTCTTTCCGTATTTATCCAGGATCAATCTTCCTGCCATCGCATTCTTAATAGCGGAAACAGCCTTTCTATCCAGGATATATTTCTTTTCATATCTTTCGAAAACCATCTGTGCTGCCATGTTTTTCCGCTCCTTTTCTTTAATCCTCCAAAAAAGAAAAGAGGCCCGAAACAAAGGTGCTTTTCCTGTATAATGGAGATTAAGGAAATACTGAAACAACATATAAAGCGAGGAAACTTTCTATGCGTATTTTGCTTGCTGAAGATGAAAAATCCATGTCCCGTGCCCTGTGCGCGATCCTTTCCAAAAACAACTATGCCGTGGAAGCGGTAGATAACGGCGAAGATGCGCTGGATTATCTTCTGACCGGCGAATACGACTGTGCCGTCCTGGATGTGATGATGCCGAAAATGGACGGATTTACGGTCCTCCGCAAAGTCCGCGAAAAAGGAATTTCCGTTCCGATCCTGATGCTCACTGCCCGCTCGGAAGTGGACGATAAGGTGGAAGGACTGGACCTGGGTGCCAATGACTACCTCACCAAGCCTTTTGAAAGCAAAGAGCTTCTGGCACGGCTTCGGGCCATCACCAGAAGTGTTTCCTCTTCCGCGGATAATACACTTCGTTTCGGAAACATCGAACTGAACCGGGCAAGTTTCACCCTTTCCGGCCCTTCGGGCGCCATGCGGCTTGCCGCCAAAGAGTATCAGATGATGGAATACCTGATGAGTAATCCCGGCGCCCTGATCTCCACAGACCGCTTTATGGAGAAGGTCTGGGGGCTGGACAGCGATGCGGATATTAATGTTGTCTGGACCAATCTTTCTTATCTTCGAAAGAAACTTTCGTCCATCGGCGCCAACGTGAAGATCAAAGCTTCCCGTAATGCCGGCTATTCTCTGGAGGTGGAAGCATGATCAGAAAGCTTCGGATCCGGTTGATACTGACGACTATGCTGGCGGTCCTTCTGGTGCTTCTCATCCTGATGGGCGGCATCAATCTGTTTAACTACCGGCAGGTCATTTCGGAAAGCGATGAGATCCTTTCCCTCCTTATGGAAAACGGAGGTGCTTTTTTAAACGAAAAGGATCCGCATCCGGAAGAACGGGATCATATGGATCAGATCCCTCCTTCTGAAAGAGAAGGGGGAAAAGGCTTCATGCGCTTTGACGAGGGGCGTATCCACTCCAAAGAACTTGCCTATGAAACACGTTACTTCAGCGTACTTTTCGGTCCGGACGGAACGATCCTTCATACCGACACCCGGTTCATTTCCGCCGTAACAGAAGACACGGCAAATGAATATGCCCGGCGCATTTTCAATAAAGGCAGCCGCACAGGATTTATCGGCGACTACCGTTATCTTCTGGGGCAGCCCGATCCGCAAGGAAACCGCCTGGTTATTTTCCGGGACTGCGGCGCCAGTCTTGCCAACTTCAGGAATTTCAGAAATATCAGTATCGTCGTTTCTCTGGCCTGCCTTCTTCTCGTGGGCATCCTGGTCTTTTTCGCCTCCGGAAGAGTCATCCGTCCGGTGGCCGAAAGTTACGAAAAGCAGAAACGGTTTATTACCGATGCCGGACATGAGATCAAGACGCCGCTGGCCATTATTACCGCTGATGCCGATGTGCTGGAAATGGAAAATGATGGTGCTTCCGAAAATGAATGGATCTCCGATATTAAGCTTCAGGTCAACAGGCTTTCGGAACTGACCTCGGATCTGATCACGCTGTCGAAGATGGAAGAAACAGGCACGCTTCTTAACATGACCGATCTGGATCTTTCTTCTCTGACCCGCTCTCAGACCATTTCCTTTACCGCGGTTGCCACGGCAGGGAATAAGACCATCTCTTCTCAGATCGACGAGAATATCCATATTACGGGCGATAAAAAGGCCATCGAATCTCTTCTTTCCATCGTCCTGGATAATGCCGTGAAGTACTCACCGGAAAACGGACATATCGATGTCCTTTTGACCCGATCCCGCAAAGGTGCGCTCCTCAAAGTGACAAACGATACAAAGGAAACGATCTCGGAAGAAGAGTGCCGGAATATGTTCGAGCGGTTCTACAGAACAGACAGTTCCAGAAATTCCGAAACCGGCGGACACGGAATCGGACTTTCCCTTGCCCGTGCTATCGTAGAAAAACACAGAGGCCGCATTTCTGCGACCTCTGCCGGGGAGAAAAAGCTGGCCATCACGATTCATCTGTGATGGATCGCTCACCTGTTACGACATTTCTTTGATGATGTTTCCGGCACGGTTCTGGATATTTTTCAGGACTTCTTCCTCGGTCCGGTCTCCGGCAAAATAAGCGGCGGCTTCTTCCTTGAGCACATCCGAAATGGCCGCGATCGTGATCTCCGTGCCATCGGCATGTTCCATCAGTTCCCGCAGTTCATCGATATCGCTTTCCGAAATTTTGCAAATAACTCCCCTCAAATGCTCCAGCGGCATACTCTTAATGGCGTTCTCGTATGCCGCATTTTCCGCTTCCATCTCTTTATGGCAGGAAGATTCAAATAAAGCCCTGTTTACCGGAAGGCCGAGCTCTATATTCGGTTCTTCCATTTCATATCCCAGGTAGGAGCGGATAAAATCCCATGCCTCATCTTTAAATTGACTGGAGGCGGAGATTGCCAGAGAAAGCATGCAGTAGACGCTCATTCCCTTTCCCTCTTCCGACGGGAATCCGACAAAAAATATCTTTTTATCCATGGCGTCTTTCGCGTGACAATACTCCCGGAGATTATATACACTGTCATTTTTCATTGCCAGCAGACCGGCCTGGTATTTCACCATCGTGCGGTCGTCTCCGTCTGCGCTGTACATACCGTCACCCAAGTATGTCAGATCCATGCCTTCATCCGCAGGGATCTCCTTTACGCCGTATTTTTTCGACAGCTGAAGGAGCCGCTTCATATCCTCATTTTCAAAGTTGACGGACTTTTTCGAGAAGTCAATGAAATCCTTCATTTTCGGCCCGATCAAGTTCAAAAGCAGTTCATCGTACTTGGTCCCTTCCATAAAGCTGACACCTTCCGGAAGCGATTGGCCCGCTTTTTCAAATTCATCATAGGTCCAGCCGAACCGCTTATCCAGGAGTTCTTCATTTGCCTGGAAGCCATATAGTTCTACCCGGACCGGGATATGGAACAATTTCCCGTCTTTTTCAAAAATCGGAAAGATATTCTCAAAATACTCACTTCTGTCAATTCCATCGGCGCCGTTCATATAGGAATTGAGGTCAACTACCGTCTCTTCGCTCTGGAATGCAGCCGAATTGGAAGCGTTGATCAGGATATCCGGTCCTTCTCCGGAGAGAATATCCAGATAGAGCTTCTGTTCAGTGCCTGCGTACCCCTCGTTTGGCGCGACTCCGTCTGCATAGTCCCGGTAAACGATATGGCAGGGACTATCGGGATCCGCGTTATATTCTGCGATAAATGCACTCATCGACTCGCTGTATTCGGCGCCGGTTCCACCGATAATAAGGACCTTCTGGCCTGCGTGCGGATTCTTGTCAGCGCGTTTGAGGTGGATCAGATTGCACCCCACTCCCTTGCCCGTATAAAGGGAGGCAGAAGCCATAAACTCATTATCGTTCAGAGGAACGACCTGGGCAGTCGAAATCATTTGCAGGCTGACATCCGTATCATTCCAGTTAAAAACCGTTTCCAGTTCTCCCGTTTTCAGATCGACCTTCTTGCATCCTTCTGTACCGGACACATAGATGCCGGAGTCAGTGATGACCGGCTGGGTATAAGCAGCAAGATAATTCCCGTCGATCGCTTTTCCCAGAGAACCGGTCTTCAGATCCACTTCTTTGATCTGGATATCCATATCCTCGTTAATATCGTAGATGCCGGAAATGACATAATCTTTTCCATCCTGAGAAATGACCGCAGTTTCCAGCGTTCGGCCCGGATCCGAGACTTTACATATCTCATTTCCTTCCTGATCCATAACATATAATCCATCTTTCGTAAACATTCCAATGGATCCGTCTTTCAGGATCTGAAGTTTCGCCGAGTAAGAATCATCCGAATATGGCACCGTGGAAAGAGCGATCGTCTTGACCGTCTCTCCTTCCGACGTGAGAACATTGATCCGAAAGGCCATTCTTTGAAGGACCGGATCGAACTCACCATAAAGCAGGTAAAAATCGTTATCCTGACCAGAAACTACAGTGATAACGTTATGTGCTGAATCGGAAAACTCGGAGATCATCTCCCCATCCGCATCGAATAACGCGGTTCCCTGGACATAGTATTGGGCACCTTCTTCAAAACTCATGTCCTCAATCCGTTTTCCTTCCGGAAGGACGTATCCCTGGCTATATGCGACCATCGCCACGCCTCCCATCAGAGTACAGTTCTCAATACTCTCATAATCAATGGTGAATCCCTCTTTTTTCGGAAGCTCGATCTTTTTTATTTCTGCCTGAAAATACGGGTCAGTTTCCTTTATTTCCTGCCCGGATGTATAACTATATCCCTTTGATTTCGATGAATTCCCGCTTTTTTTACAGCCGGATACCGGCAGGAGCATTCCGGCCGAAATGACCGCGGCCAGGATTCTTTTCTTTGAAGATTGCATGTTCTTGTACCCTCTCGTGCGCAAGGCAGAAAACCGTTGCCACACTTCTTCCGCCTTTATCTACTTCTTTGTATCTCGCCCCAATCGACACACAATATCTTTATAAGCAAAGAATAACAAGAATATTTCTTCCCCGCGTGACAATGTTGTCATACAAAAAAGGTGCTGCCCCCTGCGGGACAGCACCCTCATGATCGTTTTTCTTTCGATTCTTCTTATCAGCCGAAGAGCGCCAGAAGTGTACCTGCAGCTACAGCGGAACCGATAACACCGGCAACGTTCGGACCCATGGCGTGCATGAGAAGGAAGTTGCCCGGATCCGCTTTCTGACCTTCTGTGTTGGAAACACGGGCAGCCATCGGAACAGCGGATACACCGGCCGAACCGATCAGCGGGTTGATCTTTCCGCCTGTCAGCGCGCACATAATGTTTCCGATCAGGAGACCGCCGAAGGTGGAGAAGGCAAAAGCGATCAGGCCAAGACCGATGATCTTCAGGGTATCGAGCTTGAGGAAGTTCTCACCCATAGCGGTGGCACCAACGGTAACACCCAGGAAGATGGTAACGATATTGCACAGTGCATTCTGGGCAGTATCAGAAAGACGCTCAGTCACACCGGACTCCTTGAAGAGGTTACCCAGCATCAGCATACCGAGAAGGGCGCCAACGGAAGGCAGGATCAGTGTGCAGACAACGGTAACGATAACCGGAAAGCAAACCTTCTCGACCTTCGATACGCTTCTGGACTGCTTCATCTTGATCTTTCTGGTCTTCTCTGTCGTCATGAGGCGCATGATTCTCGGCTGGATGATCGGGATCAATGCCATATAGGAATAAGCCGCGATGGCGATGGCCGAGAGAAGATGCGGAGCCAGCTTCGTTGTCAGGTAGATCGCTGTCGGGCCGTCAGCACCGCCGATAATGGCGATGGAAGAAGCTTCTGCAGCAGTAAAGCCCAGGAGCGAGGCCATAACGAAGGCAAAGGAAATACCAAACTGCGCGCCGGCACCCATGAAGAGAGACGACGGTCTGGAGATCAAAGGACCAAAGTCTGTCATGGCACCAACAGCCATAAAGATCAGGCAGGGGAAGATGCCCAGCTTCACGCCCAGGTAGATGTAATCCAGAAGACCTGGTGTCAGTTCCGTTCCGCCACCCAGCAGATCCCAGTGAACATGTCCGCCTGCAAATACTTCCGCGTGGTAAAGACCTGCGACAGGAAGGTTACTCAGTAACATACCGAAAGCAATCGGCAGAAGAAGGAGCGGCTCGCACTTTTTGCCGATCGCCATATAGATCAGCACGCCGGCAACCAGGAGCATGACGCCCTGCTGCCAGGTCATGGAGATGATGCCGCTGGCCTCCCAGATGTTTTTTAATGCATCAATAAACACGGTTGCGACCTCCTAACTTACGAAAGAGTTACGAGAACGTCGCCGGTAGCCACCGTCGCGCCCTTGGAAACGAGGACCTGACCCACTGTACCGGAAGCCGGAGCATAGATCTCGTTTTCCATCTTCATGGCTTCGAGTACGACCAGAAGGTCGCCTTCCTTGACAGCCTGACCGGCTGTGACATTGACCTTCAGGATGGTGCCCGGGAGCGGTGCCGGAACCGGTGTTCCGGAGATCGGGCCGGCTGCCGGAGCCGGAGCGGCGGCAGGTGCAGCAGCCGGAGCTGCCGGTGCTGCGGCCGGTGCTGCTGCAGGAGCGGCAACGACTTCAGTTGTCTTCAGAAGGTTCGCTTTGCCCTTCTCTACTTCCACTTCATATACTTTATCGTTAATCGTTACGTTATAAATCATGTTGGCGTCTCTCCTTTATTTTTCTTCCACCAGCGAGATGGACTTGAAGATCAGTTCATTGAGCGGGATACCGGTGTTGTCACTCACGATCGCCATGATCATGGCAGCTGTCTTTTCATCACAGCCCTTGAGCTTCAATGTACCGGAAGAGAACTCCTCGCCGGGATCTTCCGCTTTGGCCGGAGCGGTAGCTGCTGCCGGTGCGGCGGCCGGTGCTGTTTCCGGCTTCTTGGAAAAAGAACCGACGACAGCGCCGAAAATGCGGATGATGACAAAGATCAGGAACAGTACGGCAAACACGATCGCCCAGGTAAAGAGAGCGACGCCCAGTGCTTCACCGAAGCTATACTGTCTTAATCCATCTTCCACAGAAAGCAGGAATAATGCAGGATTCATGGAAATCAATCCTCCTTCTTCTCGATCGTGTAATTCACGGTGTTGCTCTCCTGGTCTTCACGGTAATCGAAATACTTCTCGGCTACCTGCGGGAAAGCGATGTAGGAAAGGACATCCTCGTCAGAACGTGCACGCTTGCCAAGTTCTTTCTTGGTCTTTTCAAAAGCCGGCTCAAGGGTATCAGCAAATCTGCCCTTCACGAGCTCTTCCGGCTTCCAGCATCTGTCGATGAGTTCCTGGTTTACTTCGCCCGGAGCTCTGCCGTATTCACCACGGAGATAAGCCTTGATCTCCTTGGAGATGTTCTTGTAACGCTCGCCGAGGAGAACGTTCTGTACAGCCTGATTACCAACCATCTGGGAAAGAGGAGTAACGAGCGGCGGATAACCCATGTCCTTACGAACAGCCGGGATCTCTGCCAGAGCTTCGTCGAACTTATCCAGAGCATTCATATCCTTGAGGTTCGCGATCATGTTGGAGAGCATTCCGCCCGGAACCTGATACTTGAGGATATCAGCCTTGATGCCCATAACGGCAGGATTGAGTGTGCCGTTATCGAGGAACTTCTTTCTTACAGGAACGAAGAAATCAGCGATCTTCTTGAGCTTGTCTGTATCCAGACCGGTCTCATAGCCATACTGGCCCATGGTGTAAGCCATGGTCTCTGTGCAAGGCTGGGATGTGCCGCCTGCGAAAGAGGAGATCGCACAGTCGATACCATCCACGCCGGCCTCGATCGCCTTCATGAGAGTCATCGGACCCATGCCTGTTGTATGGTGGGTATGGAAGAAGAGCGGAACAGAGATCTTCGCATCCTTAATGGCCTTTACGAGATCGTAAGCTTCCTTCGGAGAGCAGATACCTGCCATATCCTTGATGGCGATGGAGTCAACGCCCATCTTCTCGAGCTCTTTGCACATCTCAACATACTTCTCGAGGGTATGTACCGGAGAAGTGGTGTAGCAGATGCAGCCCTGCGCATGCTTGCCGCACTTCTTTACTTCGTCAATGCAGACTTCAATATTACGGAAATCGTTGAGGGCATCAAAGATACGGAAGATGTCCATGCCGTTCTCGGCAGACTTTCTGATGAAGAGACGTACTACATCATCCGGATAGTGCTTGTAGCCCAGGATGTTCTGGCCACGCAGCAGCATCTGCAGCGGAGTCTTCTTGCAGACTGCCTTGATCTTTCTCAGTCTCTCCCACGGATCTTCATTGAGGTAACGCAGGCAGGAGTCAAATGTAGCGCCTCCCCAGCACTCCAGCGAGTAATAACCCGCGTTATCCAGTGTCTCCAGGATGTCTTCGAAATCCGAAAACGGCATTCTGGTTGCGATCAACGACTGGTTCGCATCACGCAGTACGGTCTCAGTAATGTTCACTTTCATACGATGAGCCTCTCCTTATATGTATATTTTTTTGAAACAGTTTTCAGGGAAAAAGTCTTGTGAGAAACCCAACTTTTTCCGTATATCAGTATATAGGATAAGATAAGGCAAAACAAGGCGAAAATCTTAAAAAAGAAGTCAGTTTTTTTGATAATTCCAGGCAAGAAAAGAACCTTCCCGAGCCTCCGCAGGGCAACGCCCGAGGACAGCGACGGGAAGGTTCTTTTTCGTCCGGGAAATAAAAGAAACGTCTTCTGTTTAGCTTTGTCAGCTCTGTTTTGCCTGACCGAGTTTTATGACTTGATCGGCGCCGGCGATAGTGGAAAGACGATGGGCGATGATGAATCCTGTTCTTCCCTTTGTCATGGCATCAAATGCCTCTACGATACGTTTTTCCGTCAAGGTATCTACCGCCGATGTGGCTTCGTCCAGGATCAGAAGTGACGGATCCATAAGAAGGACACGGGCAATACACAGAAGCTGCTTCTGGCCTTCGGAAAGAGAGATCTCTTTTCCGGGAACCGTATCGTATCCATCCGGAAGACGTTTAATAAATCCGTGGGCACGGGCTGCCTTGGCGGCCGCGATCACTTCTTCCTCGGTAGCGTCCGGACGCCCGTAGGCAATGTTGTCCCGGATCGACCGTTCCAGAAGCCAGGTCTCCTGAAGGACCATGCCGAACATACTGCGAAGACGGGATCTGGAGATCTTGGAAATATCCTGTCCGTCAATGAGGATCCGTCCCGAGCCCTGCTCATAGAAACGCATCAGAAGATTCATGAGAGTGGTTTTGCCGCAGCCCGTCGGGCCGATAATGGCCACCTTCTGGCCCGGCTCCACCTTCAGGCTGAAGTCGTCGAAAATCTTCTTTTCTTCCGTATAGCCGAATGTCACATGCTCGAAAATCACTTCGCCACGGACTTTCTCTTCCTTCGTTTCCTCTTCCACGACTTCCTCTTCCTCCGGAAGATCCAGAATGGAGAAGACACGGGAAAGGGAGGCAAAGGCCGCCATGACCTGGGTCGTGATATTGGTCAGGTCGTTAATGGGCTTACTGAAATTCTTCCAGTAAAGGATAAAGGTCATGATGTTGCCGGCCGTAAGACCTCCGAACCACACACCCAGGGCACCGATGAGAATATAGGTGGTGCTGTCCACAAAACGGGTCACCGGATTCGGAAGCGACGAAGCAAACTGGGCCGTCACCGAGGATCGGTTCAGTTCATCGTTCTTCTCCCGGAATTCCGAAAGGAACTTTTCCTGACAGCCGAAAGCCTTGATCTCTTTGCGGCCATAGAGGTTCTCCTCCACATCACCGGAAAGAGAGCCCACCAGATTCTGCTGGGACTTAAAATATTTCGTAGTCTTCTTTGCGATCGTGGTGGCGGACCAGATCATAAGCACCGCCATCGGCAGGATAATAATGGTCATCTTCCAGCTGATATACACCATGAATCCAACGGTGCCCAGGATCGTGACCAGCACCGTAAAGAGATTGAGAAGGCCCTGAAGCATACCTTCGGAAATCGCATCCGCGTCGTTAATGAAATGCGTCGCCGTGTCACCCTGAGGATGGGTGTCATAGAAAGACACCGGCAGGTGCGACAGTTTCCTGGAAAGAGAGCGGCGCACTTCCAGTGCTGTCTTGGCTGCAACCACATTGGCAAAATAACTGACTACCCATGTAAAAAGAGCCGCCAGAAGATACATGCCGAGAAGGATCAGCGCACGCTTTCCCAGATAAGAAAGATCCACATTTCCCACATCTCCCATATGGTCTACGGTGGCGCCCAAAAAGGTTGGAGCCACTACCTGAAGTCCGCCACTTAAAATGGCAGCCAGGATCAAAAGGAGCAAAGAGAACTTCGACGTTCCGGTAAAGCGCAGAAGCGACGACAGATCTTTCAGCGAGATGCGGCTTTTGCCATCAGACATCTTCGCCGCATCCGGACTTAGATTTCCCATTCCGCTCAGCATCGAGTCTTTCGCCATTATTCCACACCTCCCATCTCCTGCGAAGCCGCAATACGGGCATAGGCTTCGCATTCATTCAGAAGAGCTTCGTGTTTCCCCTGGCCAACGACCGCGCCGTTATCCAGAACGATGATCCAGTCGGAATCCGCGATCTCGTTGATCTTCGAAGAGATCTCCACCACCGTCCGGTGATGCTCTTTCGCATGTTTCGCCAGCGCCTCGGAAAAACGGGCCGACGTCTCCTTATCCAGCGCGGCGGTACAGTCATCCAGAAGCAATATCTCACAGTCCGTACAAAGAGCACGGGCAATAGAAAGGCGCTGCCTTTGGCCTCCGGAAAAATTCTTTCCTTTCGGTTCCACCCGGGCATCCGGTCCGCCTTTTTCACATATAAAATCCCAGGCCTGGGCAATTTCGCAGCGGGACTTTAGTTCTTCATCGGAAAGCGGCTTTTTTCTTCCAAGGTTCAGATTATCCCGGATCGTTCCGGCAAAAAGAGCTGTGGTCTGAAATACCGGCGCCATCTTCTCCCGCAGGAAAGAATCCGGCAAGGTGGAGATGGATTTCCCATCCACGTAAATATGGCCTTTCCCGGCTTCGTAAAGCCGCAAAAGAAGCGCGATGATAGTGGATTTACCGGAACCCGTCGTACCGATGATGCCCAGTTTCTCCCCTTTCCGAAGCTCGAAGGACACATCTTTCAGCGCATAATATTCTTCCGAATCTTCTTTTCCGGACAGATACGAAAAGGACACGTTCTTCCATTTCACGATGGCTTTCTCGTCGTGATCCTCGGCCTCCTCTCCCTCTTCCGGTGCCCGTCTGTCCGGCACCATTTCCAGCACCTCTTCGATACGCTCGGCAGAGACAAAGGAACGGGAGAAGATCACCACCAGATTTCCGATCTTATTAAGCTCATCGAAAATACTGAAGATGTAGTTGATAAACGTCAGGAGCATGCCGGCGGTAATGACGCCGCCATCGATGCGGTAGCCGCCGACCCACAGTACAAATACCACAGCGGCGTTCATGATGAGGATCGTGATCGGACGAAGAAGCGCCGAATATTTCGCCACGGAAAGTGTCTCTTTGGCATAGATCTCACTGGCCTCATCGGTCAGATCCTGATGGTATTTTTCTCTGGAAAAAGCACGGACGACACGGATACCGGAAAGCCGCTCATTTACCACACGGCTGACATCGTCCAGTTTCTTCTGCACCACCTTATAGCGGACAAAAGTCACTTTGATGATGGACAGAAGCGTGATCAGAAACAGCGTGGATCCCACCGCAATCACCACGGACATAGGCGCATCCAGAAGAAGCGCCGCCACGATACCGCCGACGGTAATAAACGGAGCACGGAACACCAGACGGATAAACATCGAAACACCGGTGCAGACCTGGTTCACATCCGAAGTCATGGCCACGTTCAGAAAAGAAACACCACACTTCTCCTGCTGCGTCACCGACAGTGCATTTACCTGGGTCAAAAGACGGTCACGAAGACGGGCGCCGACTCCGGAACTGGCCCGGGCCGCACAATACTGGCAGACCGCCGCCGCCGAAAGGCCTAAGAAAGCCATGCCGAACATCAGAAGCGCCGTGCGGATAATGAATCCCCGGCTGTCCGAAGAAAAACCTGTATCCACGATCCGGCCCATCAGGTACGGCAAGATCAGCTCCAGCACCGCTTCGAAAAGTTTGGCTGCCGGACCGAGGATGAATTCCCGCCGATAGGGGCGGCATTCCTGGAAAATGCATCTGTATTTCTGCTTCATAGTTGTCATTCCACCGTTGTCAGATCTGTTTATTTACGGTCTTATATTCGCCGTCTTCAATGTAGTAGGGACAGTCCTTCCGCCGGCCCTCAAGAAGCCGCTCCCAGGCATCCTGGTCGATCGGGGCCTCGCAGAAATACCCGCCGGCCTCGTCATCGTAGACATAATTCGAACAACGTTCACAGTCGCTCATTTTAGACCCTCCCTCTTCCCGCATGGATCTACGGGAAATGCACCTTGGGAAGCCGCACTTATCCGCGGCGTTTCTTCCGATAGGCGCTGGGCATTTCGCCCATATGTTTCCGGAATGCCTCGGCAAAATAACTGGCGCCGGAAAAGCCGACTTCGTAGGAAATATCCACGATCGGCAGGTCCGTCTGTACCAGAAGTTCCGCGCCTTTTCGAAGGCGGAACATCGTCAGATACAGATTCGGCGTCTGGTTCAGATACTTCTGGAAAAGCTGGCAGCAGCTGGTCTTGCCCATGTTGCCGGCCGCGCAGATATCTTCCAAAGTCACCCGCTCTTTATAATGCTCATCGATAAACGAGATCATCATCTTCAGCTGCGTCATCTGGGAGAAATTTCCCCTTGCCTTGGCCGGGGCTTTGCCTGAATGCTGGAAGATCTGATCCCACATGGCAAAGAACTGCGACTGCGCACCCAGTTCCAGTGTCGATTCATACCGCATATAGTATACACGAGTCACCGCATCAATGATACTCCTCTGCCAGTCCCGGTCATTTCGAAGCGCCTCATAGGGGTAGTTTTCATTCTCGATAACCGGAAGTACGAACCGGTTCTCGATCTCTTTGGTAGCACAAAGCAGCATCGGGTGAAACCGCACCACGATGTATTCACTGTCCTGCCGGTTCTCCGACCGGATATCATGGACCTGGCGGGAATTAATAAAAATTCCCTCGTCACATTCGAGATGGACCGCTTCACCATTTACGTCACAGATCAAAGATCCGGATGTGACTACGAGAAATTCCACATCGTCATGCCAGTGACTCGGCAATGCATAGTTTGGATACTTGCTCAGCCGTACTCGGCGAATCTTCGCAGGGTATTCCACCTGCCCGAAAGTCTCGCCAATACCGCTATCCAGCACATTTTGCATACACATTTCCTTCCGTTTCCACCGCAGTGCTCATCCCCTACGCGACTGTTTCCGTGAAATATTGTTATAGTATCAAGAACTATTCTAATTGAAAATGTCAAATTTGTACACTAGAATGAAGAGGTCATCGTAAGACTCCAACCTCGGTGACTATACTATTATCCTCATCCTCACGCTTTGACCATCACATCCCCAATGGTAGTTCAACGTGAGGATTTTCTTTGCCCTTTTTCGAAAGCAAATACGTCGCTTCCATTCGAAAGCAAATACGTCGCTGGTCCTCGGCGCAAAGCGCCTGCGGAATCGCTCCTTTATTTGCTTTCGAAAAA
>CADCLV010000048.1:0-2628 GCA_902802325.1 Oscillospiraceae bacterium | reverse complement strand
TGCTTTTTCCGAAGCGCCGCATTCATCTCTTCGTTTTCCTTGCACTCACCCTTATAGGCCATGATGCCGCCGGCAATAATACATGGAAGTGCACCGATAACAAATCCGATCCAGTGTCCGACCCGGACCGAATGAAACCACTCAAACAGCCATACAGCAGCGCCTACCATCACGATCTCACATACAAACGTCAAAATGACCCGAAGAGAGACAGACGGCACTTTTACGACTTTCCCGGACATAAAGATATGCCGGATGACCGCAGAAAGAAGTGCGACGACCAGAAACTGCATAAGTGTCTCTTTGGATAAGAAACCCGGCGTTTCGTAGATCGAGCTGATTCTACTTTGCTCGGCCGCCGTCTCCGAAGATACTATAAACATGACGAGCGAGGATACCACTGTCTGAAGCGTAAATGCCAGCGTAGTGCATTGAACGAAATCCGATGCGCTCTTTTTATCGAATAGATTATTTTTCTTACGCATGTTATCCACCTTTTTCCCTCCGCTAACGAAGTCCCAGACGCTCACGCAATTCATCCGCATAAAGACGCGAAGCGATGAGCTGTTCACCATTGTCCATGGTGATACGGATCCGGTGATTCAGATCTGCACGCAGTGACTTGATATGCTTCAGGCAGATCAATGTCGATTTACTCACACGGAAAAAGCCCGAGGCAGCAAGCTGCTGCTCGAGCTCGTAAAGTTTTGCTTCCGATTCATACACGGAACTGTCCGTATATACGAAACATTTTCTTTCCATTGCTTCCAGATACAGGATGTCTCCTACTTCCAGAAGGAAGACTTCACCATCTTTTTTGACCGTAAGTTTCCTGTCCATGACACGGATCATGGATATGATTTTTTCCACCTCCGGCGTCAGCGACGGACAGGACACGCTGATCTCGGTCTCAGGATTATCCGGGTTGATGTTGATCGAAATTTTCACTCGTTCGTAAGTCCTTCTTTTCGAAATGCGAGGACGAAAAAAGCTAAGATGACTATGGCATTCGCCGCGATGATGATCAGTCCTTCTGTACTTATCTTAACATGATTTATGTCCTCGAGCGCAAGATAAAGCTGCTGGGTGTAGAAAAACTTCGCGATCTTGGCGATGGTGCCGTTGAACTGCGCCATCATGGGAAGGAAAGTGAAAATACACATCACCGGAACAGAAAGGCTCGTTGCCGCCATCTGATCTTTCGCCAGGACCCCGACTGCCGCCCCGAGAATAATGGAGATCACAAGGCCTGTCATGATCACGCACATATATTTCCACCACGCCGCCTCATCCAGGCCGCAGGACTTACTCATCAGCATCGTACCGATCAGGCAGCAGAGAAAATCATACACACCGACGCCGAGAAGATAAGATGCCGGGCTGACATTACTCATCATCAGCGCACGAAGAGTCCCCTTCTCTTTTTCCTCCGAGATAATGGCACTCATGGACACGATGGGCGCCATCGCCATATACATAATGCTGAAAAGTTTCAGGTAGAAAAACTCCGGCATGTCGTCCACCTTGACCGCGTTACTCATCACGATAGTCATGATCGGAAACAGAATAAACTGAATCAGGACCGCCCTGTTCTTCCTCGTATCGAGAACCTGTTTTCTAAAAATCGCTGTTGCTTCTCTCATTTTTCACACCTCCAGTTTTCTTCCCGTAAGTTCCATAAACACGGTCTCCAGATTCGGCTCCTTCGAGTGGATCGTGGAAAGGGTTCCCTCTCGCAGCAGATCCGCGATCCTTCTTCCGGTCTCCTCGTAATTCTCTTTATTCATTCCCATGGAAATGCACTCGCCGTCTTTTGTCACCACTTCGATCCGTTTCTGGTGATCGTACCTCAGGCACATTTCTTTCGGCGCCCCCCGCTCCACGATCTTTCCTTCATTTAGAAGCACCAGGTGATCGCAAAGTTTCTCTGCCTCCGTCATGTTATGTGTGGTCAGGAAAATGATCGTGCCCGCATCTTTTCTCTTTTTAATGATCTCGTGGATCTCACTACTGGTCTGCGGATCCAGCCCGCTTGTCGGCTCATCCAGGAAAAGCACTTGCGGGTGGGCAAGAAGTGCACGCGCAAGACGAAGCCGCTCCTTCATGCCTTTACTTAATTTCTTCACTTCTTTTTTCGTGGCCTCTTCCAGTTTCACCTCCCGAAGGACGGTTCCGATCTCCTCATCGCCCACACCGTAAATATCTGCGAACACACGGAGATTCTGGTAGCAGGTTAGTCTCTCATAAAGACCGAAGTCATCCATCATGACACCGAACTTCTTCTTATCCGCACCGGTAAGCTTTCTTATATCCTTACCATTCACCATCGCCGCGCCGCCATCAAACATCAATTGCCCAGTCAGTACCCGGATCAGCGTAGTCTTACCCGCTCCCGACGGACCCAGAAGACCAAAGATCTCTCCGTCCTCGATCGTCATCGAAATCCCATCCAGCACTTTCTTACTTCCAAAACTTTTCGAAACATCCATTACAGAGATCATAAAAATCCTCCTCTTGTGCTTTCTCATACATCACAAGAGGAGGATAACAAGGCAAAAAAGCTTATTCAATAAGGCAGATCACGAGTAGCCATACGGCCGACACAAGATGCCCGCCGACCTACATAAA
>CADCLV010000047.1 GCA_902802325.1 Oscillospiraceae bacterium | reverse complement strand
GTCATCAATGTCACCGGGAACCATACGGCAAAAGCGATCAGAAAAACATTAGCAGCATGTGTCGTCGGGAAAGTAGACAGTGCCAGCGGGATCCATGCCGTGGTCGGGATCGGTCCGATGATCTTGGTGATCGGATTGAGCCAGTAGCCGACGACTTTGAAGTAGCCAAGTCCAAGACCTGTAAAGAATCCGACTACAGCTCCCCACAAAAATCCGGTCGAAAGGAGTTTCAGAGAATCCCCCACATTCCGAAGAAGGAATACCCGGCTTTCCACAAGAAGGCCTACGATCCGGTCCAGAGACGGAAAATACAGTGTCGGCAGCATCGTCGTCTTGGTGGTGACATAGTTCAGAAGCGCCAGAAAGACGATGACGCCTGTCAGGAACGGAGCTTTGTGAAGAATACGTTTCTGCACATCTTTTACGAAGAATCCGATCACGATCTCCAGAAGGATCACGCCTCCGATCACCGCCAGAAGATACAGATAGTAAGGATGTGCGGTCTTCTTCTGTTTTCCGTTATCCTGAATGAAGTAGTACAGTAAAACTGAAATTGCTATTGCGAGAAACGGCAATAGCAATTTCGTTACTGCAAAAAGTTTCTTTCTCATACGAGACCTCTTTTCGCAATTTTACTGTTTACCGGTATGGCTTAATTCACCTCGGTAAACTTGCCGTTTTCATATTTATATGTATCCGGGACACCCTCAAATTTGGTAAATGCCTTATCAATAAATACCTGAGGATCATCTGCTTTTAATTCTCCGATCCGGATCAGTTCATTTGCCGCATCATAAATGGTCTGGGATGCGATGCTGACCGAGGGAGAATAGTTGTAAGAAGCAAGAAGCGCCGCATTTGTTTTTAAGTCACCCGAACACTGATTGTTTTCGATCTGGATCCGCGCTGCTTCTTCCGGATTGGCTTCTACAAAAGCACTGGCCTTTAACATGGCCCGGGTATATGCAGCCGCGGCTTTCGGATTTTCTTTGGCAAGTTTCGTGGTAACAAATGCCATACAGCAATATTCGTTTTTAAATTTCTCATCTGTACTTAAGTCCAGGATCTTTTTAAATCCGTATTCCTGTTCGGCACTATAGGCAACCGGATCGTGAAGAGCCACAACATCCACGGCTCCGTTTTCTAATGCCAGAGGAAGATCCGTAAGTCCGTATACCACCCACTCGACTTCCAGGTTTTCTGTCGTGACGCCGATCCCTTCATCAAAGAGAAGTCTCTTCAGTGCGATGACAGAGGAATCACCGATACCCGGCACACCGATCTTCTTTCCTTTGAGATCTGCCACCGACTCGATGCCGGAACCTTCTTTGGTATAGTACTTGGTACATCCGGTATGAAGACCTGCTGTAAAGGTGATCTCTAATCCGTTATCCACCTGAGGGATCATGGCACCGGCCAGCTGGGTCGAAGCATCGATCTTATTTGAAGCGACCAGATCGGAAATATTCCCCAAGTCGATCTCTTCTACTCTCCAGGTAACTCCGGCTGCCGCAAATTCTTCTTCGAAATACCCGTTATCGATTGCGATATGGAGCGGAGCCAGACAGAGGGAACCATTTGCGGTACCGATGACGATATCGACATCTCCGGAACTCTGTCCGCCGGATGAACTTCCTGCGGTACTGCTTTCTTTTTTACCGCTACATCCAGCCAGACCCGCTATACTAAATGATGCAACCAGCATCAAAGACAATACTTTCTTCGCAAATTTCTTCATGTGTTTTTCCTCCCTTGCGGTTTATGGGAAAAGCATAGCATTGAAATCTGCGCTTGAATAATGCTTGTGATTTATCGTTTGCAATAAGCTTCACTTATCGCTTTTCAAGCCTGATATTTCAGGAGTTCTTCCACATATCGGGCACCGATTTCACTGAGCTTGTGATTGCTTCTGACAATGTATCCGATAGTCAGTGGATCTTCTTCTTTGAGTTTAATGGTTACGAACCCTTCTTTTAATGTCAGACTGTCGATCATGACACCGGTACCGATCGCATACCCGTTTAATGAGGCCATGATCTCCGCAGACGTTGCCCGGTCATTGGTCTTGATCAGTTTCTCGTAAGTATAGTTTCCCAGCGCTTCCTCCGTCAGGTAGAACTCACTTTCACTGCTTTGGTCAAAAGAAACGCAAGGATAATCATCCAGGTCCGAAAGCGACAGTTCTTTTCTCTTGGCCAGCGGATGATCTTTCCAGACATACACGAATGTATCCTTCGTCATCAGAGGATGAAACTCCAGCTGATACTCCCGGAAAAGTTTCTTTAAGATCTTCTCATTACTCTGGGAAAAGGAAATGACGCCGACCTCACTGGAACGGTTTCTGACATTTTGCAGAACCGCATCCGTTCGTGTTTCATGCACGGAAAATACATATTTATCGGCATCCGCTTCCTTCACGACTTCGATAAAAGCATGGACAGCAAAAACATAATGCTGCATAGACACACTGAAATGCATCTTATCCCGTTCCTTATCCAGATACCGGTCCTCGATGAGCTCATACTGGCTGACTGCCTCTTTGGCATAGATCAGGAATTCCTTTCCCTCATCGGTCAGGGAAATACCTTTATTCGTTCTTTCAAAAAGTGTGATGCCGATTTCTTCTTCCAGTTCCCGGATCGTAGACGAAAGGGCCGGCTGAGAAACAAACAGACGGCTGGCCGCTTCCCGTAAAGACTTGGAGCTGGCAATCGCGATCACATATTTCAGCTGCAGGATCGTCATGGATATATCACTTCTCTTTCGTGGTTTTTTTCTGTCCCTGTTTCTTATTCACGAATTTCAGTTCCTGCTTTTTGGCGCTGACAAGGGTTCCGTTTTCAACCGAGTTCACCAGGAAAGTATTTCCTCCCACCGTGACATCGTCCCCAATCACCGTCTCACCGCCGAGGATCGTAGCGCCGGAGTAGATCGTAACATTGTTACCGATCGTCGGATGACGCTTGACGCCGCTTAATTTCTGACCGCCTCTTGTCGAAAGACCGCCCAGCGTTACGCCCTGATAGATCTTCACGTGCTCCCCGATATTTGTGGTCTCACCGATTACGATACCTGTACCGTGATCGATAAAGAAATGCTTTCCGATGGTGGCTCCGGGATGAATATCGATACCTGTAATGCTGTGGGCATGCTCGGTCATCATTCGCGGGATCATCGGCACAGAAAGAAGGTGGAGTTCGTGGGCGATCCGATAGACAGACACAGCAAAAAGTCCCGGATAGGAGAAAATGATCTCCGCCCGGCTCTTGGCCGCAGGGTCGCCTTCAAATGCCGCATCCACATCTGTTTCCAGGCAGTTTCTGATCTGCGGGATCTTCTTCATAAATGAAAGTGTCAGTTCTTTTGCTTTCTCATCCAAAGTCTCCTGGGAAGCCGATGCATATTCATCTGTATACTTCAGTACGATCGCGATCTGCTTTTTCAGATGATAGATCACATTTTCGATGGTTGCGGACATGGTGTTTTTCAGGCTGTAGACCCGGAACACTTTGTCGCTGTAGTATCCCGGATAAAGGATCGTCAGAAGCTGATCGATCACATTAATGATCACATCTTTATCCGGCTGATGATGGACATCGATGGCATTGATGGTCCTTTCATCTTCATAGTCTTTTAAGATCAGGCCCACTACTTTCTGGACCTCTTTGTCTTCATATGTACCCATAAAGGTTCTCCTTCTTATGCTTTCTTTACCACATGGTCACGGATCCGGTTCATACACTCTTCGATGGTACATCGCGGCACCGCCACATTGATCCTTTGGAAGCCTTCGCCGGTCTCGCCGAAGATGGCGCCGCTATCCAGCCATAATTTGGCTTCGTGAATGATCCTTCTGTCGATTTCTTTCGAAGTAAGGCCCGTGCCTCGAAAATCCAGCCAGAGAAGGTAAGTTCCTTCTCCGTCAATAACACGTACCCCGGGAAGATTCTTCTCCGTATATTCTTTTACGAAAGAGATGTTGGATTTCACATATCCGATCATATGCTCATACCACTCTTCTCCCTTTTCATAGGCAGTCTTTGCTGCAACAAGACCCAGAGCCGAGAGCTGGCTCATACCGGCCGCGGCTACCTGCAGGCGGAAAACTCTCCGGATCGTTTCATTGGGGATGAAGATATTACTGATCAGCATACTGGCCAGATTGAATGTCTTACTGGGAGAAGTACAGATGATACAGTTTTCAGCGAATTCTTTCTTCACATTCGCAAAGACAGTATGCTTGCCATAAAGCGCAAAGTCATTATGGATCTCATCACTGACCACCAGCACTTTATGCTTCAGGCAGATGTCTCCCAGTTTCAGAAGTTCTTCTCTTGTAAAAACACGGGAAGAAGGATTATGGGGATTGCAAAGAAGGAAAAGCTTGATCTTCTTTTCCACGATCTTTCTTTCAAAATCCTCGAAATCGATGTGGTAACGGTTATCTTCACCCAAAACCAGATCATTACTTACCAGGACACGGTCATTAAACTCGATGACTTCCGAAAAAGGATAGTAGACCGGCTGCTGGATCAGTACCGCATCACCGGGTTTTGTGAAAGCCTGTACGGCCATACCTAAAGCAAAGACCACACCCGGCGTCTTAATGAGCCAGTTCGGTTGCACTTCAAAGTCGTGGTGACGCTTCATCCATCCGGCTACTGCCTGGAAATAATCATCATGCTCTCTGTCGGCCCCCGTTTCGGTATACCCGAAGATGCCATGCTTTGTCCGTTCGATCACGGCATCGATGACATAGGAACTGGTCTGAAAATCCATGTCGGCGACCCATAGAGGCAGAACATCTGCCGGCATACCTCTTCGTACGGCAAAATCATACTTCAGGCAATCGGTATGCCTTCTTTCTATAACGGTATCAAAATCCAGATTTCTCTCCGGCATGGTGTTTCCTTCTTTCCATTCTTTTCTTTCAATTCTATCTTTTTTGTTCCGGCAGGTTTTCTGTCTGCCGGTTCATTTTCATTATGTACATCGGGAAAAGACGTTCTTCAGTTCCGAGACCAGATCTTCTCCATCTTCGATTCCGACAGAAAGCCGGAGTGTACATGGCGTAATGCCGTTTCTCAGTCTTACTTCCTCCGGCACGTCCGCGTGGGTCTGGGTGGTCGGATAAGTAATGAGCGTCTCCACGCCCCCGAGGCTTTCCGCATATTTGATCATGCGGACTTCTTCCAGGATCCGAAGCGCATGTTCCTTCGTATCCACGGTAAAGGTGATCATGGAGCCGAATCCTCTTGCCTGACTCTTCATGATCTCGTGTCCCGGATGCTCAGGAAGACCCGGATAATACACGTTCTTTACGATCTTCTGCTTCTTCAGCCACCCGGCCAGAAGAGCAGCATTTTTCGAAGACTGTTCCATACGAAGGCCCAGTGTCTTAATGCCCCGAAGAAGAAGCCAGCTGTCAAAAGGCGCCAGCCCCGCGCCGGTCGTCTTAATCAGGAACCGCAGTTTTTCGGCCACCTCCGGACTCTTTGTCACGATAAACCCGGCAAGAGTGTCGTTATGTCCGCCTAAGAACTTCGTGCCGCTATGAATCACCACATCTGCGCCAAGCTCAAGCGGATTTTGGAAATACGGCGAAAGAAACGTATTGTCCACGATCAGAAGAAGTCCGTGCTTCTTTGCGATCTCCGCCATCTTTCTTATGTCCGACACGTGCATCATCGGATTGGTCGGCGTCTCGATATAGATCGCCTTGGTGTTGGGACGGATCTCCTTTTCCGGATCATTTCGGGAGCAATCCAGAAAAGTAAACTCAAGCCCGTTTTTCTTCGACACATTATCGAAAAGCCGGATGCTTCCTCCGTAAAGATCTGCTTCCGATATGATGTGATCCCCCGGGCGGAAGATCTCGAATAGTAACGTGATCGCCGCCATGCCGGTGGAAAGGGCAAAGGCATCGACCCCGCCTTCCAGTTCAGTCATGACTTTTTCCAGCTGCGATCTTGTCGGATTCTGAAGGCGGCTATAGTCATAGCCGGTGCTCTTGCCGACGCCCGGATGGGCATATGTTGCAGTCTGATAGATCGGATAACTTAAAGATCCGAAATGCTCTGTCTTTCCCTCATCTGCTTCTATGTGTAAACATCGTGTGTTAATTCCTCTGCTCATTTAACTCCCCTTATCTGCTTTTATATAAAGCCGTGTCTATTGCTAAGGAATATAACACCCGATCAGTTTTTTGAATAATCGTCTTTTCGTATCATGCATCATAAGAAATAGTTATAACCCCGAGAAAGGATCAATCCATCACCTGAATCTTATACTTACTCAGTTCAGAAATATACTTCTCCGCCAGTTCACTTAACACGGTATTTTTCCGGGAAATATACCCGATCGTCATGGTCTGATCTGTATCAAGTTTTACGGCACAATAGTCGAGTCCATTTAGTTCCTCACAGATGATGCCGGAACAGAGTGTATATCCATTGATACCTACCATCAGATTTAGAAGGGTTGCCCGGTCACTGGCTTTGACGATCCGCTTGTACTCATGTGTACTTAGGACTTCCTCGGCAAAATAGAAAGAATTCTGATCGCCCTGAACAAATGCCAGACACGGATACTTCTCAAGATCCTTCAAGGTGACTTTCTTCTTTTTGGAAAGGGGATTACTCTTACTCATATAGGCGTAGATCCCGCAATCGAACAGCGGCGTAAACTGAAGATTGGCTTCACCTAAGATCCGGGTCAGGACGCTCTTGTTAAACTCATTTTCATAGATCACGCCCAGTTCACTTCTCTGGTTCTTTACATTATCGATGACCTCATGGGTCTTTGTCTCGTGGATCTCAAATTCATACTCATCCATGCCATACTGCTTGATCACGGCGACAAAAGCCTGGACCGCAAAAGTATAGTGCTGCATGGAAACAGAAAAGGACCTCTTGGTATTCTTTCCGTCTATAAACTTGGATTCCAGAATGTTGTACTGTTCCAGGACCGACTTGGCATATCCCAGAAATTCAATTCCCTTCACCGTCAGGGAAATACCGCTCTTGGTTCGGAGGAAAATGTCGAAACCTACTTCTTCTTCCAGTGTTTTTAATGCTGCGGTCAGCGCCGGCTGGGAAACAAAAAGTTTCTTGGCCGCATCGTTAATAGAGTTCTCCTCTGAAAGAGCAACGACATATCTCAGCTGGTTCAGTGTCATAGGTTCCTCTCGCCTCCTCTTTTCTGGTATGGATACTATTTTATTCTATTTACCTACCATGTCAATAGGTATTTGCATTTTCCTCTTCTTCATACAAAAAGAGGTCACTGCATCATATCCCGCAGTAACCTCTTCTTCAAATATCAAGCTGTAAAGAATCGCAAAAGTCTTTCTTTATAATCCGGCGCCATGTCATAGGCTGCATGTCCATATCCGTCATACATATAAAGCTCACAGTCTTTCCGCTCTTTCAAATATTCATATATCTCTTCGGAAGTTTCCGGTCCCAAGACCCGGTCATCTTTCGAGCCAAGTATCAGCACCGGACATTGGATGGAAGAAAGTTTTTCTGTCACATCGAATCCTTTTACTGCATCCGCCAGTATCCCGAAACGGAAAAGATCTTCTTCCGTGATCCCTTTGGCGCCGGCAATCAGCATTTCTTTTGCAGATGAAAATACTTCCGGCGGGTAGATGGCTTCTCCGAAAGCCAGATATAATTCTTCTGTTTTTCCTTCCTTAGAAAGCCGGATCCAGTTTTCCACCGCTCCGCTTTTTTTCCGCTCCACCCGCGCGGCCGTGGACCCCAAAACCAGTTTTCTTACAAGATCCGGTTCCTCGATGGCAATGGTCATGGCGATCATGCCGCCCTGGGACGCACCGAAAAGAAAAATATCCGTAAGGCCCAGTTCCCGGATCGCAAGTACGGTATCTCTTGCCATATCCGAAATGGAATAGGATTCCGGAAGTTCTTTTCTCCGGTCAAAAAGATATACCGTAAAGTCATTTGTCAGCACGGAATACGCTTCGGCCACTCCATCGGCATATTTCATTACGCTGTCCACGCTTAATCCCGGAAGGATCACCATTATATTTTTGCCTTGTCCGAACCGGAAGTATTCCATGGAAAAAGCACTTGTCCGCACAGTTTCGATCTTAATTTTTTCAGCCATATTCCTGCTCCTTAGAAAGTTTCTATCAGTATACCATATGCGCCTTATCCTTCTTCTTCGTTCCCACAGTTCATCTCTTCAGGTTTTCATAATGTTTACACTCCACTTATGTGAGAAGTGATACATGGATGTATAATGAAGTTGTGAATTAAGAAAAAGAGGGCTGGAAAACACATGAGCGATCTATCCAACCAGACAGAAAAACAGGGTTTCATCGGGACGACATTACATTTTCTTTTTCAAAATGTATATGCTTTTACTGTGGCCGTAATGGGTATCGTTCACGCCATCTTATTGCTTCTCATGATCTTCAACAAAGTCTGGCCCCTTGTCCAGTTTAATGTTTTAAGCGTAGTCGTATATATCTTCTGCTACTTGCTTTGCCAGTCAGAACATATTATGCCTGTTTATGTCAGCATCATTTTGGAAGTGACGGCTTATACCATAGTCTCGACCCACTTTATCGGACTTTCAGCCGGAACCTATTGCTTTCTGATTTCCATCGTGCCGATCATTATTTATTTCGGCTGTCACCTTCTTCAAGGAAAAAGAAGATGGACGATCGTCGTCATTCTTTTACTGAATTTTGCAGTATTCACTACGCTTCATGTGATCTATACCTCACGCGCACCGGTCTTTGATCTTTCTCATGCCGCGCAGGTCACATTGTACCTTTATTCCTCTTTCGTCATGGTCTTCTCTACGATCTTTTATAACATGATGTACATCTATGCCAGTGAGCTCGAATATGGAAACCTGGAAAGAAAGAACAGACAGTTATCTTCGGATGCCCATGAAGATGCCCTGACAAATCTTTTAAACCGGCGTGGTTTCCTTCCAATGGTCGAGTCTCTGATGAAGGACGAACGCCAGAGTCATTTCTGCATCGCTTTTTGCGATCTGGACGATTTCAAGCGCGTCAATGATACCTACGGCCACGAGGCAGGTGACGAAGTACTCAAGCATATGACGAAACTGATCGTGAAAGATCTTAATGACTGTGACATCTGCCGCTGGGGTGGCGAAGAGATCGTCATCCTGATGCGGAACTGTGACCTGGCGACCGCCAGAGAAAGATTAGAGCGGATCAGGAAGCGTATTGAGTCGAATCCGACTGTTTTTTATTCTCATAAGATCTCCGTTACCATCACCATCGGCTTGGAAGAAAACCAGGGTGCTTTTTCCAGCGCCGAGGAGATCATCAAAGCCGCCGATGAGAGGATGTATTACGGAAAACAGCATGGAAAGAATGTTGTGATCTATAGCGATGACAATTACCATTTCAACCAATGAAAAACCTTGGGATTTCCTCACTAACCCAAGTGTTTTTCTTATTTTGAAACCGTAAAGAGCGCTTTGAAATAACCGTTTTTCTGCATCAGGTCTTCAAAAGATCCCTTCTCTTCAATGGTGCCGTTTCTGACCACCAGGATCTCATCGTAACGGCGAAGGAGAGATTCCTCCAGGGTATGGGTCACCACGATCCGGGTCACATCTTCCAGATCCAGGATCCCGTTAATGACTTCGCAGGAAGTCTGGGCATCCAGTGCAGAGGTCACTTCGTCTGCCAGAAGAACGGAAGACTCTTTCAGAAGACTTCTGGCGATAGAGATGCGCTGCTTTTCACCTCCGGAAAGCTGATTTCCGTTTTCACCGCAGCGGTAGTCTTCCCCTCTTTCCGAGACCAAAGGAAGAAGGTGGGCTTTTCTCATAGCCGCTTCCACTTTCTCCGAAGGAAAATCACGGAACATGGTCACGTTATCCCGGATGGTGGAATTAAAGATAAACACATTCTGCTGGATCACTGTCATCAGATCATAAAGAGAATCGGCGGAGATATCCTTCAGTTCTTTGCCATCCACGGAAATATCTCCTTTATATGTATTATTTCCGGAAAGCAGAAGATTCAAAAGAGTGGATTTCCCGGAGCCGCTTCCGCCTACGATGGCATAGGACTTGCCGGGCTTGAAATCGCAGTCGATGTCATGAAGGACTTCCTTTTCACCATCATAGGAGAAAGATACATTCCGGAAACGGATCCCTTCGCCGATGGTCTCGACCGTCTCGTCGCCTTCTGTCTTTTTGTTTTCGGAAAGAGATTCCGCAAGCTTATCGATCAGCGCCGATGCCGCCTTTTTCCCTGCCAGAAGTTTCGGAAGTTCCGATACCGGCGAGATCAGGAAATTCATCAGGTTGACAAACAGCATGACCGAACCCGGTGTCAGTCCTTTTCCGCTCATGGCCAGATATGTACCCATAAGAAATACACCCATCTGTGCCGTCATTCCGGCCATCATTCCTAAGTTGCCGGCCACTACACCGATTTTTCTAAGACGGCACTTAGCCTCTTCCAGTTTGTCGTTTTCTTCGGAAAAGATCTTCAGCGCCTCCTCTTCTGCACGGAAGCTCTTAATCACCGTAAATCCGCCGAGACAGTCCGTCATAGCTGCGGTAAATGCACTGTTTCGGTCCGATACTTCTTTCTGTGCTTTCTGCATCTTCTTTCCCATTACGGCGGAAACCATCGTGGGAAGTAAAAGGATCAGGATCACAAATCCGGTCAGAATCGGAGAATAGTAAAGCATTAAGATCAAGGATCCGAAAAAGGCCAGGATCTTACTGATGATCATCATGATCTGTCCGAGATAACTATTCTCGATGGTCGTTGCATCATTGGTAAGAGCCGAAAGATAGGAAGCGGAAGATTCCTTCTGGAAAGAAGCGATATTCTTTTTCGATAGATAGGAAAATGCACCGGCTTTATACTGCCGCATGGCCCGGCGGATAAAATGAGGTTCCGAATAATAACTCAGCACCATAAAAGCGATATCTGCCACGACCACACCCAGAACGATATAAAAGATCTGTGTCATGGTAAACCGGCTTTCTCCGGCCATCATATCGATGAGTTCTTTTAAAAGCCAGGATACCACAAGTCCGAATGTGCTGGTAACGATCGTGACAAAAAATGCCGAAAAAAAGGCGCAGTGATTCTTCCGAAAGAACTGGGAGACCAGCTCCTTCGCTACAGGATTCTTTTTCATGTTGTTTCACCTCATTTATTTATGGATTTCCAGATTGATTGAAGTTCTGTATCTTCCAGTTGGGAAAGGATGTCGCCGATACTTTCCATGGCGGTCTTATCGCCGGTCATATCATAGAGCTCACATTTTTCCGTGATGGAGACGAACCGGAGATTCTTTCCGTCATAGTCCGGAGCCGTATCGAAAAACTCCGCTTTTTCTTTTGCCTTCTGAAGGATCTTTTTGGCTTCGGCTTTGTGTTGAAGTTTCAGTTCCGCCATCGCCAGTCCGCAAAACATAGTGCAGTCCAGTTTATCAATGTAACAGGGGGTGTCCTCTTTCCGGAGATGGGAAACAGTATCCATCGCCCACAAAATGACATCTTTGGCTTCCTGATACTGCTTCGTATTCAGATAGTAAAGTGCTTTTCCCACAGTCAGATTCATAAACCTTCCCAGCTGGATGATAAGTCCGTAAGAAAGAAATACATCTGCTTCCTTCGTATCCTTCTGCCCTGCCAGGATATTTCCGATGGTGGCGTTAAAAGCACCGCCGGCGTTATGGGCCTTGAGGATCTTCACAGCTTCCTCCACGTCTCCCATAGCCAGGATCGTGCTGGCTAATCCGCCATAGAGCACCGTGTCATTGATCCAGGGATCCGAACATCCGGAAGGAAGAAGCCGGATGGCCAGTTCATAGAGTTCTTTCGCTCTCTTATAATACTTTTCCTTTTCCTGAAAAGTCATTGCAAAAGCCTGATACATATAGGCCGCTTCATGCACCACTTCGATGCTGTGGGGATACTTGAGAAGTGCTTTCTCCGCTTCCAGAAGTCCGTCTTTTTCTTTTCTGTCAGTCATGTTCCGGAGCCGCTTTGCCAGTTCTTTCACCCGGTTATCCCGAAGATCGAAACCCAGAAGCGTATCCATGGAAATATCGAAGAAATCTGCCAGTTCCATCAAGCTGGAAATATCCGGAGTGGAAAGTCCTGCTTCCCATTTATGGACGGCACCGACAGTCACGTCGAAGACTTCCGCCAGCTGCTCCTGCGTAAGTCCCTTATCTTTCCGAAACTGTCGGATGTTTTTTCCCAGATCGCTTTTCATTCTCTGCTCCTCCTATACTCGAAGTAGTGCTTTGACTGTCTTCATTGTATAAGAAAAATACCGGAAGGAAAATACACTACCTGTACAATTTGGATAGGTATTATTCTACTTCCGGTATAGTTTTATGGAGATGACGCTTTTTCTTTTAAAAGATCACGGCAGGATCCCGTGCCCGTTCATCAGGTATTTATCGCACTCCCGGGCGGCTCCTCTTCCTTCGGTCAGTGCCCATACCACAAGGGACTGGCCTCTTCTCATATCACCTGCGGCAAAGACACCTTCCACGGAGGTGTGGAATTTTCCGAACTCAGAAGACACATTGGATCTCGCATCCCTTTCCAGACCCAGGGCGGAAGGGATCGTATCTTCCGGCCCGAGAAATCCCATGGCCAGGATCACCAGATCCGCATCGATAGTTTTCCTCGTGGATTCGATCGGCACCGGATTCATCCGGCCGGTCTTGCTGTCCTTTTCCCAGGAGACCTGCACCACCTGAAGTTTTTTGACGTTGCCTTTACTGTCGCCGATGAATTTCTCGGTGGACATAAAATACTGTCTCGGATCTTCCCCATATACTGCGGCCACTTCTTCCTGGCCATAATCTGTCTTTTTAACAAAGGGATATTCCGGCCACGGGTTATTGGCGGCACGGCTTTCCGGAAGAGGTCCCATGATCTCCAGTTGGGTCACACTCTTGGCGCCCTGACGGACGGCCGTTGCCGAGCAGTCGGTTCCGGTATCACCGCCGCCGATAATGACCACATGCTTTCCCTTGGCAGAGATAGAAAGATCCGGCGCCGGTCCCGGCTTGTCGAAATGATCTTTCTCGAACAGTGCTTTTGTATTGGTACGAAGATAATCCACGGCAAAATATATGCCTTTCAATTCTCTTCCTTCCACCACGAGATTTCTTGGTTTCGTGGCACCGCAGCAAAGGACCACCGCATCAAAGCTGCTTCGTATTTCCTCGATGGTAATATCGTGGCCGACTTCCACACCCAGGCGGAAAGTGATTCCTTCATCTTCCATCAGTTTCACACGGCGCAAGATCACCTTTTTATCCACTCCAACGCGGAAAGTGATGCCTTCTTCTTCCATCAGTTTCACGCGGCGCAGGATCACCTGCTTATCCAGTTTCATATTCGGAATGCCGTACATCAGAAGTCCGCCCGGACGGTCAGCACGTTCAAATACAGTCACAGTGTGGCCGGCGCGGTTCAGCTGGTCGGCGCAGGAAAGTCCCGACGGGCCGGAGCCGATGACCGCCACTTTCTTGCCGGTCCGGTGCTTCGGCGGATCTGCTTTCATGGTGCCGTTTTTCCACGCAGTCTCCGAAAGGAACCATTCGTTATTCCGGACAGACGTGGAGCCGAAACTATGACCACAGGTACAGGCACCTTCACAAAGAGCCGGACATACTCTTCCTGTAAATTCCGGAAAGCCGTTGGTCTTACGAAGCCGCCGGTACGCATCTTCAAAATGTCCTTTATAAAGAAGATCATTAAACTCCGGAATGAGGTTACTTAACGGGCATCCTGTGGCCGCCCTTCCAAGAAACATACCGGTCTGGCAGAAGGGAACGCCGCAGTCCATACAGCGTGCGCCCTGGGTTATGGCATCGTCTTCACTCTGATAGATCTGGTGCACTTCCCGGTAATCCCGGACACGTGTCTTCACATCCCGATCCGGGCCCGTTGCTCTCTCGTACTCCAGAAAACCGGTATTCTTACCCATTATTCTTCCCTCCTTTACCTGTTGCCATTTCAAAGGCCATCATCAGCGCTTCTTCGCCTTCGTGACCCTGGGCCTTTACTTCGGAAAGCTTCTCATTAAACTTCGCATAATCATGCGGCAGCACCTTTACGAAACGTCCGATCAGATCATCGAAATTAGTCAGGATATGCTCGGCGTAGGTGCTCTCTGTATTTCTTACATGGGCACTGATTCTACTTCTGACAAACTCCACTTCTTCCGGATCAGAAAGCGGCAGCAGTGCGACCATTTCCTGATTGCAGCGGGAAGCAAAATCTCCGTTGGCATCATAGACATAGGCGATACCGCCGGACATACCGGCTGCAAAGTTTCTGCCTGTAGGACCGAGAACGAT
>CADCLV010000046.1 GCA_902802325.1 Oscillospiraceae bacterium | reverse complement strand
TGCTTTTCAATTACTTGAGAGGCGCTGTCGAAAAAGATTCATTCCCGCGTGAGCGGAGGCAACGTCGAAAAGACTTTACTCCTGCTTGGGAGTCTAGTAATTCCATATGACTAAAGAAAGGCCGGCTGAGGGAATCCTTGGCCGGTCTTTCTATTCTATCAAGAAAACAAAAACGGCAGATGATTTTCTGCACTTTTTGCAAAGTCGTGCCAAAAACGCAGTGATTATTGCAAAAGTCCTATGACTTTTGCAATAATCACTGCAAAAAGGATAGGAGTTTGCTATATGTATCGTGACATAATGAACGATCTGATAAAGTGGAAGAACCGAACAAGAAGAAAGCCGCTTATTATTTCCGGAGTCAGACAGTGTGGCAAGACTTTTATCATAGAAGAATTCGGTCGCACACAGTTTTCTAATCTGCTTACGATCAATTTTGAAGAGCAGCCGGGTTTGAAAGAAGTATTTGATTTCGATTTCGACACTAAACGTATCGTTTCAGAGATAAGTAGGTTTTTTAGAATCGATATCGACAACGGTACTCAATCAGACAATTTGATTATCGCACCGTGGTCCTTCAGATATTCCTTTACCTGTTTAGATAACCGTGATCCGAAACACAAGGCTGTACAATTCACTCCAAGTACTCTCAATCCTAGAATTCTGCCAATATTACTGTCATTATATGTCCAGAACCGTCACTCGCCAATTCGCTTGAGACTGATATCTCAATTCGCCGTAGACTGATTTCTGCCCGAGTTCTTCCCGACTCATCCCTCTCTATGCAGATACGGATACAATTCCGAATTCGTTCCCTGTGCAATGGTGGAAGAGAACAGAGATTCGCCCGTAGCCGCATTGATGACTAGTGATCCGTAACCGATTGCGTCAGTATTCGGGTCCGTGCAAATATAGTATGCTTTCCAGACAGGGACCAGATACATAACATGGCTTATCCGGCTTTCTTCCGATTCGTCCGAACTATCATACAAAGGATTCGGATCCAGAGGCAAATACATCAATTCCATGCAATAGATCTTTATATCCTTTCCCCAGGCACCATTGTAGGACTGCCCATCAGAAATTGCACTCGGCTGATACTTGATCGCCTCGGCGATTCCATCCAGACAGTTCTCAGGAGATGCGACCGGCAGATCTGCCTTTATGACCTCCGTTGTAGTATATCTCTGTGTGTCGAGCAAAACTCTGCAGGTATCACTCGGGTTCGCTAAGCCATAAGCGGGAAAATAAAGATTACAACTATATGCACGTCTGGACGGTTCGATTACGCCAGGCCAGTCGTACGTGCATTCGAAGAAATTATCATCGTCACCTGTCCCATTGAGCGGAATACCATCTATATATTGTGTCCGAACCTTCGCATATTTCACTGTATCCTTCGAAAAAGGTCCCGCATCCACCTGTACATCGTAGAAGCTTTTTACCGCATCTTCCACAGGAAAATCAACAACACTATACTCCCAGCAGAGAATCGGGCTGTTGACATCGATGCCGCACTCCCCCGCAAGTTCTTCCCCGTTTTCCAGCTCCTTCAGCGTAATCATATCAACATTCTGAATATTGCGTGTAACAGTATCAAGATCTGCGCATTGAAACTCGACGAATTCCAATGGAATTCCATCATAGTTCATCATGTCTTCTATCGATTTTAGAATCGGAGCGTAAGAGAATCTTCCTCCCGTAGCCCAGTTCACAAGGTAGTCTAACTGAACAGAATGATCGATCCACTCATTAAAGAAAGGCTCCGACAGTTCGATATAATCAGCGAACTTTGCCCGATATACATTGACTGTTTTCTTTCCATAATCGTAGACTTTCAGATCGTCACTGAAAGACAGATCAAAAGTCTGCTCCACGTCCTTCGGGGAGCCCGTTTCGCAATAGTTGCCTGAATCGGACGGCAACGTCTCACTTTCCGAACTTGAAGACGTGTCTTCACTCCCCGAAGCATTTCCTTCCGCACTTTCGGATGTTTCACTGTACGAATCGGCGCTGCTGTCTGTCGCCGAACCGCTGGTTTCCTGTTCCGTTTTCTTCGAGCAGGCGGCTGTTTGAAGCATAAGAAGCATGCACATTGCGCATGCAATGCGTTTTCCGAGATTTTTCATAATCTGATCCTCCTATTTTATTTTCTTGTGATTCCTCTCAAAAAGCACTATGAATAATTCTCTTGTGCATATAATTCCAATCGATCATATAGAGTCTTCGCGATCTGATCGGTAGTCCGATTCTGCGTATAGTAACTGTTTACTTCATCCCAAACCATGAACATTAGGCTTCTGTTCTCGATATACAGCGCATCCGCGGTGGCAACCGCCTGAAGATAATCATCCACGATGTCCTGCGACACCGGTGGTTGATTTCCCACGAAGCTCTTGATCACTTCATCCGAAACGGACTTCGGATCCATCGCCGCATCACATATCTCTTTCAGGACGAACTTATTGGCCGGGATTTCGCCCACTCCGCTGCATGCTGCGATTTTCTGCACGTCTTCAGTAAAAATCCCACTCATTAACTCCCAACACTTATCCGGGTCTGCTGCTGTTGTGGACATAGCCAACCGGCATCTGGGATGTGCCAGATGAACCGAACCGTCGATTCCCGGATTGCCTATAAATGAGATACTCTCTTGAAGTGAATTCTCTCTTTCTGCAAAAGAATAAATATCCCCCACGATACCATTGGCAAGCAATGTCAGATCATCCCTTAATGCGTCCGGAGAATATGTATCACTATTTCCAGATCCGTATTCATTCTGTGCAGCTATTGCCACATCCAGAAGCTTTTTCAAATCCTCAACAGATAATTTCTTATCCTTGTCATAGATTCCCCACAGATCCGGGAACCGGTAGATAAGCGCTTCATCGACTATTCCTGCTGCTTTTGCATTAAAACTGTCATATTCCAATATCTCGAGGTCTTGGCTTTTTTGATATAGGTCAGTCGCACTTATGCTGCTTCCTTCTGGAAAGTGCCTTGTTAATCCGATATTCCCATTCAACCAATACGATGCAAATACCTGATAACATGCCCCCTGACCGTTGACCATGAGGTTTTTCGCCGCATCTGTAAGAGATTGAAGATCATCCGGAGACCGGTCAAGATATGGCTTCAGATCAGCAACCATTCCGGTTCGCCCCATGTATTCGAAGTCGAATGTATTCCCATAGAAAATGTCCGGCGTGTTTCCATCGTTGAAATACTGCATCAGATCGATTCTTCCCCGGCGAAGCTCCGCTTCATCCTCGCCGACGTAGAAGCGGGCATACTCATCGAGAACTACACGATAATCGGAATGAGATGTATTGAACTGATAGACCAGCCACTGGAGCGGAAGATCCTGATACACCATGCATCCGCCTATCGTAATCACTTCTTTTACAACAGGTTTATAATCCTCATCTTTGGAGAGCAGCAGCACCTCCGAGTCATTCTCGCCATATACATATTCCAGGGCAAACTGCCGATCGTTCACGGGATAATATAGTTTTTCTTCCAAACCTTTCGCCGGTGGACGGATATCCACGTTATTCCAGGCAATAATCTGTGTTCTCTGCTTGCTTTCCAGATCTACTTTATATACGCCCTGCGCTGCGAAAGCATAATTCCCGCACGGATCCACCGTTGCCAGATTCAGCTCCTGAAGCGTCGCTGCTTCCGAAGCGGTTTCACTTGCAAAGTCCACGGAATAGAAGCTTCTCTCTCCATCTTCTTCGCCACCTATCACATAAGATTTCCCGTTCTCTTCAAAATACGAGTTCTTCTCAATCGGAAACTGTATCCGAATCGATGCCTGACAATTGCCAGCTTGGTCATATTTCGCAATTTCCCTTCGTCCCGCGATCACGAACCCGTTTGAAACAGGCGCCATGAACTCGGCCTGAAATTCCGGTGTTACCGTCTTCGTATCCTTTCCGGTATTCTTATCCAAAAACTTTGCTTTCCCATCAGAGTTCATAAAAGCATATTCCGTCGGGAATACTGCTGTCGGAACCTGTAATCCGGGAAGTTCCAGTATGCTCTCTATCTCACCCTTCGTACTTACAGTCATAATGTCTGTGAGAGAAACTCCATTCTTCCTGTCCGTGTAAAGAACAGATATACAGAAACTATCTTCATCCGGCAGAATATTCTTAACATTGGCTGTATAGCCTTCTTTCGCCGGAGCCTGGAAAGGCACGCAAGAATATGACTCTGTGATCTTGATCGTCTTCGCCGATTTCTTTTTCTTCGGGCTGGTCAGGAAGCAGCCGGTCACAACGATACATGCCGCGATCAGGAGTGCCACAACTGCATATTTCGGCTTCTTATAGTTCAGAATATTCTTCACCCTCTGCTTCACGCCGACTTCGCCAAATGCCAATGGGCACATCGTGATGGATGATCTTCTGAGACTACAGTTTAGCAGAGCCTGGGAATATTCGGCGGTACTCTGTTTCTTCATCTTACGGATGACTTTCTCATCGCAGGCCATCTCTATATCCCGGCAAAGGAGGATATACGCGACCCAGCAAAGCGGATTGAACCAGTATATGGTAAGAAGCAGGAATCCCAATGGTTTCCATAACTGGTCCCGACGTGCCAGATGCGCTCTTTCGTGCGCCAGAACATAGCTTAATGTCTTCTTGTTCATAGAAGAAGGAATGTAGATCTTCGGGCAGAAGATCCCGAGAATAAATGGAGACTTGACTTCATCGCACTCCAGGACACCCTCTTCGATCTCAACCGAAGCAGCTGTTTTTCTCTTGAGACGCCAGGCGCTGATCCCGGCATATCCCAGAAGGCTCACCGCACCCACGATCCACACGACGGATGCAACCGTAAATACAGTCTGCATCGCCGTTTTTCCATGGTCTTGCGAAGAGTACAAAGTCTCTCCGGCCGGACTCGTTCCATTTTCTGAAGCAGCCCGAGAAGGATCCACACCCGGATTCGTCTGCTTTCCCGCGCCGGCTTTCTCATCAGCCGTAGTTCTCATGGTTTTTTCAATCGCCGGATTGATCACCTGATTAATGTAGTCAATACCACTATCGATCTGGGGGCTGTCCATGGTAACGATCTCCATCGGGATCGTTTCACTGCTGGGAACCAGGCTGATCACACTTTCAAGGGAGAAAGGCAGGATCAACCGGATCGCTACGATAGCCCAGAGCGCACACGGAAACCATTTCGGCGCCTTCTTGAAAATCGCACGCAGAACGATCACGGTCAGGATCAGCCAGCTTGCAGACAAGCTTAGATTCAATACCCTAATCAATATCGAGTTCATGATCAATTCTCCTTCTTAAAAGCATCGATCATCTTCTGGATCTGCTCGGCCTCCTCGGGGGTCAGTTCTTTACGAGAGATAAAGGATGCGACAAAAGCCGGGAGTGATCCCTGGTACGAATCCTCCACGATCCGTTCACTGCGGATCGAATAGAACTTCTCGCGCGGAATCCTGGTCGTCACGATACCGTTCTCATTCTGAAGCAGACCTTTCTCACAGAGCTTGCGGAGCACGGTATACGTCGTTGGCTTCTTCCACTTCAGTTCCTTCTCGCAAATCTTTACCAGATCTCCGGACGCTACCGGCTCGTGTTCCCAAACAATATCGGCAAATCGCAACTGTACTGCACCTAATTCCATATCGATCATCTGTTTTTACCTCTCCAATTCTCTCGAATCCTGTATTCACTGACATTTCACGCATCCCGTCAAAAATAATACTCATTCAACAGGAAATGGTTTATCTAGATAAACCTTGCCCTTAGTTTATTCGGATAAACCACCCTTGTCAAGTGCATTTCGAGAAGATGAAGGATATAGGGAAGGCCGTGAGTGCAATATCCGGATGATCGGACAGATCTTTCTTACCTCGCAGTTCCCGGTATATCACATGGACTCTGCGGGCTTATGAAACCGCAAAAGAGGAAAGATAATATCCAGGCGGAATTCATATCCGTAGGGTTTTCCCTCGCAGGAGAGGGTAAGTTCGCCATCGTAGTTTTCTGCGGCGCTTCGGATATTTCTCAGACCGAACCCGTGATTTCTGGAATCTTCTTTACTGGTTTTCACCATTCCATTTACGATATTCACTTTCTCTGCACACGGATTCGTTGCACTGATCAGGAAGAATCTGTCTGTCTTTTTCAATTCGAGGACGATCTTTTTATAGGCAGGATTCAGATCGCGAAGGCGTTCATCCGAAGCCGCTTCGATCGCATTGTCCAGAATATTCGAAAGGATCTGGCACATATCCTGAGGGGTGATATGGATATCGGAGATGACACCACTCGTGGAAACAGTGATCCCATGTTCTTCTGCTTCGGCTTTTTTGGCGCAGATAACGGCGTCGGCGATCACATCTCCTGTATGGGCGGAGATCTCCGTGCCTTGCAGTTTCTCCGTCAACTCACTTAAGTACTTTTCCATCTGGTCATATTCCTTATTGCCCAGAAGGATCTTTAAGACCTGTACGTTATTTTTCATGTCATGACGGATCGCGCGGATCTCGGAATCGGCCTTGACCGTTGCTTCGTAATAGCGTGTCTGGGAAGCAACCAGTTCTTCATTCACGCTGTTGAGTTCTTTGAGCGTATCCCGCTCTTCTTTCGTCGCACGGATATAGAAAAGGACGATGACTGCCATCAGGCCTGCGAGAAGTGTAAATATCAGCATCGCCAGCTGCGAGGAGTTAAGTGATGAGAAATCCATGACGTCGTACTCCGTACTGTAACTGTACTCTGTCGTTTGCAATGCGAAGACGACCTCAAAGAGCTCGACGACGAGGAAAAACGCAAGCAGATACCGTATGGGGAGCGGTGTGTCATCGTGTTTGCTGCGGATCTTGTCGATCAGAATGAAAATGCCGATCTCGAGAAGTGTCATAAGAACGGCAATGACAAGTAATGCCACGACTCTCAGAACATGTGTCTTAACCGTAAGAGACGAATATATGATTTCCCGGCTTGCGGTGAAGATATGGAAAAAAGTATCGAGCATACTAGCCGAAAGAAAAAAGACGACTATTTTTATCCAAAACTTTTCCTTCATGTTCACGAGCATCATCACCAGTATACTTAAAGAGGCAGCTATGGAGATCAGGTCGTATGGTAGCGTGATGACGATCCGACCGGTCGTATCTACGCAAAACACAAGCGATAGCACGGCCGTTGTGACCGAAATGATCGAAGCGGTGATATACGCAAGTTTTCGGTTCTTGAATCTGTACTTCAAAACAGAGTCAATAAAGTACACTTCAAGAGGCGCGTTAACAAGCAAGGGCAGCATGAAAAGGAAATATACGGCGGCTCTCATCTTCCGTTTCTCCTTACATATTCGAGAAGTTTCTTCTTCGCCTCAGCTGCCATGCCTCTTGCGATGGGAAGTGTTTCATCATTATCCATAACCACTTCTGCACTTCCCATTTTAACGACATGCGCGAGGTGGATATAGTAGGAGCGATGGATCTTTAAAAATCCGTCCGTCAGATCGTCGATCAAGGACATCGCCTCGGAAAAACGCATGCGCTGCTCGACGGCCTTCTTTGAAAAAACAAACCGTACCGAGTTATTTGCCGCCTCCGCATAGATAAGATCCGCGACCGGAAAAACCAGCTCCTCCCCGTCTTTTCGAAGCACGATCTTCTCTTCCACTTTCAGTTTTTTCTCAAGATCCACAAGCGTCTGTCTGAGTTTTCGCCCATCAACGGGTTTGGCCAGGAACCGGAACGCATCGACTTCATAGCCTTCGAGAGCCATCTCGGTATGGCTCGTGGTGAAGATGATGGGAATGTCTTTACTGTACTTTCGGACCAGTTTAGCCGTACTCATGCCATCGAGTTCTTTCATCTCAATGTCAAGGAAGATTGCATCCAGCTGAAAGCCGTTTTCGAAACTTCTGACCAGTTCATTCCCATCCGAAAAAAGAAAGCAGCTAACGTTTTCCCTTCCGTAGAGCGAGGTGATCTGATCGACAATCGCCTGTCGAAACACTTTCTCGTCATCTACAACAGCTATACGCATACCTGCTCTCCCCCAAAGGCCTATATATTTTTTAGTGTATCACTTATCCGACGGTCTTTCCATTTTCAAGCATCACGATCCTGGTTCCGTAAGACGCGCATTTTTCGGAGTGTGTGACCTGAAGGATCGTCAGTCCTTTTTCCTGATTCAGTCTTCTGAAAAGCTCCATGATCTCGCGGCTCGAATTGGAGTCGAGGTTTCCTGTCGGTTCATCTGCCAGGATCACCTTCGGGTTGCCAAGGACCGCGCGTGCGATCGCGACACGTTGCTGCTGACCTCCGGAAAGCTTGGCCGGCATGGCCTTTCTCTTTTCCGTAAGACCGGTGATCTCGAGGATCTCATCGAGTTCATTTTTCAGTTCCGATTTCTTTTTGCCGTTCATCGTCAAGGGAAGAAGGATGTTGTCTTCCACGTTCAGATTCATGACGAGATTATAGAACTGGAAAACAAATCCGATGTTGTCGAGACGGAGCTTCGAGAGCTTTCCGTCCTTCAGGTCACCGATGTTTTCTCCACACAGAGAGATGTTTCCCTGAAAGTCGCGGTCGAGTCCGCCGATGAGATAAAGGAGCGTGGATTTTCCGGAGCCGGATGCGCCCATCAGGGAGACGAACTCGCCTTGCGACACATACATGCATGCATCGTCGAGCACGAGGTTGATATTCGTTCCTTTTCCAAATGTTTTTCTTACGTTATTTACTTCAATGATCGTGTTCATATCTGTCTCCTCCGTTATGTAGGTTTATTCATACTTGATCTGCTCGGATATCTTCATTTTCCTGAGACTTCTTATGGGGAGAAGCACTGTCAGTGCGAATATCACCACAAGGACCAGGAAGAAAGTGACCGTTCGTCCGGCATCCGCTTCGATATAAAGACCGATGCTTGCCGCATGGTCGATCGCGTCGCCGATGATCCCGGTCAGGATATGTCCTGACAGAGTGCCGATACCTGCGGCGGCGATGGACGTGATCAGCACTTCCTTAAAAAGGATCCCCGATAGTTTCTTCTTACTCATCGCGGTCGAGAGCATAACGGCACATTCCTTTTTTCTTCCCGCAAAGCCGATGAGCTGGTTACTGATGGAACCGATACAGGTCATGGCGAGCGCGCCTATGATCACGAAACTCATGATCATCGTAAGCTGGGCTGTTTCTTCCTTGGCGGACTCGACAGCTTCCTGATATGTGACTGCATCGGAGACTGTATCTCCTGCATAGATCTTGACCGTGCTGACCAGTTTTTCCGGATCGTCACAATTGATGAGAATGGCGCTCGGATTATCGTTCAGAAGCAGTTTATACTCCTCTTCAGGCAAGAAGATACATGCCTTTCCTCCTTCGAGTCGGGCGGAGTAGATAATCTTTGAGATTTCGTATTCTTTCGTGATTGGAAGAATCCCGTCCGGATGGAGCGTGATCTTGATCTTATCTCCGGCTTTATACCCTTCCTTTTCCGCAAACCGGCCGTCGATCAGGACCGTACCGGGTTCGATCTTTTCCGGCATCTCCTCGTAATTTTTCTGTAGACGGTATCCACCGTCCGGATAACCTTTCATTACCGCGGAAAAGGAGGCCGGATCGTCTCCCACGCAGATCGTTTCCAGCGAAGAGTAGATCCTCTCTGTTTCCGTTATACCCTCGAGGTGGTCGACGTATGTGTAGTATTTTCCCGTCTTGCTGCAAGTGAGGATCGCATCGCAGCGGTAAGTGACCTCGCCCATGGCTTCTTCCATCGAGCCGGCCATCGAAAAGATGATCAGGCACATCGCGGCTGCGGTCGCAAGAAGCACGCCGCTTCCGACCGTACTTTTTCTCGCGATGGTTTCTACCGCGGCCAGAGACCACGATGCATTTCCCGCTTTTTCCGAGATCATTCCGATTCCTTTTGAGATGCACTTGAGCACGATCGGAAACAGCAACGCAAGAGAGGTGACTCCGCTAAGAAGGCATACCGTCGCCCAGATCAGATTGGTGCGCAGGAAGAATGTGATCACAGCAATCCCCAGAAAGGCCACACCCGCGATCGTGAGGACCGTACTAAAGCGGTATTCGGTATCACGGTTATCGAAGATGATATCGCGGATCGATGTCTTCAGTGCCCGAAGGATCGCACGAAGCGGGATCAGACACTCGATCAGGATCGCACCGATAACGACACATACGGGAATGGCGATCGACAATTCCGGAAGATCGAAGCTCACCGCTCCCGCATCGCTTTCTACCGTGAACATCGATTTCAAAAGGCTGTCGCGGATCGGAAGATACAGGAACGTTGCCGGAACACTTCCGAGAAGAGCATAAAGAACATTTTCCAGGATCAATATCAAACCCGTTTTTCTCGTGCTCATTCCGAGACTTCGGAGCGTGCCGATAAAAGACATTCGTTCACTGACGATGCGGTTACTGACCGATGCTGTCACGAAGATGACCAGCAGGAAAAGGATCGCAAAAATGAGATACAGAAATGCCTTCATCTCCCCAATCATCGCATGGTCCTCATCCGAAAGTGACATGTCATCCACGTACGCATCCGGATAGTGCTCTTCGATACTTTTCTTTGCCGCTTCGATTTGACTGTCGTCTTTGATATCGATCAGCACCACAGAAGTATCTTGATCTCCGCAGGAAAGGATCGCGCCCGTCTTTTCATTGACTACGCCCTTATACCCTTCCAGGATCGGATTCTGACCGTTTCTCGGAAGGATCGATGCGACTTTCAGTTCCACTTCATTTTTGTCACGGTCATGGACCACGATGGTATCACCGGCTTTATATCCGAATTTCGCGGCAAATACGTTGCTGAGGATGATCTCACCGTCTTTCGCCTGTAGGTCTTTGAGAAACCCTAACGTCTCCGCCGCCTCTGTGTCCATACCGTAGATGGAAAGTCTCGTGGTAGACGCGTAGTTGTATTCGTCCTCGATGTCCGTATAGATGAGATCGCTGTTGGCACTGATCGCAAGGATATCTGCTTCGGGGAGCACCTCGGAAATATTCGAGATATCCATACCACCTGATGTTACACTGAGATCCGCCGTGGTGATCGATGTCACCAGGGACATGGACAGATCCTCAATGGTCTTTCCGATATCGAAGCACAGATATCCGCAGAAGGCACATGCGAAGATCGAAATCACGATCAGCAGCGTCCGGAAAGGTTTTCCGAATATGTTTCTTAAAGAATTTTTCAGGATAATATTCATCGTCGTTCACCTCATCAATGCCATCTGGAGATGCGCTCTTCCGGCGCGATATACATGCCGTCGCCATCCTGTACGCCGTAAAGGCCGTAGAAGGCATCCAGCGTCGAAAGGATCGCATTTACCCGAAGGACCTCCGGACTGTGTACGTCATAAGCGAGCTGCTCGATAATAGCCGTATCCGTCTTCTTTTCGCACCAGATCCTGGCATAGTTTTCGAAGATCCGCATCAGCTCTTCGTCATTTCCCGCAAGAGCCGTGATGCATTCTAAGCTTCCCAGATCAGCATAGTTTTCAGCCAGCGTCTTATCGCCGTCCACATGGTAGATGCCAAACACTGTGAAGTTCTGCTCGAAATACTCCGAAGCCTTTTCGTTTCTTTCTTGAAGCTGCTTCACATCTTCCTCTTTGATCCACGTCGGATCGTAGATGCCGTCCTTTGTAAAGAGGATGCCTTCGCTGTCGAAAGCATGTCCCATCTCATGTCCGATGACCGCGCCAAGTCCGCCTAAATTGGTGTAGTAGTCCGCGTTCAGATCGAAGAACGGTGCGTTCATAATGGCCACGGTGATGGTGATCCGGTTGCCATACTGATCGTAACAGGCATTTAACATCTGCATCGGCATATCGACTGATTTTCTGTCTACCGGTTCCGTAAAACTTTCGATGGTATGTATCCTGTCGATCCGTCTGTAGGAAAGGAGGAAATCGTAGTAGCTGTCGCCGGCAAGATCCGCATACTCCGAATTATCATGGCGCTTCAGATCATTTCCCGTAACATAGCAAATGCTTTCGAGTTTGCTAAGAAGCGCAGCCCGCGTCTCTTCGGAAAGCCATGTTGCATTGCTGATAAGATCTCTATATCCTTCCTTGATGTCATCGCACATCGAAATCAGCGCCGCATCCATCTCATCGGAATAGTAACGCTCCACATAGATCGGATCCGATTCCAGGTAGAAAGATTCCCGGATCTCGCGAAGTGCCTGCTCTTCAGCAGATGAATGATCCTCCTCCACATAACCCGAAAGTTCCTCGTATGCAGGTGCCAGAAAGGTTTTGTACTTTAAGAAAAATCTGCCCAGTTCCCAGGTCTTCAGTGCTTCGATATGCTCGTCCGAAAATATATCAGCAAGACCCGCAAACTGTTTCTCATCCTGGATGTTAAAAGATGTAACCGCACTTCCCGGAAAGCCGATGTCGGTGATATATTTCTTAAGATCGAAAGATGTGAAGTCAGCATATACATCAGAAGCGGAATATGACTTTATGGTAGAAACACCGAGAAGATCGTCCATGACCGATAGATCCGTCACACCAAAGAGCTGAAGTCCCAGATAGGCCAGTTCCTTTCCCTCGGCTTCCGCTTCATCGGAAGTCATGCCCAGTGCATGGCGGATAAGCTTGCCTTGCGAAACAAGGGTGTCCAGCTCCGAGTTATCTTCCCGGACAGAAGCAAAGTCCACACTCAGGATACTTGCGATCTGACTGAACTGCAGCACTCTCTTTTTGGAATCATAGGGATCTCTTCCTATCGTAAGACCCAGGATACTGCCGGTACCGTAGTCCCGGACGAGCTTGGCATCGATGTCCATCAGTTCACTTACGGAAGCGGCAGCATTGATTCGCCCGATCATATCGACCAGATCCTGCGGCACTGCCGGAGAAGAAAAATCATAATCCAAATAAAGCTGATACGCACGCTTGATGATATCCTCTTCCGAACCGGCCTCATAGCCGCTTCCGGCCGCCACTTCCTTGATGATGCCGAATACTTCGTCTTCGATTAGCTGCTCGTCGAAAGAGGACGCCGCGGATGTGGCGCCATATTCAAACTTCGCCTGATCGAGACGCTCTTTATTGATGTAATAGTAATAATCGTCCTGGGGACGCACTTCTTGACCTGGTGCGGCTTCTGTCACTTCGGACGAAGGACGGGGGATGGGCTTCGTTACTTTTACGCATCCGACAGAAGAAAGAGTGATGCATCCCGCAAGAACCAATCCTAATAATCTTCGCATAGTTGTTCTCCTCAATTTGATATCTTGATGAGATCGTATCACCGCAAAAGCACCTGTGCGCGTCCTTCGTGGTGAATTGCATCCGTAGTGTGGTGAATAGTAAAAGATCGGCTTTGGATCGACAGGCACGATCGAAGAAGAGATGAGATTACTATCGAAATCACAAATTGTGATATCGATCCAACAGCAGGAACAAAAGGCGGTCGGTCCAAAGCAATCAAGGCATTTACTGAGCGATAGCCAATCCGAATTGCGTTATAATGAAGTTCATTATACGTGAAAGGAAGCTTTTGTTTTGAAACTGAGAGCATTTGATATAGATAAGGATTTCGATGTGATCCGAAACTGGATCACAGATGCGCGCACGTATGCGATGTGGAGTGCAAACCGCATCGGGTTTCCGATGGAAAGAAAAGAATTCGAGGACTTTCTGAAAAGACAGAGAAAAGAAGGCGACAGTGCTTTTGCCGCGGAAAATGAGGACGAACGGATCGTCGGGTTCTTCCTTTACGGAAAGAACGAGGAAACGATGGAAGGCATGCTGAAATTCATCGTCGTCGATCCCGAGCAGCGCGGGAAAGGCACGGCGCAGGAGATGCTGCATCTTGCCGCGCAATATGCTTTTGAAAAGACGGGAGCCGCCGCTGTTCACTTGAATGTCTTTTCCGCAAATCCGCGCGCGAAAAGATGCTATGAAAAAGCAGGCTTTAGTGAACGGAATACTGCCCCCGGTGCTTTTCCCTATAAAGAAGAAAAATGGGACCGCATCAACATGATCCTGAAAAACGGAGAAAAACAGCATTGATTCTGACGTGGCTATTTTCAAGAATACCATACCAGCACTTTAATGGCATTAGCCTGATGCCTCTACCTGATCTAATTCAGGCTACTTTCAGTTTGGTGATCTGTTCTCTTTCCTTTATCTGGACCTCATGAATGCTTCCCAGCTTGATTATCTGGTACGCCGCATTTACATCCGCGTTAATGCAGATGCCGGTGTTGCTTCTGAACAGACCTCTCCGGATCCTCCGCTTCTTGTTATAGTACGCTACATTCGGAATCTCTCCATCAAGATAACTCGTTCCGCTGGTGTAGCTCTCAGAGACAATCCTGACTTCGATCCCTACCAGTCTTGCCTTGTAGGAAATCATGTCGACCAGCATCTTGTAAGGGATGGATACGAAGTTCTGGTTTGTTTTGTTTCCCATATCGCTTTTTTGTTTCCATCCATGGTTATTGCCGATGACGATAACTCCTACACCTGAGGCTTCTGCCAGATCCACGATCTTCCTGCTTGCCTTGTGCAGATAGTCCTTGATCTTCCTGTTTCTCTTTTCCGTCAGTCTCTCTATCCTTCTCGTTATGTCACGCTATCCTTCTCGTTATGTCACGCTTGTTACTTGTCTTGGCCTCCTTCTGTAAGCGTGCTCTTGCTTTGTTGAAATACTGGTTTATTGATTTAATTGGACGTCCGTTCACGATCACAGGTGTCATCTCCGAATCCCATACTGCTGCGATGAGATTGTTCACTCCCAGATCGATGCCCATAACGGTATTCGAGTCAGCCTTTTCCGCTTCCTGTTTCTCATACAAAAGAGAAACAAGAATGACATCCTTGCAGATCCTGATACGGATCTGCCGGATGTTTCCGTGCCTGGCACGGATATGAATACCACTTAAGAACTTCGGCATCCGTATATTGCCTTGTTCATCCACATGGAAGTTCTGGCTCGTGATAACAAGCGCACCTCTCCCATCTTTGGAA
>CADCLV010000045.1 GCA_902802325.1 Oscillospiraceae bacterium | reverse complement strand
ATACATTCTTTCCGGACTATGTATTCATTGGAGCCGGGCACCTTATCCAGGTTTTTCCGGAAAGTACAGATCCAGGTGATCAGAAGCGCCAGAATAAGCGGGATCAGGGCACAAAGACAATATATAAATGTCAGGCCGTCACTGTGGAAATCCGTATTTATGAGCCTTCTCATGATGCCGGAGAGAGCCTCGTAGTATTGTTCATTGCTTAATTCATCCCTATGGGAAGAAAACAGGCTCTGGCATTCTTCATCAGAAACACTATAGTAGGCAGTGCCATATGTATACAGCCAGAAGAAACGGGAACCCGGCTTATCGACCGTCAGGTCGATATACAGGCAGAATCCGGAATTATCCTGCAAAGGTGTACTGATACAGCGATCCTGATAGATCTCTTTTGCGTAATTCTTGCAGTCGGCATCGCTCGTACCTTTCGGATTATTGCGGGTAGTGGCAATGACCACATTTATATCGCATTCCTTTTTCAGTTTCTCCGCCAGCGCATCCAGTTGTTCTAATTCCTCTACTGAGAAAATATGGGCATCATCCATCAAGAAGACATGCTTTTCCGGCTTGATATTCATGAAAATGAATGCGGCGACCGAAGCGATAATGATCACTGCCATCACAATGATGGCCACTGTAGATGTGGCGTTCAATTCGCCCCATATACTCTTACGGACACTCGCGCGTAATGGCTGCGGTGATCGCCAGAATAATAAAGAACAGCACGATCCGTTTTACTCTGCTGACAGGCGGCGAACCGGCCACTTCACCGGTCTGTCCGTTCATACAGAAGTGGTAATCCTTTCCGTTGTATTTGTAGTGGAGGAACCACACCGGAAGCATGGCATAAAGCATCTTCGGCTCGTAAATGACCGAGTTGTCCTTCTGCGGCTTAAATCCCTTATTAAAACGTTTAAAGCTGGGTTCCAGTTCTTCCGTGATATAGTGCTTCACGCGGTCGATCAGTCTCGGCTTCATGTCATCACCGGTCAGGTCGTATCTTTCCGCAAAGAATCCCTGAAGATAAGCCGGATCGAATTCCTTCATCGCCTTAAAGTGGAAAGGCTCGATGGCTTCCATCAGTTTGTCGTCGATCCGCTGCGCACCATCAAGAGGGATATGCTTCCATTTCAGCACCCGCTTGCGGATGGCATTATAGTAAGACGTGGTCACAGTCGTGGTATTTCCGGTCGTAACCGAATGGGACTCTACCCCTTCCCCCTCGATATCCACCAGAGACTCTACGTTATAGAGCCAGAAAGGCACATAAAGGCCGGTCAGTTTCTCGATATTCTTATCACTGATGAAATCAAACGGAGTCCAGCGTCCGCCTTTACACCAGGAATAAAACTTCTTAATGGCTTCTTCTCTTCCATACTTGAAAGGAATAATGAAGTCCGGAGAGAATTCATCCGTCATGCGCTGGCTGATAATGGCCGGAGAACCGCAGAAAGCGCAGAAGGTGGCACTGGTGTTCTGATCTGTTACCACCTGCGCGCCGCAGGCATTGCAGATAAACTGCACACCCTGATCGCCAAGTCCCTTTCGGATATGCTCCTTTGCCTGCTCTTTATGGATCCGTTCACCTGCTGTGGAATCTTCTTCGGGTTCTTCCACGATGGTATTTTTCAGCTGTTCTGCTGTGAATCTGCTCATGCAGTATTCACAAACCATCATCTGCTGATCCGCATCGAATATGAGATTGCCCGAACAGTTCGGACACTTGATCGCATCGGCCATAATCATTCTCCTACTATCACAACTGTCTTTATTCTACCATTATTCTATATAGTAGAAAAGAAAGGTCAGCCATTGCGTTCTTTCGACTTTATGCTACACTCTTTTTCAGAAAGAAAGCGAGAAGAAGATTCATGTTCGACGCCATCACAAAAATCGATTTCCAGATCCTGGACTTTATTCAGGCCCATTTCCGGTGCGGCTTTTTCGACCGGGTTCTTCCGGTCTTTACTATGCTGGGAGATCCTTTGATGTTCGTGTTTTACTGCGTGATTCTTCTCGTGATCAAAAAGACGAGAAAGGACGGCATCGTTGTCACTTCCGCCGTTCTATCCGGCGCCCTGATCTGTAATGTATTCCTGAAGCTTCTGGTCCGCCGCGACCGGCCCTGCTGGATCCGTCCGGATTTCCCTCTTCTGATCAAGAACCCTTCCGATTATTCTTTTCCGTCCGGCCACACCATGGCCATGACCGCCTTTTCGACTGTCCTCATTTACCGGCATCCGAAGCTTGCATGGGGACTCGTCCCGGCAACACTTCTTCTGATGTTTTCCCGGATGTATTTATATGTGCATTTTCCCAGTGATGTTCTCTTCTCTTTTGTGGTCGGTATCCTTGTCGGACTGATCACCTGCCGGTTCGAAGATAAGATTCCTTTTAACCGGTCACATACGCCTTCAGGCGAGTGAGCGCATCATTTGCCGCCTGTTCTTTCGTCTTCGTTCCGGAAATGAACTGATAGGTTTCTTCCAAAATGATCTTAAACGCTTCTTCGTCATATACGAACCGGCGGTGCGGTGCACTTAGAAGGTTGTCCATATCCGTTTCGGTATCGGTTGTAACCGGTACAGTGACAAAGGTATACTCGGACTCATCCACCGGAACACTGTAATCGTAAGACAGATTCTGATTGATCCGATCCAGATAGTTCTTGTAGAAGCTGCCGCGGAACACCGGGAAATAAGATGCCGTAAAGGAATAAAGATCCACTTCTTCTTTACAGAACTGATCCTGCTCTTCCACGGAAAGGAAATACCGGATCACTTCCCAGGCCTGTTCTTTTTGCGTGGAATAGGCGGAAATACCGACAGCCATGTTCGAATGAACAACAGAAAGATTATCTCTGCTTCCGGGAACACCGATCCATGCATAATTTCCGGGATAGGCGAATCCTTCCATATATCCGTCGATCGAACCGAACTCGCACATATGAAGGAAGCCGTACCCGTAACTGAATGAATTCATCGGAGCTCTGCGGCTCAGTACAGAATAATCGGACGTATCAAAGCTGTAAGTAGACGCACCTACCTGCTGGTTTTGGTCTTTACTAAGCTGCATAAGATTCATCAGTGTTTCTTTGCTGACAAGTACTTCTCCGGCATCTTTATCCAGCCAGCTGCCCATTTCTGAACTGGCCATCCAGGCAAGCGGCGCCGAGGAAGAATAAGAGGCATAGATCGTCTCTCCGCTCTTCAGATTTCCCTCGCAGTTCAGAAGATCCAGGGTGGTAATGTTGTCGATTTTTCCGATGCGGTCGACATCTGCCGCCGCACTCATAATGCGGAAAGACAGCGGGACCTCGTAAAGTTTTCCCTTTGTTTCAAAGGCACGGAATACCGAATCATAGTATTCTTCCCGGTTGATTCCGTTCTTTCCATCCATATAAGGGTTCAGATCCGTAAGGCAGGAACCGTTATCCAGATCCATGCTGGTTCCGGACGAGTAGATGATATCCGGACCGTTTCCGGAATAGATCTGCGCCTTCATCGTTTCGACGGCCACCGCATCCGAATCCACTCCTTCTATGTGGATCACATCATTATAATAATCCGTATATTCATGGAGCTTGATCCAGAACGGGTGCTCCGGATCCGCGTTATAGCGGGCCACAGACTGGGCAAGCCGGCTCTCCACCAGATGACATCCGCCGATCCAGATCACCTGCTGTCCCTGATGCGGATTATCATCCATCGGTTCCAGAAGGATCAGCTTTGCGTCACGGCCGCTCTCCGTCTCTACTGTAGTCGCCACAGCGACACGCGTAACTTTGGAATCAGAGGAGGCCGGATCATTTGCCGGATCCAGAACCGTCGTCTCATCTGTCTCGTCAGTTTCTGTCACTTCCGAAGTCGAATTGGTTTCCAGATAGCTGTCGCTATCGGCAATATTCGTTTCATCTGCTATTCCATCTTCGGAGAAAGCACCTTCATCCGAATCAGAGACGTAGTCCGCTTCGGGTTCCTCCATTGTCCAGGACTCGTCCGGACCGATCACTTCCATCGATACAGCCGGGAACGGAAGTGACTCATCCGGAATCACGGAGATCGTCTGCGTACGCTCGCCTTCAGATAAAACCTGGATCGTGCCCATTTCCAGAAGTTTTCTGTCGATATTGCTCTGATTCCAGTCCAGAAGCATGCTGAACTCACCGGATTCCATATCCATTACACCCAGAGCATTTTTCGTCGCGGCATAAACTCCGTCTTTTCCCTGGAAGGAACGCATGGCCAGAAGACCTTCCCCGTTTCTGCAAGAGTTATCAATACTGAGCACACCGGAAGATCCTATGCTGAAGGAAAGGATCCGGCTGTCCTCACGGGTGTCACCTTCATAAAAATGATAGGGAGCGTCATATGTATCTCCCTCTGCGATTCCGGGAAGCAGCTGAACATAGATTTTTCCGTTTTGTTCCCACATTCCGATACAGTTCATCTCAAAGGGGAATGTACAGTAGGAAAGGGGCTGTCCTTCCATTGTAAAGCAGATCAGTGACCGCGTCGTCGCCACTACCACAAGGTCATCCTGGGTAACGCATAATCCTTTCGGCTTCTCGTCCACATACTCGATAAGGCAGATCGGAGCCTTCAATTCCGTTCCGTCCGGTGCATACCGGGCCAGATGCAGGTTATAGCTTGAGCCCTCATCTGTTTCATCATAAGAAGAATATACCGCCACAAGATTCCCGTTTTTATCCTGAGCAAATCTAATTCCGAAAAAGAAATCCACAGCCCGGCCTGTCATCCATTCGTTATCTTTGTTCATCATCGATCCGCAGTAGTGGCCGTTCATATCATATATTGCCCAAACTTCAATAAATTCATCCGGAGTCGGATCTCCATAAGCAATATCCGAATTGATAACTGCATAGATATCCTGCTTCTTGGAATAGACCTGTGAATACGGGATCAGGATATAATCCTGCGTCATGAACGGAGTATCTGCATAAGAATAGAGCCGTGGAAGACCGATCTCCGAACTAAGATCCGGTGCCGCAAGATCAAGTGTCTTTGTGTCATAAAAATAATCTTTCGGAGCCGGAGAGGTGCCATTCGTGACGACCTCTTCTTTGCTATCCGGCTTCACTTTCACCTCGAAATATTCCGAACCCATCGGATCCTGCGTGGATTTTTTCGAGGCGCACGAAGAAAGAAGCATACCGGATGCCATAACAATTGCAGTCAGGATCGCACCAAAACGTCGACGAAGCATGTCTTCTTTCTCCTTTCTCGTGAATATAGACGTATCCATTTTCATCGTCCTGCTAGCATTGTATAGCATGTATAAAGATAAAAAGTGACAAAAATGCAACTCTGTTGTATAATCTAGCCGGCGGAAGCGATATGCACCCGTTTTTCCCTTCATATGCAGGTATCGGAAGCCCGAATCTGACGAAGAAGAAAGACCGGCATAAAGCCTCGCCGGAATTGTATCCCCGGGTCTTGGGGAATAATATCAAAGGAGGGTTTTGTTATGAAGCAAAATCAAAAGACTAAAAACATCGCCCTGATGGGCATTCTCAGCGCTCTGCTGCTCTTAATGGCGTTCACGCCTCTCGGTTACCTTAAGGTAGGTGCCATTTCCATTTCTTTCCTGATGATCCCTGTTGCTCTGGGTGCGATTGCCCTGGGTCCGGTTGCCGGTGCCGCTTTAGGTACGCTTTTTGGTATTACCAGCTTTGCCCAGTGCTTCGGAATGGATGCATTCGGTACATTCCTTATGGACATCAACCCCTTCTTCACCTTTGTAATGTGCATCGTGACCCGTGCGCTTGCCGGTTTCCTGGCAGGTCTCGTCGCTTCTGCTTTTAAGAAGGTGGCAGACGGTTTTTCTAAGAATAATAAGCCGGGCACCTCTATGGCCACCCGTGCTGCCGGTTACTCTGTCACCGGTCTTTGCGCCGCGCTTTTCAACACCGGTCTTTTTGTCGGCACACTCCTCCTGTTCTTCTGGAACAACAAGGAGTTCATCGCCAAGATGGAAGAGTGGGGCTTCAATACTTCCACCATCGCGAAGTTCTTCGTTGCTTTCGTCGGTACCAATGCTCTCGTTGAGGCCATTGCGGCTTTCGTTATCACCGGTGCCATCGCAACCGCACTTAACAAGGCAAAGCTGATCGACATTTTCGCACAGAAGCTGGAAGGCAATGTTGCTGCTCCGAAAGACTGATCTAAAGCAAAAGCACTGCCAACACAAGGAGAACGTCTATGATACTTGCCGTTGACATTGGAAACACCCATATTCTGCTTGGTGGCTTCGATGAAAAAGGGATCCTTTTTACCGAGCTTCTGACTACGAACCGGCATGCCACGGATCTGGAATATGCCTCTCTTATTGAGACGGCGCTCCGGGTCAATCAGCTTGACTTTACTACCATTGACGGTGCGATCCTCTCCTCGGTAGTTCCTTCCGTGACACAGATCATCCGGACTTCTATCGAGCGTTTTGCCAAGGTCACCCCCCTGGTGGTGGGACCTGGAGTAAAGACCGGACTTAAGATCCGTATCGATAATCCGGCCCAGCTGGGAACCGATCTTGTCATGGCCGCCGTTGCCGGCATCCGTGACTATAAAGTGCCGCAGATCAATATCTACATGGGAACTGCCACCACTTTCTCGCTGATCGATGACCAGAAGAATTTCCTGGGCACTTCCATCGGTGCCGGAATGGGCGTTGCCGCAGATGCATTAAGCGAGCGGACCTCCCAGCTTCCCAGTGTGGCCTTTGAAACACCGAAAAAGGTCATCGGCACCAATACAGTAGACAGCATGAAGAGCGGACTGATGTATCAGACCGCCTCCGCCATCGACGGCATGATCGAGCGGATCGAGGAAGAATACGGCGCCCCCTGCACCATCGTGGCCACAGGCCGGTATGCCTCTTCCATCGTGCCCCTGTGTAAGAGAACGATCCTCTGTGATCCGGATCTGATATTGAAAGGACTCATGGAAGTCTATAGAAAAAACGCATAAGCGTCAGTGCATTTCCTAAAGAAAAACACGAAAGCACCTCGAAATTTTCGGGGTGCTTTTTTCAATTAATCCTGCTATACTCATAGAGGCGTGTTTTTTCACGTGTAGTTTTGGTAGTAAATGTAGAAGGAGATCAAATATGCCTGTTACGCAATATCTAGAAAGAAATGCAGATATGTATGGTGATGAAGTCGCGCTGGTGGAACTGAATCCGGAACAGCAGGAAGTCGGCCAGATCACCTGGAAAGAATTCGAACTGATCCAGCCCACGAAAACCCAGGCTTACCGCCGCCAGATCACCTGGAAAGTCTTCGATGAGAAGGCCAACCGTCTGGCCAATATGCTTTTGTCCCGTGGTATCAAAAAGGGCAACAAGATCGGTATCCTCATGATGAACTGCCTTGAGTGGCTGCCGATCTATTTCGGTATCTTAAAGACCGGTGCCATCGCCGTACCGCTGAATTTCCGTTATACCTCCGATGAGATCCTGTACTGCTCTAACTTAGCAGAGCTGGACATTCTCTTCTTCGGACCGGAGTTCGTTTCCCGTATTGAAAATATCGAGCCTGCGCTTCACAAGAACCGCGCGCTCATCTTTGTCGGCGAGCAGTGCCCCTCTTTTGCCGAGGACTACCGCCTGATCACCGGCGACTACAGCAGCACCCGCCCGAACATCGCCATCACAGACGACGATTTCGGCGCCATCTATTTCAGCTCCGGTACGACAGGTTTTCCGAAGGCGATCCTTCATCGTCACAGGAGCCTGATGCATGCTGCCGCTGTCGAGCAGAAGCATCACTCCACTTCCCGTGACGACTGCTTCCTTTGTATCCCGCCGCTTTATCACACCGGCGCCAAGATGCACTGGATGGGTTCTCTCGTGGCCGGTTCCCGCGCGGTTCTTCTCCGCGGCACCAAACCGAAGTACATCCTGGATGCCGTCTCCACCGAGCACTGTACCATCGTATGGCTTCTCGTTCCGTGGGCCCAGGACATTCTGGATGCTCTCGACCGTGGCGATGTGAAGATCTCCGACTACAAGCTTGACCAGTGGAGACTGATGCATATCGGCGCCCAGCCTGTACCGAAGTCTCTCATTAAGAGATGGCTGGCCTATTTCCCGAATCACCAGTACGACACCAACTACGGTCTTTCCGAGTCGATCGGACCCGGCTGCGTACATCTGGGTGTGGAGAACGTGGAGAAAGTCGGCGCCATCGGTATTCCGGGCTACGGCTGGGAATGCAAGATCATTGACGAGCAGGGCAATATCGTCAAGCAGGGCGATGTTGGCGAACTGTGCGTCAAGGGCAACGGCGTCATGGAGTGCTACTACAATAATCCGGAAGCCACTGCGGAAGTGCTCAAGGACGGCTGGCTCCTGACCGGTGATATGGGCCGTCAGGACGAAGACGGCTTCATTTACCTGGTAGACCGAAAGAAAGACGTTATCATCTCCGGTGGTGAGAACCTCTACCCGGTTGAGATCGAGGACTTCATCATGAAGAACGATAAGATCAAGGATGTGGCTGTCATCGGTCTTCCGGATAAGCGTCAGGGTGAGATCGCCGGCGCCATCATCGAGGTGAAGGAAGGCATGTCCATGACCGAAGAGGAAGTCAACGACTTCTGCCTGCAGCTGCCGAGATATAAGAGACCGAGAAAAGTCATCTTCGCGCCGGTCCTTCGTAATGCTACCGGTAAGATCGAAAAGCCGAAGCTTCGTAAGATGTACGGTGAAGAGTATCTGGTCGCTTACGAAAACCAGGATTGATCTCTTCTCTTCGGAAAAATCACTGTAGCCGAAAATCACGAATAAAAAAGGGTGGCTCACGTGAAAGTGAGACACCCTTTCTCATTCTATCTTCTATTTTTTTACCCTTTGATGTTCATGGACCACAGAAGATAATCCACGATGGCATCCAGCTGGCTGGTCGCCGGATTTGTGGTCGTGTAGGTGCAGGCATAAGGCTTGTTGTCACCAAGGATCGTGACAGCATAGCAGTAATAATATGTCGTACCGTTGGTCACAAAGCTTCCCTTTACCATCTTCGACTGGAAGCGGCTCTTATCGTAGGAAGACTCCACATACGTATGGTTCTCTGCCTGATTGTAGCTTGTGATGATCTTGTTGATGTATGTGTCCAGATCTCCCTGCAGATCCGTCTCCGCGCCCACCAGCACACCTTCTGTATCACTGGTATAGATGGCAGTCGTGGTTTCATTGGTATCCGTAATGTTCACATAAGAATCAGCAGGAACGGCAAAGCGGACGCCGAACGGTGCCTGATAGGTGGTGAAAACTCTCTCCTGCGGTGCACCCTTGACCTCAAAGGTCTCGATGGCTTTGGCAAATGCATCTTTCACCTCAGCATTGTCTGCATCGAAGAGTGTATAGAACACCAGATAGCAGCCGATGTCCGGTCCATTGATGATTCTGGCATAGCCCACGCCGGAAGCGCCGTTTGCAGTGCATGTATACTCCGCATCGATCTCCGGAGTTCCGTTAAAGCTGGAATCGTAGTAATTTCCTACCTGTGCGTTATCCACCAGAATGAGACTTGCCAGCATGCCGTCATAGAGCATAAAGGAAGAAAGGAGATCCTCGGCATCATATACGCAGGAACCGATCGGATCCGAATTCAGGTAGAATGCACCGATATTGCCCTGGGGATAGGAACAATAGACGCCTACCGGGCACTCCGGATTCACAGTAGCATCCAAAGCCGGAACTGCCATAGCCAGGTTATGCGCGGGATCCTCAAGATACAGATCTGTGGCTTCCACTCCATCGTAGGCATGCTTACTGAAATACATCGTTCTCATGATGGCGTCCAGATCCGGCTCCAGCTCACCGCTTTCCTGGCAGTAGCACTTGTAGACCAGGGTAAAATCGTTATAGATCTCCACATAGGTATCTACGATATAGTTCTTCGCGGTAAAGGTCTGCATGTAAAGTCTTCTTCTGCTGACTTTCGTCTGCATCACCTCCGACTTGGAAAGCTTTCCGATCTCGTTTTCCAGGAGCTTTTCCGCACTCTTCAGTGTCTTTTCCGGCTCCTGGGACTCGCCGCTTTTCTTCTCGATCACGATCTTCTTTCCTGACTCCTCATCCATGTGGATGATAATGCCGGTTCCCTCCGAATATTCAATCTGTGAATTTTTCGGGTAGCACAGGGAAAGATCCCAATCGTCGACGCTGAACTTTTCCATGCCAGCCGGAATCTCTTCCGCTGTGACATCTTTCGGAGTCGCGTTGATAATATACGTAATGCTCTTCGTCTCTTTTTTCGGCTTTGTTTCCTTTGTATCCGAATCAGACTTCGAGCAAGCACTGCCCATTACCAGACTCATCGCCAGCAAAAGACTCAAAATGCTTTTCTTCGTTACATCCTTCTTCATGTTTCCCCTCCTTATGAATAGGTGGCAGTAGTGTGAATATCTCCTGACTCGATATCATAGACCCCCATCTCATACGGGTCCGTAGTCCAGCCAGACATCGAAGTATTATACGCTTTTTGGCTCACAATGGAACTAAGTGAGGAATCGGCAAATTCCCAAACTTCTATCCATATCTTGTCCCCATTTACTGGCACAGTCACAGTAGCCACTCCGTCAGACTGGGCCGCAGCCTCTGTAATTTCATTCTGTCCGTAGTACGAAAATACCAGAACCACGCACCTTGAAGCCAGATCCGAAGAAGCAAACGGGATATTGATCTTCTGATACCCTTGTACGGGTGTGGTTTCATTGATGATGTTTCTGTCACCGCTCATCTGCGCTGCCTGCCAGTACTCGTCAATGACCGGTACGATCTGCGCATATCCGCTCATCTGGGCCGCCGCCACGAAGATGGCATACATATCATCATAGTCCGCCCAGGGCGTGTGCATTTCAATGGCACAGAGGAAGAAACGGATCAGATCTTCCAGCGGCATGCCGGACTGGTAAAGCACATAGCAGAGGTGGGAAACAAGGGAGTTATTGACGTGCACGCCGCCGTTATCCCGGTATCCCCGAAGTCCCAGAGGAGACGGAGGAAGATAGTTCTGGTCTCCGACATACATGGGCTGGTTGTACTCGTACGGATTACTCATAGAACGGCAGACATTTCCGGAAGTCTCGCCCATGAGCCAGGTGGTGTCCGTTGTTTCACCCATATACATCTCACACATGTTGCCCATGATGTCACTGAAGGCTTCGTTGATCGCGCCGTATTCATTGGCGTAGATACTTCCCTGCCGGCAGTAATTCGTCACGCCGTGGGTAAACTCATGTCCCAGAATATCAAGGCTGTAACCGTAGGTGTTGCATTCCGCTGCGCCAAACAAAGACCATCCGGCCGTCACGCCCATGTTGCAGGCATTATTGACAGGCGTTCCGTTCTGATCGCAATAGCCCATCAGGATCAATATCGGCATGCCGAATCCGTCTGTAGACTCGATATTGAATTTCTTATAGAAATCGTAGGCCAGAATGTAGTTATAGTAGGTGGCCAGGTAATTATCCGGCCAGGAATTGGCAGAGGCCTGACACTTGAACACCAGATTATCGTTGTTATATACGAACTCATAAAAGTCCGCCATAATGATCTTTCTGCTCGGATCTGCCAGATAATACATTCCGTCATTGGGGTTATAGGAGATCGGCACGGTAAAGGTGAAATCCTCACCGTTACGGTCGATGGTAAATGTCATGTCCGTCGGCTGCATGTCTTTGAAATAGCTCTCATTTCCATAGTCGACGAACTGACTGTCATCCGGTAAAAATCCGGTCGGATAGGAACGGATATAGTTTCCGTCAAAGTCGACGAAGTGCACGATATACGGCATATCAAAGGAGATCCCTGCCGACGGGTTGTTGGTATATACCTGGAAGCAGTGCTCCGCGTTGTACTCATACTGGAATGACGTTTTTTTCGTATACTGGGAATAGACAGTATATCCGTCTCCCATGCGGGAAAGAACGACCTGTTCCGCCTGGGCCTCATCGATAGTCGGCGGGGTGATCGTATAATCCAGATTCGTCGCAAGGGACGACTGCAGCACATACGGATAACCTTCCTGATCCAGCGCGATCTTTAAGGTGGCACTTAATACCGTGCTGTCATCTTTCAGCTGCTGGTAGGTAAAATAGGTGCATCCTTCATATGTGGCGCCATATACGGCAAACGGGAAATAACCGGTTTCCAGACCCAGAAGTGTCTGAAGTCCTTTAATGGCATTGATGGCATCGTCGGCATCACTGACCGGACGATGGAAGAAACGACCCACGATGGTACTTACATATCCGTCGTCATTTCGGACGATAATGGCGCTGTTATTATTCATCGCCTGAATGTCCTGCTCCGTCAGGATCGGAATCACTTCCGGTGTCGGGGAAGGCGTCGCGACAGGACGTACGCTGGTATCCCGCTGTGACGGTTCCGTCGGTTCCTCTGTTTCACTTGGTTCTGTGGTAGACATCTTATGTTTCTCATAAGTGGTCTCTTTTTTCTTTTTCGAGCTGGTGGTTTCTTTCTTTGAACAGGCCGCCCCCAGTACACTCAGGACTAAAAGCAATGCCAGAAGCCTCTTTCTACGTACATCCATGGATAATCCCCCCTTCACTTGATGTAGAACTATACATTCTCATTATGACAAGCAAAAGTTGCCAAACGAAAAACCGTATGTGAATAAAGTTTTTCAGATATTTGGAAATAGGGATTTTTACTTATGGAAATGCACTTGTGGCCGGACCTTTAGGCGTTCTAGCTCTTAAGAAGTGCTTTTTTCTTATTTCTTCTCTCCTGGTAGATATACCCGAAGATCACGATACCGATAGTCAGGGCAATACAGGAATAAAAAGAAATACCACGGGAGATCAGTTCCAGATTGGCAGGACTTGCCACATCTTCGATCTGGGTAAGTCCGCTGATCAGAAGATAATCTGCCACACCCATACCGCCGGGGATCGGAAGACTATAGACGCCTACCAGCACCAGACACTGGGCACTGATGACCGCAGGAAGGTTGTCCCAGGAACCGCCGAAAGCCAGATACACCAGAACTGTCGTACTCACAAGCGAGAGACGTTGCAGAAGGTTAAACCCGAAAGCCACGCCCATGGAACGCTTATTCTTAAAGATCAGGTCCGCACAATCCTTATACTGATGGATCGCGTGATCCACCTTCTCAATATGCTTTCTCTTGTCACGGACCAGATGGAGTTTAGCGCCAAGATGGATAAAGAATACCGCCATATGCCGGACCCAGCGCTCCTTTTTCAGGATCAGCACGAAGACCACGCACAGACTCAAAAGCACGAACATACCGAGAAGCACGAAGATCTGGGCAAGCGTATCCAGCCCGTAGAAAATTTCCGGGCTGAAAGTAAAGCCCATGATGCCGATAATGACCAGCGCGCCGGTATAAAAAAGCATATTCAGGACTAATATAACGGCAGACTTTGCCATAGGGATCCCGTCCCGGCTCATGAAAAATGCACTGGCCGGCTGGCCGCCGGATGCCGAGGGAGTAATGGCAGAAAAATAAATATCTGCAGCCGAATAGAAAATACCATAGCTCTTTAATGGCGGCGCATCCGGTGTCCGGGTCAGGGCCCGAACCAGCACATCCAGCGCAGCCGCTTCAAAGAGGATATTACAGAGCATCCCGAGGACCGCCGCAAGAAGCCACCATGGGTTACTGTTGGCCATCGTCTCTTTGAGAAGCGCCAGAGAATAACTTCCGCTTCGGGATACAACGGCCCAGATGCTGAGCACCATCAGAAGCAGAAATAAAATCATCCACGGAATCTTCTTTTTGATCATGTCGGTCTTTACTGTCTCCTCAAATTCAGATTTATCAATGTCCGCCAAAAGCAGGAAAAGCCCGCGCATCCGGCACGGGCTTTCCGGAAAATTCTCACTTGTACCGTCAGTTGGTGTAGTTATCGAAATAACCCTGCACCAGAACTACCGGTGTACCCTTGTCCCCGGAACCGGATGTCAGATCGCAAAGAGATCCGATCAGATCCGTCAGTTGACGCGGAGTGGTGCCTTCACTGGCCATCTTCCCGACCAGATTGGCGTCTTTCGCCTTGATGCTGTCCGAAATCGCCTTCTTTAGCTCCTCACCGGAAAGACCGGCAAAATCATTATCGGCCAGATACTTCAGTTTCAATTCATTAGGCGTGCCGATGAGACCATCGGTAAATGCCGGAGATACGACCGGATCTGCCAGTTCCCAGATTTTTCCCTGCGGATCTTTAAAAGCACCGTCACCGTAGACCATGACTTCCACGTGCTTTCCGGTCTTATCCAGAATATTCTTTTGTACCTTCAGCACCAGATCCTTACAGTCTCTCGGGAACAGCTTGACCTGCTCCTCGGTCGCCTTATTGGAACCTAAGAGGCCGTATTTTTCATTGTAGCCGCTTCCGTTGACCGGCGCATTCATGATCTCATCCAGACCCAGCACCTTCTCTGCGCCGCCGGAAAGCAGGATCCGCTTGGTCCGGGCACGGGTATGGATATCGCAGTTAATGACATTCTTTGTATAATCCAGGATCGCCTTCGGCTGGTTAGCGAAAATGATCTCCACCTCACAGCCGGTTTCCTTTATAAGGTCACCGTAGTAGGCCACATAGTCCACACCGGTGAACTCATGCTTATTCTCACCGAACAGTTCTCTGTACTTTTCCAGAGAAAGCACATCGCTATACGGATTAATGCCGGCCTCGTCGATCTTATCCAAGCTTACCAGACAGTTCCCCACCTCATCGGAAGGATAGGACAGCATCAGCACGATCTTTTTGCAGCCCTTGGCAATACCGCGAAGGCAGATCGCAAAACGGTTACGGCTGAGGATCGGGAAGATCACGCCGACAGTCTCTCCGCCCAGTTTCGCCTTCACATCAGCTGCAATATCGTCTCTCGGTCATAGCAATGACATCTCTGTCTCTGAGGGCAAAGCCCTCCACTTCGGCCGCTTCCAGTACGGAATCGGTCACGATTTTACTTAAATCGTCACCCTGACGGATGATGGGGCACCGGATGCCTCGGGAAACTGTACCAACTCTACGTTCTGCCATATGTTTGACCTCCCATAATCTCCATTGATTACACAACGATATTATTATAATCGAAGTCTATCGTAATGAGAAGTATACGGTCTGTCTACAAAGAAGGCTTATCAGGCTGACTCGCCGTCTTCTTCGTCCTCGTCATCATTTCTGCGGTTAAGAAGGATCATGGCTGTTCCGGATACCAGAAGGATCAGGATTGCCCCAACGATCGCCTTAAAGGAGAAGTCCAGACCGGTCGGCATGACCGCATCCTTTCTGTTGAGATAATCCACCTGCGTCGTGGATGTAATGGTACCGGAAATTGCGGTCCTTGTTTCGAAAGAAGCACTTCCTTCACGGCACTTGACAGTATAATCCGATGCGTTGGTCTCTGTTACTGTATATGTTCCATCCTTCGGAAGCCCTGTGATCAGCACAGACTCCCCATGTTTCAGCTGAACCGTCGCACAGCCGTTCGTATTCAGCGTCACATCTTTTTCTGTGCCGTTACTGTATTTCAGGTGGATCGTTTCATTCTTCATGAGATCATTGAATTCATCATAGAACTCCACATTAAAGGTAAACTTCTGGTTCGGATCCGCCTGATTTCCCTCGACTGTCTTCGTGATCGTCAGGGTTCCCTCTACACGGTTTGTCAATGTCAGGGTATAGAATACGTCATCCACGGATGTCGTCGTATCCACATCCCACTCCACATGCGAATCGTATGTGCCTTTCAGTACGATGTTACCACTCGGTTCCACCGTAAACTTGACCGCATAAGTCATTTTCTGATAACCGGCCGGAGCCGATGTTTCACGGATCTCATAGGTGCCGGCAGGGAGCGTCCGATCCAGTTTCGGGATCACACCGTCACTTCCGGAGATCAGTTCTTCATATCCCGGCATCGGCTTCGGATCCATACCGACCACGCCGCCTACATTCTTCTCTTTATAGAGGGCAAATTTCGCTCCCGGAAGAAGATTTCCAAACTCATCGACCTTAATGACAGTCAGTTCATACGGTTTATTCTTGATCGAGAGGGACGGTGAATGATCCGCATCTCCGGCGCTCTCAAAATAGTGCGCCGCATCTGCACCCGAGTAATGGATCCCGTCAGCTTGCTTAACGAAAGTGATCGGATCCTCCATACCGATAAAGCCCTGCGGGGTCTTGGTCTCGGTCAGGCGGTACTCGATGCCCTCTGTCAGGAACGTTGTCGTGACGAATCCATCCGTGCTCGAGGTAAATGTACCGATGGTCTTATATGTATTTCCATCCTTATATTCCAGTTTGAACTCTGCCCCACCGACTTTGGTGACGCTGTCCCATTCCACTTTGAAGATATCAAACCCGGAGCGGGAATTCTCGATACGCTGCACCTTTACATTCGCTGTCTGTTCCGGATCTTCATAGTGCACGGTATATTCGCCCGGCGCCATTGTGTCGGTACCGATCTGTTTTCCATAGATGGTGACTTTTCCGCCTTCATTAACGACCTGGGGAACTCCGTCAAAAGTTACATTTCCTGCAGCATCCACGACCGGATTCGTCAGGCTCACTTCACGGATCATATAATCGCCGATACCGGTTCTTTCCGCCAGTCTTTCGAAATACCAGTAGTTTGTCTCCTCGCCCTTTTTCAGGCATCTTACACTATCCGGGACCAGTGTCAGCTGCTGTGTATCCGGATCAGTATAGTAAATAGCAAAATATGCGGCATCTCTTTCCAACATAAATGCCTCATCGTTCCACTCCTTATACATACGGAAACCGAATCCCTTCAGATTGACGATATCCGCATGAGGATCCTGATTCTTGACCATTACACCCATCGGCTTATTCATGCTGGGGGTGTAGTTCGTCGGATCCATTTCCTGCCCGGTCGCATCCGTGACATACCCATGGAGAGAATAGCCGTCCGGGATCTCATTTTCACGTTCCTCGATCAGATACTTTGTTCCGATAAAGACTTGCCGGACTTCCACCGTATAATACGCCGGCACCTTGGTGATCGCACCGTAAATAGACGTACGGCAGCTCACCGCCCGCTTCTCGTCATCCGTCAGCTGGTCATAGTCTGTTTTCCCGGAAGCGATCGGAACATATTTCTGACTGGCTACATCCCACTGGCAATAGACACCGTTTTTGTCTTTGACATGGTAGATGTACATATTCGCCGGATGGTCCTTGATGGCCGCTTCATCCAATGCGCTTCTATTCAGCTCCATATCCAGATAGAGACGGAAGTTAAAGGTGACCGCATCATCTTCGACCGGTGTCACGCCGTCTTCTTCAAACAGCCATTTCTTGAACGTCAGAGTACGAAGCGCATCCGGGTTAATGTTATTTACATACTTTACACTGGTACGGCCACGCACTTCCTGTTTCGGGATCGAATAATCGCGATATCCGTTCGATCTCTCTGTGACATAGCCGCTATCGAGCGTGACTTCTGATCCGTTCACAAATACCTGATTATAGATCTGCGGATCGACACCGCACTCTACGACGTAGTAATACATCGCATCATCCGGCATCTTGATCTCGCATTCCTGACCGGGCTTGAGATAGAAAACACTGTCATACGTCAAGCCTTCGATCGTGGCATGTTCTTCATAGGTGGCCGGATTTTCCGTTCCCTTGTAATGCACATAGATATTTCTGTCATTATCCGGACTCAGAAGACTATATGTCCCATCCTCCGTGTTGCTGTAGTAGATCTGATACGGGAATCCCGCCAGCGTCGATTCCATAGAATCCGTACCGCTGATTTCTTTACTGAGAAGGACCGTTCCCGGCTTAACCGAAGACTGGTTAAAACGCATATGCAGGTTCGAAGAACCACCGCCGCGCTCCATATAGAAGATCTTCATCGTATGCGCGGAGTAATCCTTAAATGTCCAGTATGTCTTTCCGCTGGCATCAGTATGTGCCTCGAAGATCTCGTCCAGTTTCGCCTCGACCTCGGCCGCACTCATGCCACGCTCCGGATCCTCATAATTGCTCTTAAACACATCCCGGATCGTTGTTTTCGTGCCGTTTACCACGACTTCACCGGTACTATAGTTAACTGTACCCTTAAGCGCACGATGGATACCGCCCAGATCGATCAGAAGCTCACCATCTACATAGAGCCAGAAGTCATCGTCACCGGTGAATTCATAGATAATATCGTGTCCCCATTCATCATGACCGCTCGGCGTCTGTACAAAAGAAGTCTCCAGTTCCATGCCGAAGTAATAATCCGGATCCCTGATCAGATAGAGATCCTCATTCTTTCTCGGATGATCATCGGGCAACAGTTTCTGCTCGGCATCATAAAGATTCTTGGGGTTAACTTGAGCAAAATCACCGGCATCCAGGCCGTCATACGGCAGGAACAGGCCATGCTTAAGAGACAATTTACTGGAACTATCCACCGTTGCCAATTCCTGATAAACACGGAAATCCGTATGGGTATCAGAACCGTCATAATTCAGTGTGGCAAAATTCTCTGTGCTGTCAAATTCAAAGTATCCGGAAGACAGATAGATCGACTCCAGGAACAAGTGATTTACCGTCCGAAGTTCCGGTCCGGAATACAACTCAGACAAAGACCTTCCGTTCGCCGAGGAAACCGGATAACCATCGTCCCCCAGACTTGTAGAAAGAAGCCCTTTAGTTCCTGTTCTATCATTATATTTGTCGTCACCTAAAAAATCCGTCTGCTCATGTGTACGTTCGTTACCATCGTGTGTATAGGTATCATTAAAGTTTACCATCCGCATGGTAATGCCGAATTCATTATTATCGATCGTCGGCACATAATGCGTCTCTTTTTCTTCAAATACATCCTGTACGATGGCAAAATAGAAGTCATCTTTCTCGTCTGTCGATCCCTGACCGATCGGTATCGGATAGGAAATAACCTGTCCATTCAAGGAAGACACACGGGCAAAATCCTGGTTGATTTCGTCCCAGGCCTGGATCTTAGTATAGTATTCCCCGTTTTCACGGCCCGGAAGGTTGATTCCGACCGGATTATCCCAAAGTACGGTACTGCCATCTTCTCCTGTCTTGAGCTGCGGAACCAGATATTTCTCAGAGTACTCGTTATAAAGTTCATAATACTGATTCGGATCTGTCGTTCCTTCCCAGTAATACTCTGTAAAATCCCAGAGCATCGTATTCAGGCCATGACCGACCCACTGGATCATATCACCGTCTTCATAACAGGGAACTAACGAGCCATCGTGATCCACTGCAAAGAATTCGTACTTCTTCTTTGACTCATTCCATACACGGGTATAGATCAGGACTTTTGTCCCGTTCTGTACGATAAAGTCACCATTGGTATCTTTCTGGGAAATGCCCACACGCTCCGCCGTATAGACCATATAATACTCTTTTGTCAATTCCGACAGTCGGACTAGATTCAGCCACTGGTTATCATTTGTCTTTGCCCCGACTGTAAAACCGGTCTCCAGAGCGCCGCTGTATACCATTGCCGTATCATCAGAGCGAAGCGAGATCTGTCCCTTGGTTGCGCCGACTCCCGGCTGTACCGTGATCAGCTGGGCCGTATCCGATATAGAAGGTCCTGTGCTGCTGATATTCAGATACTTGGTCACACCATTTACTTCTGTTGTGATGTAGTATTTATTATTCTCCTGCCAATGGAATGTCCACATCGTAATGTCTGCATCCTTCGGCACAAAGAGCTTGTCATCATTATCCGTCTTTTTGGCCATGACCGTCATAGCCTTGGCTTCCAGCGCATCCGGGTGACCGCTGCATTCCTCTGCCATCAGCGCCTTACCGATAACACCGAGATCGTAATCCATCAAGCCGTATGTCTTTCCGTCCAACTCGTACGGATCTCCCACCAGGGGCTTATCGTATACTAATACAATCTTTGAGTTGTTATCGTTGTCGCTTTTCCACACACAGAACGCATAACCCTTATTTGTGCTGGAAGCTGTAGTTTCACCGTTCTGCATGTTCCAGTTCTGGCTTCCTTTACCGGTAATGTAGAATTTCTTGCCACTGGTACCTGCCAAAGAGATCGTAAACCAGACATTCGCTGTGTCAGTTTCTGTGGTGGGATTGGGATCTGTCGTAAAATACAGACTGTTATCTTTCGAATTTTGAACAATGTACTTTTTGGTGGAGCCGTCCATGCAGTAAGCGCGGACCTGATTATTCGTACCAGGTTTAAACTCAAAATAATAAAGGACAGCATCTGCGCCCGGGGTGGTGGAATTATTACTCGGGAACGTCTTTGTAATACCGCTACGAGAAGCTGAGCCCCCGCCAATATGCTCGGTGAGACCATCTGTGAAATAGTAGCCTCCCTTACTAGCTACAAGGCCTATATACACGCCCTTCGGATTACCATTCTCATCGACAAAATTTTGCAATTCTTCGACTGTTGCGATATTTCTCCAGCCACTGTCCAGAGGAATGTCTTCCGGACCGGTCACGATCGCATAGGCAGAAAAACCGTCCGCTTCAAAGGTTACTTCCGTACCGGCATCTGATGCCGTGGAAGCATTCTCGACCACATCCGCTGTCTTGTAATCCGGAAGGTGGACAACGCTTACCGCTTCATCATAGACCTCATCCAGATTGATTTTGACGGAAACTCTTGTACCATCACTCGGTTCACATGCAAATCCGTTCATGACCAGGCTGATATCGAAGAAACGCGCTGTGGAAATGGAGCTGCTGTCCATGACTGTATCCAGCTGGGCATAAAGTGCATCGCATTCCGATTCCGAAGTGATCTCTCTTACCTGAATGATCGCTTCTTTCGGAATGTTGGTCTCCGGGCCATAAGATACCGTTACCGTAAAGTGATTGCCTTTGAAGGTCTTTACGGTTGTATCCGAAGATTCAGAGGTATCCGGTGATACTGATGATGTTTCCGAAGAAGTACTTGTCGTCTCCGGAGATGTGGTGGTCTCTTCTTCTGTCGCCGAAGTGCCGTCAGTAGTTGCTTCCGTACCCGCCTCTGTGCTTTCTTCCGTATTCTGAGAAATAGTAGCATCCGTATCAGAAGATGCCGAGGTGGAATCCGATGATTCTTCCGGCTCAGCCGTAGTTTCGTCCTTCGAAGGATCCGAAACCTCAGATGAAGTTTCTTCTGCAGAAGAGGTAGTTCCTTCCGCCGGTTCCGCTTCCGCCGTCTCTTCCGAAGATGTATCTGATCCGGTCTCTACAGTTTCACCGGACACATAGGCTGTATCGGCCGAGGTCTCATCCGAGATCTCCTTAGCCACCACCATACCGGTAGTACTGGCCAGATTAGCCACCACCAGAAGGAGGCCCAGTGCTCGACGGAACGATCCGGAGTGGAATACATTTCCCAGGGAGGACCGAATGGCCGCCATTATAGAGGAGAAGGAACAATTAGATTTCATGTTCCGCCTCCTTTCTCCGGGGCGCGAGGAGGAGTAAAAGTGCGCCCGCTATGAGAAGCACCCATGCGGCTTTGTCCCATGTGCTTTCCATGTCACCGGTCTTAACGATCGGATCCATCTTCTTCTTGGACCGGGATGCCGAATTGACAAACTTCATCTCGGTCGGTTTTACCTTGTCTTCGTTAGTCAGAATGATCTGATAATCCAATTCTCCGTTCTCTCCGTTCGTAACAAAGAGCGTCACCAGATATACCGTGTCATCGTAAACGATGTCACTGTTGTTCCCGGCTTTTTCGTACACTTTATATTCGTACGTACCAGGTTCATCAATGCGGATACCGAAGTTGGCAGAGCCGGATCCGTCAAGACGGATCACATCCTGCATCGGCTTCGGCGAGTTCTCATCAAGCGGCTCGATCACGAATTCATACGTGCCGCCGTTTTCCACATCCGCCTTTTCGCTGCTGAAAGGCACATAGGCATCAACAGGCTTATAGGAATTTGTGGCGCGGGTAAAGGCAACAGAGTACCCGAGCACAGCCACACATGCCATCATGGCGGCCATGACCCTGATCAGAGAAGTCATTTTATTTCTGAATCTTCTCACGTCTCTTTTGCTCCTTACGTCTTCGTTAATTTTCTAAAATGTATGCAAATACAACTGTCCTCGTTGTCGAGGCGTCACCGGCGCACGTCGACAGACACAATATCCTGTGATCTGTTTTCAGGCCTTTTTCTTGAAGGAATGCATACAGTTCCTCATACTTGGCAGGATCGAAGATGTAATCATCTTTCGCGTCGGCGGAGGCGGCATAGAATATTTCCAATTCATACATGACCTTGCCGTCACGTCCCACCAGAAGCTGTCCCTTTTTATGGGATTGCAGATAGCTTTCATCGAGATACTCATCCAGTGCCCCGAACATCACACCATATTCCATGTGGTGCCCGTAGATCACCGAGTAGGGATCTGAGAAATCCGGCGCATTCCGGCTATCCAGAAAAATACTTCCGGATAAAGAGAATTGTCCGTATGGATCTATATTCAGATAAGTCGTATTATCTTCGCCCTGCATGATCGGATAATCGATCTTGGTATCCGGGATCGTGATCCACCCTACCATATCCGATGTAATGGGAGAGTCTTCAGGAAGGCCATCCGCATTGACCACATTCGGCTTATATTTCAGATAGGACGTGTCATTTGCATGATCAAAGACATACCACGTATCATAAAGTGCATACACAGCGATCAGGAGCGCCACCACAAAGATGACGAGCATCACTTTCTCGTATATGCGGTTCATACTTTTCCAAAACGTTCTCATAAAAGTTCCCGATTATGGACGTTCACACCCGAATAGGGGAATCACTCTTCTGCCGTCTCTGCTTCGTCATCCAGATCCTTATTCTTCGCATTTCTTACTGCAAAGAATACGACACCGGCAATCGCCAGAACACCGATCACGATAACAGGTGTTGCCTTCACAAGAATACCTGTCGGCAGGATGCCATCCTTCGCATTGGTATAACCGGTGTAGATATTGTCATTCGAGATCGTACCGGAAACCTCATTATTCAGTGCCTCATAGGTTACTTTCGGATCATCGTTAGCGGTATTTACGCTGAAAGTAGAAAGGCTCTCTGCGATCTTCACTGTCGACTTGTATCCTTCTGCCTCTTCTGTCAGCGCATAGGCTGTGCCTACCGGAAGTCCCTTTACTGTAATATACTGTCCATCCTGGAGATAGAAATCAGTAGATACAGCTGTATTCGCCGTTGCTGTGATCTCAGTAACATTGGACACATTAGTATACGTCGTCGCACTGTTGCCCGTAATGCTCGCATCGGCCTTAGAGATATCTACAGTAAATTTCACGTCAACCGGAGATGTCAGAGAAAGGCTCAGTTTAAAGTACTTATCTTTCGAGCCCTGGTTACCGGTAACTTCTTTACCGAAAGTCAGGGAATAGGCATCGTAGAAGTTAACATACTTGTCTGTCTTTACGGCACCCTTCACGCCCGAAGTCGGATTCTCGTTAACGATGATTGCCTTGGGTTCAGTAATTGCCGTTCCGGACTGAGCACTGGCAGACGCATCCGGAGCTGCGGTCACTTTTCCGTCATACATGATGTAGCCGGTAACTTTCAGTTTCTTCCCGCTATCGGAAGTATTATCTTCTACATATACATCCAAAGTGCGGTACAGATCGCCATCTGTTCTCAGCTTTGTCGCATCCAGGTTAACATCGTAGTAAAGACCAGCTGCATTCGCATCCTTTACTTCCTTGATGTAATAGCGGTATACACCCGGCTCGTCGAACTTGACCACGTCGCTTCCGGTCGCATCACCAAAATCCACTGTAATTGTCTTCTTGTAGGTCTTGTAACCGGTCAAAAGTGTAGAATCTTCCGCAGCATCCGCGCTTCCGAACGAAACATCTTCAATCTTCGGATAGGTTGCCGCATTCGCTCCTGTAGTAGTAACAGTTTTACCTTTGTACAGCGGCAGATGATCAGAATCTCCAGGAAGGCTTGCATCAGGAGTGCTCACCTCATACTGGAAAGTCAGGGACGGAACCTGCATATCCTCTTCCAGGAGCACACGCCGACAAGCGACTCCATCCGCAAGACGAGCTGCAAACTGCGCATCCGCCATCGCAAGAACAAATACCTCTGGGCGGAGGTGCACCTGCTGACATACTTCCAGGGCACGCGCCCCATGGTCGCGTTCGGGAATCTGCACAGCATCCAGGCGCAGAAGCTCTGGCTGCATCGCCTGCAGCAACGGGCCGATTTCGACAGTCTCACCGGCCTCCTCACGAAGGACGCCGCCATCCGCCATATAGAGGCAAGTCTCTCCATGCTCTCACCCGAGCACGACGCCGCCATGATGCTGCTCCTCGATGCCGACGGTTTCAAGGCCATCAATGATAATTTCGGACACTTGTTCGGCGATGGTGTCCTCGG
>CADCLV010000044.1 GCA_902802325.1 Oscillospiraceae bacterium | reverse complement strand
AGCCTGAATTAGATCAGGTAGAGGCATCAGGCTAGTGCCATTAAAGTGCTGGTATGGTTTTCTTTTATCAGCGGTTTATAAATCTCAACTACAGAGTTGCAAATAGCCATAGGCTCTTCTAATTCTTTAATGCGTTCAAAAAGCGGTTCAGAGAAACTCTGAGCCGCTATTAATTTGTTTCACTATTTTTCAGCAGAGCGCCGGCATAAACTTGGCAAAGAGATAAAGGCCCTCATCCCCAGCATGGACTTCGTGATGCACTTTGGCGGGCATGATCGAGATCACTCCGGGGAAATACTCGATTTCGCAGCCGTCGTTAATGCACGTCCCACGCCCGGCGATGACTTCATGCGTTTCCAGCTGCGGGTCATGGATATGGTCGAGGATGCTCTTACCGGGTGCGATGCGGACAAGATGGTAGCTATAGGCTCCGCCAGTAACCTTCGAAGTCACGATATGCTTCAGCTCCACCCCTTCAAATGTCGGATGTTTCGACCAGGGAATGTCCTTGAACATGACCTTTTCTCCCGGAACCTGAAATCTTCCTTCGTTGAATGCTTCAAATACTGTGTTTTCCATTATGATCAACCTCTCTTTTTCTTTGATGGTTTGATCATAACAGGCCAGGATTCATCTGCATTGGATAAAATTGCGGAGTGGATCAATCCTCATTGGATATAATCGCAGATTTGATAAACTGCTCCGGGGAAATGCCGACTTGTTTCTTAAATACTCGGTCCAGATGGCTCTGATCACAAAAGCCCACCATATGCGCCACGTCCACCACCTTGTACCCCTGACGCAGGAGCTGCTGGGCTTTCCGGATACGGCACTGCATCTGGAACTTATGGGGTGTAAGACCGTTCTCGCTCGTGAACTTCCGGATCATGTGGTACGAGCTGATGTTTACCTTCCCGGACATCTGATCAATGCTCAGGTCCAGCTCCGGATTACCAAGGATCTCGCGCTTGATGACGTCCAGTTCTTTTTCCGCATTATCATCTCTGGGGATACATGTTGTGATCATGGAATACCGCTCGGATCGCGGTTCGATCGAATGCTGCACATCCGGAAGAACGGAGAAGCACTCTCCTTCCGAGCATTGGAACGCTTGATCACCGACGCGGATCAGGATCGAGCCTTCCGTCACGATGCCGAACACATAATGCCCTACATGCGTGTGCGGCGGGTAGGAAATGCTAACGTTCTCCAGACTCACGGTCTCGATTCCTGTCGAGTTATCTTCTATGTATTGAAGTTTTTCTGCTGCCACTTTCCTTTACTTCCTTCACGCCGCGTCTTTATCAACGGATCGGCTTTCCGCGATAGGCGGCAGCATCTTTGAAAACAACGATCCGATCGCCAACCTGTGCTTCATTGTAGTCATTATCATTCGCGCGGACTGTGCAAAGCGTTTTCTCCATACCATACACGGATATGACGAGCCAGTTATAATGTGTCCTCGTATGATTATGGATCGTACCTGTTCCATAACTGTCCTTCTTTAGCAGGACTCCGGTCGCAACACGTTTCGGCGCTTTTCCTTTGCCTCTCATCGCGATACCGAAGCCCAGAGGCAAGAGTCCAAACAGGATCAGCCCGATGCCTCCGAGCGACTGAAAGAGGATCAGTATTCCCAGAACGATCATGACTGCCCCGATGATGATTAACGTCTTCTCATTACTGTCACTGGTATTGGCAAGCGAAGCAGCCGCCATGCGCTCCGACTCATCTGCCGGCTGGCGGAAGGGCAGCTGCGCCGGCTGGATCACCTCATAGGCCCTGTATTCATCACTTAATCCGGCATACATATCGAAAACCATAGTTCATGACCTCCTCATAATGTCATATGCCTGTATTTTACTACTTCGACTTGAATACAGACACGACGAGAAATACCGGAATAAGCCATTATATTCCATGATCTACATATGATTAGCAGTGGTTTTGGCTTACCATCGCGCCCGAGCCTTTATTCGTCGTCACTCGGATAGATCCAATCCAATTCATTCAGCACTTCAAAATCAGGTTCCAGTACTTTCCGAACGTGAGCGAGGAGTTCCCGGCCCAAAGGCTTGTCGCGCAGCATTCCGGCATGAACCTGATTATGTATTTTGCCATTTGTCTTCCCACTCCTCTTTCAAAATAGAGAACACTCTTCTTCCTTCGTAGTGATCATTTCTCCAGAAGAAATCGCGGAAGACGCCTTCGTATGTCAGGCCGCACTTCTCGATCACTTTTCGGGAGGCTTCGTTTTCTGTCCGGCAGTCGATCTCGATTCGATGGAAGTTGATCTTTTCAAAGCCGAATGCGATGACGGCTTTGGTCATCTCGGTGGCATATCCACGGCCCTGAAACGACGGTCCGATCACGTACTCGATCTCACCATGTTGATTATTAGTATCTACTGTAAAATAAGCGATCTGCCCGATACATTCGCCTGATTCTTTCTCGATCACAGCCCAACGGTAATAGTCTTCTCTAGCGTAGGAGACAATATACTTCGTATCCAGAAGTTCACGGACGGCTTCAGGGGTCGTATAACACGGCTCGCCATAGTCCCACTGCGTCTTCTCATCCGCGATCCAGTTACGGATCATGGAGTCAATATCGGAATACTCGAAGCGGCGAAGGATCAGCCGTTCCGTCTCAATTTCTATAGTTCCTGTATGTGTAAGCATATTACTGTACCACCTGTCACACAAAATTATACTGCAGGAAATTCCCGTTGCGCTTGAAGCCGTTCGCCTCATAAAGTTTCACACCCGCATCCGATGCCGTGATGTAGATCGTTCCGCAGCCATAGTTCTTGGCTTCCTGGACAACTCTTTTTAGAAGTTCGGAAGCAATGCCCATTCTTCTATAGCCCGGATCTGTGTACATACTTGAAAGGATCCCCAGTCTTCCGGTCGGGCAGGTAAAATAGGGCGGCTTCTCCGCAAACGACATCCCGCTTGTCCCGACGATCTTATCGCCGTCAAAGGCAAGCCACGAGACATACGTGCCGGCCGCCAGGTTCCTCTTATAGAAATCCATCAGAGACTCCTCCAGATCCACGCCCTCCGGCACAGTCCTGCCTACTTCAGTATATTCCTCCGTCAGCTGTTCGATCCTCATTCTAATGATCTCATCCAGTTCATTCTCTGTGAGTTTTCTATACGTAATTTCCATAGCTAACTCCCTGTCATGATTCATATAGTTTCCTCGGGATCGGATCTGCCGAGATGCATAGATCTCTGTCCGTTCGCTCCCACATCGTCTTAAGGATATCCGTCATTTTCCGGCAGTCGCATACATATACCAGTGCATTTCCGAGTTTACTATACGTCACCGCCCCAGCATATTCGAAAGCTTCTTTATAGTTCGGGTAATATTCGGAGACGCAGCGGTCAGAGGCCGCCGTGTAGTGTGAGTGAAACGGAGGCGATTTCAGTTCACGCCCCTGATGGTCGATGATCGTGATCTCGAAAGGATTCGGATTCAAACGGTCCGGGATCTTCAATCGCTCATCCACCGAGTGAAGATACGTATTTCTCTCATGTCCGACACCGACCAGAAGGACTTTCCCTCCCTCTTCGTAGAGGCGGCTGATGCAGCTTCCGACAGGCGCCGGAGATCCACACTTCTCCTCTCCCTTTACAAACTCTTCCGCGCCTTTTCCGAAGACCGTCACGGAGTGTGTCGGGTGAAGTGATCGCACGCCATCTTTTCGAAAAGCTGCGACCTCGGCAAGTGTTCCGATATCCGGCACCGTCGATCTGACATCGTAGTAAGGAGTATCCCTCCACACCTTATTCCATGTGTGCGTCGGTACAATAAAGAGACCGTCTTTTATGTATTCGCAGAAAGCATCGATCAGTCCATCCGCTCCGTTCTCGATTTTTCCGATCGAGCGGAGTGAACAGTGGATCGTTACCTTATCATCGTGTTTGATTCCCGCCTCTTGAAGAAAACAGATTATATCGTCTTTGGTCAGCATAAAAATTTCGAATCCTCCGCCGGACAATTACATTTCAGCTTGTTGATCTGATTATATCATTGTCAGAGATGGATTCAGAGATACCGGAAATATAAGATCGTAATGCACTCTAGACCGAAAATGTCCCCTCATCTATTAATCAGGCTCTTTCATCAAGCACCGTCTGTACTCTGTCCTGAAGAATCTTGATCACATCAGCAAGATCCTTCTGACCGAGGAAATACGCCGGCATCTCTTCGATCAGGATCAGGTTGATAGATGAGTCCGACGATTCAAGATATGAGCAGCTTGAAATGATCTTTTCAAGTTCTGACATATTGTCTTTTGTAAACTTCATTCTGTGCTCGGAAGGCATACCGAATGACATAAAATAGCCATTCCCTCTAGGACCGTTAATATATTCGAGAGTTGCCTCTTCTGTCTTGTGGTATGCCTCTCGGCTTATGGTAAACCCATTGGTTTTTGCCCTCTCATATAAAAGATCGTCGGAAAGAAGTATCTTTAGGAAATCCACACAGGCATCTGTATCTTTTGCCCGTGCAGAAATGGCGACAGAACAGTTGGGGCAGACAAGCGGTCCCCGTCCATCGGAAGACGGAATACCCAGGATCGATCCCGCACCATTCAGATCATTGACGCCGGCCAGGTAGAAAGTTGCCCATTCGTAATCGGAAAGATGTGCGATTCCGTTAACATACTCGCGTAACTCGGACGCAGGATCTTCCTCTTCCGGAGGCATGACAGGACGTGATTCCACGCTGACATTCTTTTTGACATAATCTGCCAGTTCAGAGAACTCCGTTCCCGTAAAATCCACCTTTCCGTTAACGATGAATCTGTCCCGCATGGCATTGAAAAGCGTCACGAAATACATGGCCTGTCCGTTATCAAAGAGATCGTACCCGTTTAGCGGGCCATAGAGAAAATCTTCATATTCGGAAGTGGTGAATCCGACTCCGGATGCCCCCGCATACTTAGCGTCAGTATGGATCCCTTTGATCCCGAAAGAAAGCGGCAGCTGGTAGAGTTTGCCGTCGGTCTTTGCCGCATCGATAATATTCGTAAAGTATTTACCGGAATCCATGTTGCCAAAATAGCTGTTCAGGTCAAAAAGATAATTTCTGTTATTCAGCCTGCCCATATCATCCGTAATAATCAGGATGTCCGGACCTGTACCGCTCACCATGTTTATGGCAAGTGTATCATTTAATGACAGATTCCGCTTCATAAGTGCATTTGCAGTATCATCTGCCGTGTCTGACCGGGATTGATAGATCACACTATCAACTATGTATTCATCAGTAACTTCTATGAAGAAATCCGGATTTGTCGAATTATACCTGATGATCGCTTCTGAGACCACCGGATCGGCATATCCATTCGTTGCAAAAAGTTCGAGGACCGTCTTCCCTGCGTGAGGATTCTTTGAAGCTTTCGTTAAAACATATAAATCAAAGCCGATCTCTATCGGATCCCCCATCACAAAATAACCCCTTCTTCCGCCAAGGAAAATGATTTTCCCGTCAGAGCAATCGATTATTTGAGTATCCCCCAGATGGTTATGATTAATCAGGCATTCATCATAGTCAAAATATCTCTCGATCCGTTTATTTCGAAGGTCGATCCTTGAAATTCCGTCAGTAGTCGTAAAATACACTTGTCCGTCGTTTCCTGTAAGACTGTCTGAAATTCTTCCAAAATCGATCCATTCATAGTCCTTACCGTCCACTTCAGAACACTCTTCTTTTCGGATATCCACCTCGAAGAAAAGCGGAATATTCGTCTCATTCGGAGTCGCCGGGACCAGAAGTCTATCCTCTTCCAAAGGCAGGATCATCGGGATATTCGAAAAACTTGTATTCTCTTTCCTTACCTCGACATGATGCTGCCCGTCGGATGATTCGATATCAAGTGTGAAAAAAACATCATGAGTATCATCATCAAACACCGTTCCTGCAAGAACCGTATATTTCCCGACACGAAACAGCGATTTGTTTCCATTAATGATCTGGTCTTTTCTATGTTCCCGTTCCCCGGTTTTTTCTCCGGTCCGGCCATCGATATCAATGTCAACAAGGGTACCATTATCCCAATCGGCAACTGTTACTGTGATCCTTCCATGAGAATACCCGATGTTCTCAATATATCCATGTTCCGGCAAAAACTGATTCAAATCCGTAGTGTGGATCTCTTCATATGTATCGTGGTCAACCACGGTAACAAAACTGCACGCATTGTTCTCCATGGTGTTGTCCTCAGCAAGGTATGCGCGTGACAATACCGCGATATTTTTATCATCGGAACCTAACAGTGATTGTTCTTTATAGGACAGTTCCTTTCCGCGGGTATCAACCTCGGGAGCAATGTGGATCACTTCCGAGTCGAACCAGGGATCCTCCGGACGGATCTTCCGGTGTTCTTTAGAAGCGCTTTTCCTTTTGCAGGATGCGCCTGAAAACAGTATCGCGAATATAAGTGTCAGCAAAACCGCTCTGTTTCTTAAAACATGCTTCATATGTATCCTTCTTTTCTGCGGGATCAGGACTGCTTCGTTTTCTGATAAGCTTCCCACTGGCTTCTCACCGTGTTCAAATAGTCATCGAACCCATCTTCCTTCAGCTTTTCGGAATATGTACTTACCGCCTCATCCACGGTATTACTGTTTAGTGATTTTAGAAAAGCATCTACATCATCTGAAATGACAAGTTCTTTATCACTATCCGGTACAAACCCGGCAAATGGAGAAATCTTCGCATTATCATAGAAGGAGAAAAAGGCTTCTTTTCTATTCTCCGAAAATGCCTCTCCCCGGGCCGGGTACAGATGTATAAACAGGTTCAGCCATGTCTCACGCCAAGGAGCGCTCTGCTTATCCGTGCCATCCATATTCACCGCAAAGCCATCATCGAGCTTATAATCTTCTCCGAGTTTGCCATAGATCAGCAGATTTCCATACTTTTCCTGTCCATATAAAAGGGTGAGGAAATCAAGACACGCGTCGATTTTATCCGGATTGTTTCTGATACCGATAGATCCGTTGATCCGGGTACGAAGGACCGGAGCCAGTTCTTTTATCACAACATTTCCGCCGAGCCCATCTCCTTCAGGTGTAACGCTACTTAAAACTGCGAGGAAATTTCCGGCTTTTAAGGCTTCTTCTTCGTCCGTCCATGCTGTGTTCTGATAAAACGAAACACTATCCCTGATGAAACCTTCTCTCTTCATCTTTTCAAGGACACGGAGATAACCGATGACTTTCTCTGACTCCAGCAGATTTTCGACCTGCATAGTGTCATAATCATACACCAGTCCATTACTGATATCACACCCGATCATCGAATCGAAATCATAATCAGTAACGAGATACTGAAATCGCGGAGCAGCTTCATCATCCCACTTCACATCCTTGATCATGTCATAGATGCCCTCTAAAGTTCCATCCCACTTCTCTATCGCTTCTTCAGAGATATGATCCTTGTTAAATGCGGCATATAGACCCGCATCGTTCCAGGTGGCATTCGGTATGGAATAGATATGACCGTCAACTTTGACCGTTTCCCACATAGATTCAGGGAATGCTTCATAGAGTGCTTTTCCCTTATCGGTAGTAAGGATCTCATCCAGGTTAACTAACTCTCCTGATTTTAAAATCCTAACAATACTATTACTTCCGTCACCTAAGCCCATAAAGGTAATATCTGCTTTTCCTTCCTTAAGTACGGTCTCAAGGTCTGCTATATACGTATCCAGATCCACGTATACGATCTCCAGCTGATACGGGTGGCCATCTTTTTGCAGCTCCTGGTTAAAAAGCCGCAGGTTTTTCTCGTCAATTTCGCCGACTTTCGGAATAGCAAAGGTGATCGTAGTCAGTTCTTTGGGATCAACAGGTGCTGAACCATCTGGTGAAGTGTCTTTATCTCCATCAGTAAGTGTAACCGGATCTTTTGCTTCGTCCTGATCCGTCGTACTTGCGACCGGCTGGCTGACACTTCCGGTGCGTTCTTCTTTCTTATTACCAAATTCCGGAATCACTTTCGCTACAAGAAATATTCCCAGGGATACCACGAGCGCGGTTATCCCGAAAAGCACAGATATAAGACCTCTCTTCGTTTTCATATGATTACCTCTTTTCTGAATGACTCAGGCAGTTATTCTGCCACGTAATGTACGGATGAATCAGGCATTATTCGGCCATATATTTCACGCCGTTGATCTCTACACCGCTAATGTTGTCGATGTTAAAAACTCTTCCGAACCGCAATGTAAAATCGCCACTATCCAAAGAACCTGTGACGGAAATGGTCGTTTCACTATTTGAAGTGATAGTAATACCGCCGTTAGCATCTATGCCGCCCAAAGGTCCCGCGGAATATATCGGGATACGTTCCCCGTCAGTAGAAATAACAGTGACTTCTTTGACAAAAGACGGCACACCTTCCCCGTAATCGGCATCCAGACGGCTGATTCCATAGGGCGAAAGTGTAAACTCTTTGCCATCCGGTGAACGAAGGGTTTTTGTTGGAACATTCGGTTCTGAAAGAAGATCAATGTAGATTCCTTCATAATACGTGTAATCTTCCTCTGTAAAGTATCCACCATGCCCGTCGCTTTCACCAGTGGATACCCATTCCACAAATTGCAATCGAGTCGGGCGGGAATTATCGACGTATGGCTCATTCACCGCATATGTACAGTTCCAGGTGATCTCATATTCATTCTCTGCGTCCCCGAGGCTGTATCCGGATCCCTGCGCCGGAACGATCCATTCGCCGGTATCAACATATATACGTTTTAGAAGTATGTCATGCGTTTTAATATGATCTTTCGCATCTTCGGTAAGCGCTGTCAGCGTATATACAAACTCGGTATAATTCCCATCACACATCTGCACGTCAACAGTTAACCGTATCTTCCCGTTTTCGACAGTATATCCACTATCGAGCAGGTTCTTCTCCATCATCTCCGCGCCTTCTTCGCCGTAATAGATGCTGACTTTGTCACGGTGAGTGAGCTGTCTATGGGCAAAGACACCTCCGGGGATCATGATGGCTACCGCAGCGGCAACGAGGATCGCGGTCCGGATCCTCTTCCGCATAGTGATATTATGCTTCGCTTCGATGACCTTATACTCATTGACATATTGCTCGTCGATCTTACTTGTGATGTTCATATATTCCTGCTCGTTCATACTGATCCGTCCTTTCTGTCAATGTATTCTCTCAGGTCCTCTCTCATGCGGTGCAGCATGGTCTTGACCTTGCTCTGTGAAAACCCTGTCTTTCTGGCAATATCAGCGATCGAATCACTGTACCAGTACCGTCCTACGAATACTAATCGTTTTTCTTTGGGAAGAGTACTGAGAAATTCGTTGATGTACTCTGCTATTTCATCACTTCTGTCGTCGGATATGCTGCTTCTATCTGGGATACACTCGTTCATTTCAGATGTCAGTTCCACAAGCTGTACAGACCGCTTCTGCGCCGTGTTCTTCTTAATCACATCCAGCGCCGAATTCCGGCAGAGCGCAGCAAGATACGCAAAAAGGTTCTCCGGACGCGTCGGAGGGATCGTGTTCCAGGCCCGCACATACGCGTCATTTACACATTCCTCCGCATCTCTTTTATCGGAAAGAAAGCGCGAGGCAAACCGGAGAAGCCGGCCATTATAACACTCGATGGTGCTACTGATCGCCTCTTCATCTCTGTTAAAATACAGATCGATTATGGCTGAATCGTTCATTTTTTTCATCACTTCCAGTACTCTCTTTCCCTATAAGTAGAAATCCAAACCAAAAAGGTTACATACATTTCTAAAATTTGCGAAAAATGTGACACTAAATCTGTCAGAGTACTCAAAGTGTAATGATCAGGTTGTTATTTAACTTCGCAAAAGAATCAATACTCTTATTTTTTCAGATATTTCTCGATCGTGGTCTGTTCCACGATCTCCTTTCCCAGAAGAGTGATCGCCTGCTTCGGGCAGCGGTTGATGCAGCGGTAGCACATCGTGCATTTCCCCTCCGGCACCGCCAGTTTTCCTTTTACATGAATATTTCCGAGCGGACAGAGCTTCTCACAGAGCCCACATCCGATGCATTTATCTGTGTTGATTTTCAGCTTCGAGGAGTATTTCTTCGTCATATGTCCGAAGTAAAGTCTCTGCCCGAAAAGACCTGCCAGCCGGTAAAAGATCCCAAGCCCTTCCTTTGTCGGCTTTCCTTCCCTGTATGCTTTTGCGGACCGGCGTATCTTCTCCTCGGACTCCCGGATATTCGCCAGATTCTTCTCAAACGGGCGCTTCAGTGCTTTTTCATCCGCAATACTGTCCGTCATCTTCAGATGAAGTCCACCCACGATCACAGCCCCATGCTTCTTAAGATATCTTCCGAGAATCCCGGAACCATCCCCGCTGAAAAGCCCCATCGTGGCAATTACAAAGATTTTCTTCCCTCTCCAGATCCCTCTGTTCTCATCGATAAAGTCACGGACAAACTTCGGAACGCTACTATACTGTACCGGATAGGAAAAGACGATCTCCTCCGCTTCACAGATCTTCTCGCCAACGCACTCATCCTCTATAGAAAAGACATTTCCTTCACTTCCACACTCTTTGCAGAAGAGCTCTGCCGCATATCGGGAATTACCTGTCCCGCTGAAATACACACCAATCATTGATTCTACTTCCACCTGAATATTTAAGCCTCCCGCGAGTTCCACGGAAGTTATACTAAGTATCGATTATAGCATAAAAGATTGCTCCGGGCGCCTATACTCACTGCACTGAGAAGCAACAATCAGTGTGAATAAGTTCCAGTAATCAGTGCGATAATATCTTCCTCATCCCAATATTCATTAGGAAAAATCGTAATACTGTCTTTGTGTTTACGAAATCAGCATTGGTGTATTCGCCTACAATGTCAAAATACTTGGTTATCGTACTCTTTCCAGATCCATTAGGTCCGGCAAAGCACAATAGCATGGGTTTTCTTGAAGCTTTATCCAATTTTGACCTGCTTTCCATCGGAATCGACTAGATAAGGTGCTTTTTTATTCTTGTCATATACGGCCAATGGCTTTTTACATACTTTAGCTTTTTTCTTGGCACTACTGACAGCCTGTCTAGCCCTTCTATCCATGTCTGCATCATCAGGAGAAAGAATTCCTGATTCCAGCAATTTTGCATTAGTAACTCGTTTCTTAGCGACTTTAACTTCCATGTTATCTATCTTCACAACATGTTTAATTACTTTTTTCTCTTCATCACTCATGAATCAGTACTCCTTTCCTTCGTTTGTAATATTTTAACTCAATTTAATCGAATTTGCACACTTTAAATACATAACCGATTCACGTGACCGATGAAAAGGTTGCTGTCATATTATGCTTCCAAGGCCCAGTAATCGTATCTCATTTAATCGTTCTACACTAAGTACACCCGCGCGGTATAAAAGCAGGTATTCGTTTTCGATCGAGCTGTCAAAGATCAGTAGATCGTCTGTGTTAATCGTCACCTTGACCCCGCTTTCGTAGAGCACCTTGAAGTGATTATGAATATCACTCATCGGGACCTTAAGAAGCAACTCTCTGTTATTCTCCGCTAATCCTGAAAAGAAATCCGACTTCGTCATAATCTTCGTTTCCTATATGCGTCTTGTGTTCTCCGCTGATCTTCCCACCCATTTTCTCATAAAACGTTCTTCCGGAATAATTCTCTTTCAGGCACCAGATCACCATTTTCTCTCTATTCTGCTTCCTGAGATCATCCACCGCATAGGAAAACATCTTTCTCCCCACGCCTTGCCGCGCCATCTCGGGAAGCACATAGATAGCGACGATCTCACAATCGATATCGGAGAGTTCTTTTGAAAAGGAATTATCATTCACATACCAGCAATAGCCGACGACACGGCCATTTACCTCTGCCACGATGTAATCTTTATACTGCTTCTTCCTTCGTCCGATCAGCATCTCCCGGTCCTGATGATCCAGGACATCATCTCTTACGATGCCTCTATATGCGGTCTTCCAGGTATCGATCAGCACATCGGTAACCGTCTCTGCGTCATCCACCGTCATTCTTCGTATAATCGTATTTTCCATATCATTCAGTGTTCTTGCAGGAACTGTTCAACTTCTATCTTTTTCGGAACTGCCGGGATCCCGCCTCTTTTCTGGACACACAGAGCAGCAACTGCATTTGCGGTCCTTGCGCAATTTCGAAGGTCATCCCAGGTCATCTCGTCAATATCCACACCATAAGATAACCAGCAGCTTAAAAAACCGCCCCAGAAAGAGTCCCCCGCACCCGTCGTATCAATGCTTTCTACATGAAAAGCATCTACTCTCTCTTTTCTATCTTTCTTTGCAATCAGAACACCGTCACTTCCAAGTGTGACCGCCACAAACTTCGGTCCCATGGCTAATAAGCGGTCGGCGGCCAGATTGAAGTCCGAACATCCCGTCAGAAGAAAACTTTCTTCATCGGAGACTTTCATTACATCTGCCAAAGGCACACAAGACCGCATCACTTCGGCCGCGGTCTTTTCATCCAGCCACAGAGATGCCCGGTAATTGGGATCGTAGGAGATCACCGCACCGGAATCTTTCGCGATCCGGACTGCATCAAGTGTCGCGCTTTTAGAAGGCTCATTCGTCAGAGAAAGAGATCCGAAATGAAATACTTTACATGAAGAAAGTATATCCCGATCCAGTTCATCGGACCGGAGCATGGTATCCGCACCGGGCTTTCTGGAAAAGGAAAAAGTTCTCTCCCCTTTTTCATCTAATCCGACAAAGGCAAGTGTAGTAAACTGACCGGGATCCGATATCACGCCGCTTGTATCGATGCCCTCATTTTCCAAAGTTTCAATCAGAAACCTTCCATGCATATCATCGCCGACTTTTCCAATGAAGGCCGTCTTATATCCGAAGTGGCTCAATGCCGTGAGCATGTTGGCAGGAGCGCCACCCGGATTCTGCTCAAAAAGCCGCATGCCGGAAGTGCTTTTGCCGGACTCCGTAAAATCGATCAGTAATTCACCTAGCGCCACAACATCGTATTTCATATCATCCCGATTTCAGTTTTTCAGATTTGATCGTTCCGATCAGAGAAGATGCCACTCCACTCCGTCGCGGGTGTCCTTGATCTCAATTCCCTTTGCCTTCAGTTCATCACGGATGGCATCCGCAGTGGCAAAGTCCTTGGCCTTCTTTGCTTCCGCGCGGCGGGCGATCGCCTCATTTACGTACGCTTCCAGATCCGCATCCACCGAAGCACCCTCACCCAGCGCCTTTGCATGACCGATCAGATCCAGGGACAGCACCTTATCAAAGCTTTCCACAAGAGCGAGCTTTGTCGCATCGTTGATATCTGCTTTTAATGCATCGTAAAGGATCGTTACCGCCATGGATGTGTTCAGATCATTGGAGCAGGCCTCGCAGAATTTGTTCTCGAAATCCTTCTTCGCAATTTCATCCACCGCACCGTCTTCTTTCAGTTCAGAAACACGCTTAACGAGCTTATTGTAGGCCAGAACAGCATTATCCAGATTCTCATAGGAGAACACAAGGGGCTTTCTGTAATGGGACTGCAGGCAGAAGAATCTGTAGGCCCGCGGATCATAGCCCTTTTCCTGCAATAAGGAAACGGTCAGGATCGCGCCTTTGGATTTCGACATCTTACCGGACTGATCATTCAGGTGATTACTATGGAACCAGTAATTGCACCACTTATGACCCAAATACGCCTCAGACTGGGCGATTTCATTGGTGTGATGCGGGAAGATGTTATCCACACCGCCGCAATGGATATCCATATATTCGCCGAGATGCTTCATGGAAATGCAGGAGCACTCGATATGCCAGCCGGGATAGCCGACACCCCAGGGGCTTTCCCACTTGAGCGCCTGATCTTCGAACTTCGATTTGGTAAACCACAGAACGAAGTCCGTCTTATTTCTCTTATTGACGTCCTCTTCCACATCGTCGCGGACACCGATCTCAAGGTCATCCTTTTCCACGGAGGAGGAGAATACATAATAGTCATCAAGTTTTCCGGTATCGAAATACACATTGCCGCCGGCCACATAGGCATAGCCTTTTTCGATCAGCGTTTCTACCATGTGAATGAACTCGGGAATGCAGTTCGTCGCAGGTTCGATCACGTCCGGACGTGCATTTCCGACAGCATCAAAATCCTTGAAAAATGCATCTGTATAGAATTTGGCGATCTCCATTACGGTCTTATGCTCGCGCTTTGCGCCTTCGACCATCTTGTCCTCACCGGTATCTGCATCCGACGAAAGATGACCCACGTCCGTGATATTCATGACGCGCTTCACTTCATAGCCGGCATATTTCAGAGACTTCACCAGTGCGTCCTGCATGATATAGGTGCGGATATTTCCGATATGAGCAAAATGGTAAACGGTCGGGCCGCAGGTATACATGGCGACCTTGCCCTCTTCATTGGGCTTAAAATCCTCTATTGTTCTGCTCAGGGTATTATAAAATCTAAACATAATGCTCTTTCCCATCTTTTTACTTTCTGCTAATAATAGCATGGATGGTTCCGTAAGAAAAGTATAAAGTATATGCGGTCTGCGTCATCTGAGCGTCTCGATATATTTGCCATATCGCTGATTATGCGCATCCATTGCCTGATCCGAATCCACATAGGAAAGAAG
>CADCLV010000043.1 GCA_902802325.1 Oscillospiraceae bacterium | reverse complement strand
GTACTGTGCCGGATCCCGGGAGATCTTCTCATAAAGACCGCTCTCGCAGTTGTTCTTCAGCCATTTCAGCCGCTCTTCTTCAGAAAGCTCATACTCTTCCCGTTCCACTACTTCATCGCAAACCTTACACTTCTTGACGCGCGTTCCCTTGTCAGAGAAAGTGGCTTCTTTTTCGACAGACCATTCTTCATTCGGTTCATGAGGGATTTTATCCACCGGACGGGTCATTTCCTGACCACATACCGAGCAGACACCTTTTTCTTCGCCTTCCTCTGTACAGGTCGCCTCTTTCACTGTCTCCCACTGTTCAATGGTATGGTCGATCTTATCCACCTTTCTGGTGATCGTCTCTCCGCATACAGCGCAGACGGTGCTTTCTTCGCCCTCTTCAATACAGCTGGCCGGCTTTGTGCTCTGCCAGGACCCCGGCGTATGTTCAGCAAGTCCACCTTCCGTTATTCCGCAGACTTTACAGGTTTTCGGGCTCTTACAAGTCGCCTCTTCCCACTGGTGCTGATCTTCCGGACAGACGGCTTCCCCTGTCGCGTTTTTCTCGGTGATCTCGATATAGTCCATGTGGGACTTAAGCGAGCAGTACGCCGTGCAGTTACTTTCCACTTTAAAGGAATAGGAATTACTGATATCCGCATCCCCGTTCTTTTCAAAAGTCAGTTCATGTTGTCCGGATTTCACATCAAAGGAACCGAAATACTCTTTTCCGTTGGCAACGGTTGCGATCTCTTCGCCGTCGAGCTTAACGATGATGGAGTACTTAGCCATGACGACATTGGATTCATAGTTCACTTTTACCATCAGGACGCAGTCAATGGCTTCTGCCGTATCTTCCGCCGCTTTTCCGCCTTCAGATCCCTCATCTTCATCGGCGGAATTATCCATCTTTTCCGTCACTTCGTTATCGGATTTGCCATTTCCGGATTTGTCAGAATCCTTGGAAGCAGGGCATCCCTGAAGCAGCAAGGAAATAAGAAGGATCGGTATCAAATGCATCATTCTTTTTTTCATATACATTCCCCCCTCGACAACTAAGTCTTCTACCATCACTATAGCCGTCTGCTTTTTCCAAACTCAAATAAAACGGGACAGTTTATGTCCCGTTTCTTTTATTCTTTGTCTGGATTTCCAGGGGTAAAAAGCCTTCTTCCATGAGTCTTGCATCGCACTTTTCGATTGTGCATTTACTTCCCCGGGAGCTGTAGTCGATCAAAAGGCGTGATATCATCCGGTCCCGGTCAACATCTTCTCCGGAAAGTTTCCTGGGATCTTCCAGTTCCGGCATTTCATAAAGCCGAAGCGCCTCGGACACTTCCCCTGGAAGTAATTCCAGTATGATCCCGATGGCAATGATCAGATCCCGTCGGGGCGTGGGCCGCTCCCGGTTAAGTATTTTCGGAAAGGAGTTTTCGTTCAGACCAAGGAGCCGGGCGATCTTTCTGGTAGTCAGCTGTTCGTGATGAAGCTCGTTATACTCTTTTCGCTTCTCACGGATAAACCTGGCAAACTCATTCTTCGAAATCATGTCCGTCTCCTGCGAAATCGCCTGCTGTCCGTCTTTTCTCTGATCTTTTCTCGTCAATTCACACATGTGGATCCCTCCGCTTCGTTATAGATTTCTATAACGGGAGCAGATTTTGACGCGAAGAGGATCAGTTCTTCGATTCCGTCCTTTCCACTCAAAAAAGTATAGTGATTCCAAGGAAATCATGCCAAACAAAACGGGACAGTTCCTGTCCCGCTTCCATGTATGGAAAAAGAGAAATAGTGGCTACTTTTTCTCTCTACTTTCGCTTTTAAAGATCTGGGGGCGTTTTTTCAGCGCCAGTGCCAGAAGCGAACCAAGGACTCCGCAAGAGAGGACCTCTCCCACGAAGATCGTCAGCATAAGAAAAGGAATGGACATTTCCAGTCCATAAGCATATTTCAGGATAAACGGGATGATCAGGGTGTTGGAAAGGATCGGAGGGATCGTTCCCAGGACAAAGAATCTCTTATGAAGAATTCTTGTTCCGACTGCGCCAAGAAGAGTTGCCAGGCTTCCGAGAAGAATGTCCGGAAGCATCGCCCCGCCCAGGATATTTCCCAAAAGGCATCCTACAAAAAGTCCCGGCACTGCCGCCGTTGTAAAAAGAGGCAGGATCGTTAAGGTCTCGGCGATACGCACCTGGATCGCGCCAAAGGAGATGGGCTGGAAAACAAATGTAAGCGCCACATACATGGCCGCAATCAGGGCCGCCTGCGTAATCTGAAGAAGCCGTTTTCCGGCTTCGCTTCTACTTTCCTTCAGATCATTACTCATTTCCTTACAGATTCAATCTCTCATCACAGATTCAATCCCTTTGCCGGATCGACACCCAGCTTGATATTCATGCACTCAATAGCTGCGCCGGACGCACCCTTACCCAGGTTATCGAACTGGGAAGAAATAACGATGCGCTCTTCGTTACCGGTAACATAGATCTTTAATCCATCCCAGCCGGACAGTGCATTTCCAGCAAGAAAACCACTTGCGGCCGTCTCGTCATCGTCAGCTGCCACACGGATGAACTTCTGGTCTTTATAGTACTCACGGAAATAAGAAAGGATCTCGGAAGGTGTCATCTTCTTATTCAGCATATCGGTATAAAGAGGCACGGAAACCACCATACCGCTGTAGTAATCGTCAATGATCGGCGAGAACAGCGGAGTTCTGGAAAGACCGGTGATCGCCTTCATTTCCTTGAGGTGCTTATGCTGCTGAGTAAGTGCATATTCCCTTCCGGAAGAAAACTCAGAAGGGCGCTCCGGATCTTCATATACGGCGATGGTCTTTTTGCCGGCGCCGCTATAGCCCGAAAGCGCAAAACTGGATACCGGATAATCCTTGGGAAGGATATTTCCGGAGATCAGCGGGTACACCAAAGAGATAAAGCCGGTGGCATAGCAGCCCGGTACCGCGATGCGGTTGCCATTCCGGATCTTCTCAATATGCGAAGACGACAGTTCCGGAAAACCGTAAGCCCAGCCTTCTTCGGTACGGTGGGCGGTGGATGCGTCGATGATCACCACGTGATCGTTATCGGGATCAACAAGGCTTACTGCTTCTTTGGCCGCCACATCCGGCAGGCACAGGAAAGTAATATCCGATGAATTGATGAGCTTTTTCCGTTCATTGGGATCTTTTCGGAGTTCCGGATCGATCTTTAAGATCTCAATATCATCTCTTCCGGAAAAACGCTCGAAGATCCGGAGACCTGTCGTTCCTTCACTGCCATCAATAAATACTTTCGTTGCCATGTCGTTCACACTCTTTTCTTCTAAGTTCTTTTTTCTATGGTCAGATTTCTTGCCTTATCATACACGAATCACTTAGGAAACGCTACTTCTTTATATTTTGAAGATACGTCAGGATCGTTTCTACCGCTCCGTCCACATCCACCAGATCCGAATGGACACAAAGATGGTAGGTGGCGGAATTTCCCCATTTCCCGCCTGTGTAATGGTTATAGTAGTTGGCTCTCGCGTTGTTCATATCGGTGATGTAGCGGGCCATCTGTTCATCGGTATAATCCTTCTTTTCCACTGCCACCAGACGTTTTCTCTTGATCTTATAGGGCATGCTGGCCGCAATGAAAACATTGATGCTGCCTTCATTTCGAAGAACAAAATCCGCACAGCGTCCTACGATGACACATGGGCCTTTTTCCGCCAGATCTTTAATGACTTTGCACTGCTGAAGGTAAATGGCATCGGAAAAATCCGGTGTATAGGACAGAGAGAAAAACGGCATGCGGCTCTTCCCTTTTTCCGAAATCCGATGGGCGCCTTCTTCGTTTCTCTCGATAAGCTTGGGATCTAATCCCCCTTCTTCCGCCGCCATGGTGATGATTTCCCGGTCGTAGAAAGGAATTCCCAGGCGGGACGCAAGTTTCATTCCGATCTCATGGCCGCCGGAGCCGAATTCACGTCCGATGGTAATCACTTGATTCATCTTATCTCATCCTTTCGCTTACAGTGCATTTCCCAAAGAAAATGCATCGGTCTTTATTATTCTATCAGTTTCGGTTCTTCTTTGCATAAATGCCACCTTCTTCCGAAAAAGCACTTCAAAGTGCCTTTCAAGAAGACGCGGGTGATTTCATTTACCGGAAGAAGAGCTGGGCTGCCGTTGCCATCACCAGGAGGAAGACCAGGTTCATGACGGTAAAAAGCAGCAGGTATTTCTTTGTATGTCCCGGGCGAAGCGTCCGGTAATGACTGAAGGTGATCAGGCTCGCCAAAGACGAGATCAATGTGCCCGTTCCGCCGATATTTACGCCGAGCAGCAGGTCATGGTAATTGGCCGTGAAACGGGAAAGCAATATGGCCGACGGCACGTTACTGATGCACTGGCAGGAAGCAATACTCACCAGAAGTGTATTTTTCTGGAGAAGATTTCCGGCAAAATCCTGTACCTCCTTGATACGGGACATGTTTCCGGAAAAGACGAAAAACAATGCAAATGTGCAAAGGAGGCCCCAGTCCACTTCGGAAAAGGCTTTCCGGTCAGCAAAGATCATGACTGCCGGGATCACAAGAAGTCCCAGCCAGTACGGAATCAGGCGGAAGACGATAAGAAGCGAAAAAGCAAACAGCGTCAGATATAATCCGGCACGCTTTCTGTTCAGTTTCTGCCCTGAGTCATCCCGGATCTGAAGCGGTGTGGAAGGAAGCAGAAAGCAGGCCGCAGTCAGCATGGCGATCGCCAGAAGAAACGGCGGGAACATGATCCGTACAAATTCACCAGTGGGGATCCCGAAATAGGAATACAAAAAGAGATTCTGGGGATTTCCGAAAGGTGTCAGCATACCGCCTAAGTTCGCGGAGATGTTCTGAAGAATAAAGACGTAGGCCATCTTCTCCTCGTTCTTCGTCACGGATAAGGCGAAGTATCCGAGGGGAAGAAATGTAATAAGCGCCATGTCATTGGCGATCAGCATGGAACCGATAAAGGTGATGTAGACAAGGGCTAATGCCAGTATCCTTAAGTTTCCTGTGGTCACTACGATCCGGTGGGCAACGATGCCGAAAAAGCGGATGTCTTTCAAAGCGCAGATCACCAAAAGAGTCAGGAAAAGACATGTCAGTGTCCGAAGATCGAAATAGTCCAGATAAGCCTTATCCGGCGGCACCAGAAAAGACGTCAAGACAGCAAGAAGCGCCGCGATACACATCACGGCGTTCTTGGAAACAAATTTCAGGATCTTACTTACAATACTACTTGGCTGTTCGCTCTCCACGATTCTTCTTACTTTCCAATCTGGTCGAGGAATACGACCTTATAATCGCTGTGCAGACGGGCCAGTGTTTCAATGACGATCTCCTTCATGTGGGTCTCGGCCTTCTTGAAGATACCGTTATTGACGGCATTCTGCAGCTGCTCATCCTTGATCTCGGCCAGACGGGCGTTGACTTCGTTGGCGCGGATCGGATTAAAGATGTTGTTGTCCTGATAGCAGGTCACATTCTCCTGCGGAAGATTGTTGTCCACGATGGGATTCTTCGGCAGTGTGATATAAATCTCTTTCTTCTGGTTATTAACCACGATCTTGATGTCCTTGAGCTCGTAGCCGACCTTAATGGTGCCAGAATACATAACATCAATGGTGTGCTGGGTTCCCCAGATATCGAAATCCGTATACGGAAGCTGGACGGAATCAACTATGGAAGCCTGTCCGGCATAGACCTGGGAGTAGGTCATCAGCTCGGAAATGGAGTTCAGCTCGGCAACCAGTGTCTCATTGGTGAGAATGATGCCATGGAACTTCTCTTCTTCCTCGATGATCGCTTCACGGGATCCGGAATTCTTTACCTTCGGGGATGTATCAAACAGTTTGGATCCTGCCACCATAAAGATGATCGCAAATGCGCCAACTGCTGCCAGTACACCGAGCACGGCTCTGCCTGCTCTATGCAAAAAGCTCTTCTTTACGCGGACTTTCTGTCCATTCACGATAGCATACTCTCTCATAGTCGTACCCTCCTTCACATAAGTCTTGCGTCCCTCTACACTTACACGCAACTTCTTATCTTACATAATACCCGACAATTATTGTCAATTCTTTCTTTTTTCTATGAACATTTTCACCGAAAAAATGAATGAAATGTTTCTTTTGTTCTGACTATAGTTTATAATCTAGTGTGTCAAACGATAAACCGTGCAGATTAGGTTTTAGATGCCGGTAATTTGCTTTGGAATTCAAAATAAATTTGTGGAGCGGGAAAATGGGTAGAAAGTCAACCAAGGAAAACAAGAATATTTATCAGATCAGCCGTGAAGCACAGAATCTCACACGTGACGCGGCATCCGAGCTTTTGCAGTACATTTCCGCCGATCGTATCGAGAAGATCGAGAACGAAAAGACCCTTCCCCATCCGGAAGAGATCCTGGCGATGGCCGACTGCTACAAGAATCCATCCCTTTGCAACTACTTCTGCTCTCACGAGTGCCCGATCGGTCAGGAATACGTTCCGGAAGTCGTACCGAAGGAGCTTTCTCAGATCACTCTTGAAATGATCGCCACATTGAACTCCATCGACAAGAATAAGAACCGTCTCATCGAGATCACCGTTGACGGAAAGATCGCTGATGATGAGATGCCGGATTTCATCGAGATCAAGAACGAGCTGGATAAGATGGCACTGACCATTGACTCCCTCCGCCTGTGGATCGATAACGCCATCGCAGCCGGTCATCTCAGTAAAGACGATTTCGGAAATAAGTAATTCTCTTTCCTTTTTCTGTCGATAATTTTATGAATGAAAAGAACAGAGCCCGCATGTCTCACTCATGCGGGCTCTCCTTATGTGGAAAGGGGGGGTGTTTTAGTTTGATCAACAACGCTCTTGCCATGAAATGTGGAGGCATTTTCTAATCCCATCTTCTTGCTGAATTCCGGAAATCGTTCAATGGTCTCCAGCATTCGGATCATCTGTCGTCGTTTCTCCAGATCCATAGATTTTGTCTCCCCATCATGTGTCGCGTGCCCTTTGTTGATCGTATCTATATTCTAGCCGTCCCTAATTCGAAGATACATTCAGGAAAATCCGAAATAGTTCCCCTTATTTTTCTCTATTCGCATGAATAACCTCTTTTGAGGCGCTTTCAGGAAAGCGAGGACAATCTCTCCCCTTTCAGGTGCATTTCCCGAAGATACCGAAATACCGCCTTTTCCAAGGAATGCTATAATGGAGAAAAAACAAAGTGAGGCGCGCCTATGAAGTACGTACTGATTTCCCTGTCTGAATCATCGAAGCTCGACCTTTCCGGAGCGGAAAAACTCGGAAAGACAGACCATCTGGTATTTGTCCACGCCAAGGGCAAAAAGACCGTCAGCGCCAAGCTGAAAGAAATACTTAGCGATTGCGCAGCTGAAGTCGAATATTTCGAGGCCGGCGAAGCATCTGACGTGATCCCGGCCATCTCGTACCTCATCGGCTATTACACCGCAGGCAAAAAGGATGTGTTCGTTCTCACCGCCGACAAGGACAAACTGCCGGTCAAGATCTGTAAAGACATCAAGGTCTATAGCGCCATGAAGTCCATCACCGGAGGAACAGGAAAAGCCGCGTCCAATTCCACAAAGTCCTCTTCTTCTAAGACGGGCACAGCCAAAAAGACAGTCGCCAAGAAAACAGCAGCGAAAAAGACTACATCGAAAAAATCCACGGCTTCGAAATCCGCAGCGAAAAAAACAACTGCCAAGAAGTCCACAGCCAAGAAGGATTCCGGGGTAAACGTGACTTCCCTTCTGGACTCTCTTTCCAAGGGCGATACCAAGAAGATATCCAAGCAGTTCACCGATCTGGCCACACAGCTCATGAAAGGGAAATGATCCACCGTTTCGGCGGACAGTGCATTTCCCGTGGATACCCCCCGGGGGTATAAACAAGAAGACAGTAGGACTAAAAAACGTTTCGCGCGCATTTTAGTCCTACTCTTTTTCGCAAAAATAGGACCCAAACGACCAAAATCGGCAATTGAGTCCTATTGTGTGTCTGGTAGAAATAGGACCAAACGGGCCAAAAACCGCATCTGAGTCCTATTTTTCGGATTTTTCGTAGGACCAAAGTGGCAAAAACCGCCGTTTGAGTCCTACTTTTACTTTACCCATAGGACTCAAACAGCCAAAAACATGAATTTGGTCCTATTTTGAATCCCGCTTTTCATTCGAAATCCGGTCAGCGCCTCTGCTATCCGGAAGATGCCTTTCGTGCGGGAAAAGCACTTTCGCCCGCTGCACTTTCGCCCGCTGCACTTTCGCCCGCTGCACTTTCGCCCGCTGCACTTTCGCCCGCTGCACTCGCGCCGGCCGCCGCCCTTACTCAGGCATTTTTCAGATAGTAATCACCGATTCCCGGGAATGCCTTATCATCGGTATGAATGAGCATTAAGTTATCATGGCCCTGGGCAACGCCCAGCTTGGCATAGACATAATTTCCGGCATCATTTTCGCCGTAGATCAGAAGCACCGGCTTGTCTGCGTCTTCCAGTATAGTACGGATCGCAAGACCGGAATACTGTGAACCGGGTGTCTGGATCGAAGCGGTGGAAGTAGCTGCATCCACAGTGATCGACACGTTATTATGGTCGTCGATATAGGAACCATTCCAAATGGAAAGCTCAGATGCCTCCACATCTCTACTCTCCTCAATCGCCGTCGTGACCACCAGAAATGCCGTTCCTTCCGTCGGGTTATAAAGCACGATATCTCCCAGATACTGATCTCTCTGATGCTCACTGAGTGGTTCGATCCACTTGAGAAGTTCCTGCGGAGCCTCAGAAAGCGGAGTATTCGGAAGATAAAGGATCAATTCATCCGGAGAAGTGAATCCATAGGGATCCGCACAGACTACTTTAGCCGGCATACCGTCATATTCTTCCTGCTTCTCATCAAATTTCTTCACATCCAGATTCAGAACATGTGTGGAGAAGGAATAGTCATTCTTACGGACGAAACCATCGATCATTCCGGTAAACTCACATCTTTCGATATCGTATCCATCTCCATCGATATTGCCCATCGTACTCGAATAGTTCCCTTCAAACTGGTGACTGTCGGGATATATCGTAATTGTGGTGCTCCAACTTGTCAGCGCGCTCAAATACACCAGCATCAGATCCGGAACCTCAAAACGGTCACTGGCATAGAAATCATAGGGATCGCCAAAGGATTTCGGAGCGGCCGCAGACGCCGAAGAAGCTTTCGTATCATTGTCAGAAGTCGCATCGCTCTGGCTCGCGTCTGTCGAAGCATCTGTCGTATCCGTATCAAGCTCGGAAGATGTCTCATCGGGGTCCTCCAACGTACTCTCAATAGACTCATCCGCAGTTGTCTTTTTCGTTTTCTTACTTGTTTCCTTCTCTGTCTCTTTCGATCCGCCGCAGCCCGAAAGTATCAGGCTTAGCGCAATCGCGCCGGCAAAAACACTTCTCTTTTTCATTTTTCGTTTTTTCTCCTTGTTTCTTATTCCCCGCACACATTCTATCATTATTTTGACAAATGCAAAAATCCGGAGCCTCGCTCCGGATTTTCCGCTTTTTAGAAATTGGAAACCTTCTTAGATCTTGATCCGCTGGTAATAAAAGCAGGCCAGCTGGGTACGGTCCCGAAGATCGAGTTTACTTAGAACCGAACTGATCATATTTCTGACCGTGCCCTCTCCCAGGAACATCTTCTGGGCGATCTCCTTGTTCGATAGGCCCTCGGCCACCAGTTCCACCACTTCCCGCTCCTTGGGCGTGATGTCATATTCTTCCCAGGAAAAGCTCTCGCTGCGGTTCAGAAGATCTGGAAGCCTCTCCACGATCTTTCCGCCAAAAACCGTCTGCCCGCCGATGACCGCCCGGACCGCATCCGCCAAAGAGGCGCAGTCCTGCTTAAGGATATATCCCTTGGCGCCGACCTTTAATGCCCGGTTAATATATTCATCGTCAAGAAATGTGGTCAGTAAAATCACTTTCGCCTGAGGATCCACGGAGAGGATCTCGGAGGTGGCCTCAAGGCCATCCATATCCTCCATACGGATATCCGACAAAACCAGATCCGGTTTCACCTGCGGGTAGGCTTCCACGGCTTCTCTTCCGCTTCCGCAAAGGCTCACCACTTCAATATCGCCATCCTTTTCCAGGATGATCTTTAATGACTCTTTTACCAGTGGATCATCGTCCACGATCATAATACGCATGATTTCTCTCCTCTTTATTCCCGCAATCAGTATATCACAGAAGGCGTCATGACCCGTTCTTTTTCGGAATGGTCACCGTGATATGAAATCCGTTATTTCCACCCTGAATAGAAGTTCTTCCGCCCACTGAAACGGCACGGGAGTTGATGTTATATAGGCCGATGCCGTGTTCCCCCTCAAGAGCGGCAAAATCCGACGGACGGGAAAACTCCACCGGAGTGCATTTGCCGTCGTCAGATACCAGGACACGCCAGAACGTCACGTTCTCCACGACCTCCAGGCGCACGTTCTTTCCGTTACTGTGTTTGGCGATATTGGTGACCCCCTCCTTCATGATGCCCAGGATCGCACCTTTGACATCATTGGGCACCGGGGACTCGATCGACGTACTGACATTCACATCAAACTGGTCCTTGATGGCCGAAGCGATCTCGTGAATGCCGATGGAAAGGTCGATGGAATCATCATGAAGTTCGTGCACCGAGCGGCGGATATTCGTCATGGCCTCGTTGACCGTGGCGCTTACCGACTCAAGATACGGCTTCGTCTTCTCGTCCTGGTTAATGACCGATATGGCCTGAAGCTGCACTACCGCCCTTGTCAGCATATGGCCCACATTATCGTGGATCTCCCGCGCAATACGGTTACGCTCCTGTAAAGTCGCATTTCGCACCTGCATATCCATATTATTCGCGATCTCGTTTTTCAGACGCAGGGATTGCTGGGCATCGTATCGGACTGCATCGAACTTCTCAGTCAGCAGAAGTTCTTTTCGGTGCATATATACCGTTTTCACCGCCAAAAGCACTGCCACCGGAACCAGAAGGATCAGATATGACCTTGCCGAGATCACACAGGCGACGACCAGAAGAAGGATCCGGATCCAAAAATCCCGCTCGGAAGTGATCTCCCAATCATTCTTCGATGCATTTTTCTGGATGTGATATTTAGTGAGAATGGCTTCCACACGGCTATCTGAAAATACACCGTACACGCCGGCCGGAATCGCAATGGCGGCTTCCGGAATAAAGTAAGAGAGAGCCCCGGCGCCAAGAAGGATCGCCGAACTGACAATGGCATTCCGGAACACTTCTGTCGCCAAAAGAGCGATCACGACACCCAGGATACAGGCCACCGTGAATTCATTATTCTGAACGATCTTATACCGGCCCGCGCCTTCACCGAAAAGAAGGAAAAGCGCTGCCACCGAAAGCCCGCACAGTATGAACTTGTCGATCAATCTATACACCATGCAACCATTATAGCGCAAAAAGAAGGCTCGCAGGAAGGCGAAAAGCGAAGGAAGACATGTCGCACGGCGTTCTCTACAAATGAGGCCAGACTGGCAACAGCACGTGATAAGCAAACATAATTATGCAAGCCGTAGCGCGATTCCGCAGACGTGAAACGTCGAGGACCAGCGCCTAGGCTTGCATAATTCATGTCGCTTTATGCTGCTTTCCCCTGTCTTGCCTTCTTGATAACAAAAGAGATCATAATGAAGACCAGTCCGAAGAGGAGCTGTACACCAAGAGAAGCGAAGATATTTCCGACACTGAAGGTGTAGTTCATACCCGATCCGGCATAGATGGTGTTCAGTACTTTTCCCGACCAGAAGAACGGGAGGAAGTGTGCGAAAGTCTGTACTCCGTTGCCCATGAGATAGAACGGAACGAAGATGCCGCACAGGAAGCTCATGGAAAGACCTGCTGCATTGCAGATGAGGCTGAGGGTTCCGGGTGTCAGGCTGAAGTTCGAGATCAGAAGAGCAAATCCACTGATGTAGAAGGTGGTGGCGATCAGGTTCAGGACAACGACCCAGCCGTACTTGCTCATCATGTCGGTATTTCCTGCATAGATGAAGCTGAAGATGGTGTAGATCAGAACCAGGACTACTGCACAGGTCATAAGGCCGGCCATCTGAGCCCAGGTCTTCTTCCCGGGCTTTACCGGTGCCGCTTCGATCCTTGCGGAAACTACCTTCTTATTTGCGGCGATGATCGCGGAGGCGATGGACATGCCCATGATCCAGAGGCAGACGAAGCAGAAGTAATTGAGGATCATGTAGGTCGCATACTCATTTGCATTCGTGTGCTGCGCTTCCTTCTTCTCTGTCACGACACCGAAGGTGACCTCAGACACCGTCATGTCCAGTGCTTTTTCCGAAGCTTCATGAGCATCCATGCCCATCGCACGGTAGCTTCTATAGATGTTTACGAAAGAATCGATATCGTTGGCGAAGCTGAAGGTCTTACCGGACACCTGGCTGTGGGAGGAATAACTCAGAGAGATGTCCTCACCGGCGTCGATCTTCTCCTGGAAGTGCTCCGGTACCTCGATGAAGAAATCCGAGATGGAGAAATACAGGAGATCATTGATGGACTCTTCCGAAGAAGTGTTGTCATCTTCGATGTCGCCGTAATTGTCGATCAGTTTTCTGATCCCTGCGGAGAGTTCGCTATTATCATTATCACGGAAAAGCACTCCCAGGTTCTTGTAATCGACATTTTTTTCGCCCGCGCTTGCTTCATTCTTGTCGATGATATGCGGAGCCGAAAAGATCATAGAAGCGGCGTAAACGAACATGATAATCGATGAAATGATGACCGCTGCCTTATTTGCTTTTACCAGTTTGAAGAAATTCTTATAAAGCTGCATACTTTTCTCTCCTTAATTTCATGATTGAGACTGCCATGAAGACAACTGTCGCTAGGCTGATCTTGATCATATTCATCCAGAACCCACTAAGTGTCGGATAGTTTACCAGACGGAAGAACGCGAAGTTCATGATGGTGGCGGGATTGATCCGGTTCACGATCGGGCAGTATTTCTCAAGAAGTCCCGGAAGCTGCACGATCATCTCGCCGCTTAAGAAAACCGAGATCATGACAAGAGCAGTCGCCTTGTTATCCCGCTGGTTTTCATCGCCCTTTGTAAAGAGACCAACCAAACAGCCGAGGCTCATGGCGAAGAGGTTGCCGACCAGAACGAACAGAATGATCATCGGTAATCTGTCCCCCAGCGGTACATCGAAGCATTTGTTCATGACAGTCAGCGCGAAGAAAGTGATCGCACAGGACAGTACATATCTTGCCAGGAAGGCCGACAGCAGGATCTTCGATTTTTTCTTCGGCGATACACTCGTTCTCATACCGTAGCCGCTGAGGTCGCCCTGAATGTCGAACACCGTATGAATACCGGAAGTCACGTTGAAGAACATTCCCATGACGATCGTGCTGTAGAAGTACCACAGATACACATTCGCGGAGTTTTCGTTGTCACCGAGGTATGTGCTCTTCGGCTTCATTACTGAAATGGAGTTCGTGATACTTTCCATTACGAGCCCGATCTTATCCGGTGCGGTCATCGCCGCATCTTTCATGATCGTGTAGTTTCTTCTATAGGATTCGGTGATGCTTCTGGCGACCATGAGCGTGGTCATGTTGGCGCCGTCACCGACCTTGACTTCGATGCTTTCTTTCTCACCGTTCACCAGGAAAAGCACTTGGAGTTCTTTATCAAGGATCTTCTTTTCGGCTTCTTCCTGAGATGTGGTCTCTATCAGTTCGATGACCGCGTGGTCATATCCCATGTTACTCTTCTTCACCGCTTCCGCATCTGCGAGATTATCAAGTACTCCCTTAAATTCTTCAGCAAAAGCACTGTCGCCGGAGTCGATGCAGATCATGGCGCTCTTTACCGGCTTGAAGTCGACCTCGCCCTTGGCAGGGCCCATGAACGTGACATTAAAGCAGGTCATGAGAAGGATCGGGAAGGCCAGCGACCAGAAGATATAGGCCTTGTCGCGCAGTGTCTTGCGCAGATAATATGTAAACATCATTTTTCCTTCCTCCTAAGATCAATCGTCACGCAGTTCTTTTCCCGTCAGTTCGAGGAAAACATCGTTCAGGGTCGGCTGCTCGGAATATACATTCTTGATGCGGTAGCCCTTCTCCTGAAGGAGCGTAATGACTTTGACTACGTTATTTCCGTTACCGGCTTCGATCTTCAGCATCTTACCGTCATAATCCACACCGAAAACATTATCCAGTTTTCTGATCTTTTCGATATCCTCATCGGAAATGCCCTTGGCTTCGATCCGGATGATCTCACTCTTTTTGATCATGCTCTTAAGTTCATCCACCGTACCCTCGGCGATCAGCTGGCCCTTGTCGATGATGATGATCCGGTCTGCGATCTGCTCGACTTCTTCCATGTAGTGGGAGGTGTAGATGATCGTTGCGCCTTCTTTTCTGAGCTGCTCGATGCCCTCGAGGATCTTGTTTCTGCTCTGGGGATCGACGGCTACCGTCGGCTCGTCGAAGAAAATGATCTTCGGCTTATGGGCGATACCGCAGGCAATGTTCAGTCGGCGCTTCAGGCCGCCGGAAAGCTTCTTCGGACGGAACTTCTTGAAGTCGTTCAGTTCAACAAAATCAATGGCTTCCTGCACTCTCTTCTTTCTCTCTTCCTTATTCTCGATGTAAAGTCCGCAGAAGAAATCGATGTTTTCATATACTGTCAGTTCTTCGAATACGGATACTTCCTGCGGGACCACGCCGATGTTCTTTTTCAGATCGTAGGACTTCGGCGTCATCTCTTTGCCCATGATCGTGATCGTTCCTTTATCATATTCCAGAAGCGAAAGGATGCAGTTGATGGTCGTTGACTTTCCGGATCCGTTCGGTCCCAGAAGTCCCAGGATCTCGCCTTCTCGAACACTCATGCTGAAATTGTCCACTGCGATCAGCTCTTTATAGCGCTTCACCAGTCCATCTACTTTAATGATCTCACTCATTTTCTCATCCTCGCTTTTCTCTCTTGCGCCGCACTTTGCCGCGCTCGTTGTGTTTCATGGTTATATTATTCCATACCGTTAGTGAGCCCCATCACTTCCCGACATGACAAATGTCATTTTCGATTCATAACAATGCCTTTTTCTATAGTAATGACTATCGCTACGATTCTTCTTGACCGCCCTTACTCCCTCCAAAAAACATATAGACAAGACTTTTTGTCCAAATCAACATTTTCCCATGCCCGATTTTTTGCTCGCGTCAAGAGAATCGATACATAACAGAAGAAACTCTTGCCATGCTTCAGTAAGCCCAGTCAAGAAGATTCATGAAAAACACTGTATTCTCTTGTAATTGTTCTCAATTCCAAACAAAAATGGACAAGAGTTTTCATAATATAACTGTCTTTTCTTGTCCCACCAGGTAAAAGCAGGCAAGAAGAATTTCAAATTATAACAAAACTCTTGCTCATACCATTTCCACATGAGAACCTATCTTCTCTCACCAGTCTCATTCGTCTTTATCGGCATTTCCTCTTTCATCTCCGGCAAATGCAC
>CADCLV010000042.1 GCA_902802325.1 Oscillospiraceae bacterium | reverse complement strand
CAGGCGGAAGCACTTATTTTAAGATATTTCCATGAAGAAATGGTATAATGAGATTTGAATCCCAGGGGAAAGGATGCATTTCTATGGAAGTTACGATTTTAGGCTGCTGCGGCGGCTATCCGGGACCGGGGCAGGCAGCGTCCGGTTATCTTCTGACTATTGGCGATAAGAAAGTTCTTCTTGATTGCGGAAGCGGTGTATTTTCTAATCTGCAGCTGCATGTTCCGATCAATGGGCTGGATGCGATTTTGCTTTCGCATCTTCATGCCGACCACTATAGTGATCTGATGGTCATGCGTTATGCGATCGATATGAATGCCAAGCGGGGAATGGAGTTTAAAAATGTGCCGATATTCGCGCCGAAGACACCGGAGAGCGTGATTTCTTCTCTGAGTAATGACTGGGGATATAAGATCGGGTATATCGGACATGAGTCCGAGCTTCCGCTTTTCGGGGCCAAGGCCCGATTCTTCCGCACGCAGCATCCTGTGGAATGCTACGGCATCCGGATCGAGTATGAGGGAAAAGTTTTCGTCTACACGGCAGACTGTTCTGTAGATACCCGTTTTGCCGGCTATCTGGATGACGCAGATCTCTGTATCATCGACTGCGGCGAACTTGAGGCGAACCGCCGTCCGAATATGCTTCATCTGACGCCGAAGGAATGTTATTCCTGTGCAAAAGCACTGCGTGTCAAGAAAATGATCCTGTCCCATATGGTTCCGTTCTATGACCGTGAGGATATAGAGCTTGAAGCCCGCGCCTGCGGTGACTGGAATTATGAACTGGCCCAGGTCAATAAGACCTATCGGATATAAGAAACTGAAAGGAAAAAGGAGAAACACATTATGAATACTGAAAAAGATAAGAACAAGGCGGTCATTACCGTAGTCGGCTGCGATGCAGTCGGAATTATTGCCAGGATTTCGGCACTTCTGGCTGAAGAAGGCGTCAATATCAATGATATTACCCAGACGATCCTGGATGATATCTTCACCATGATCATGCTGGTTGACCTGAAGGCGGCGAAGTCGGATATGAAGAAACTTTCCGAGGAACTGGATAAGGTGGGAGAAGAGATCGGCGTTTCGATCCGCATCCAGCACACCGATCTTTTCTATGCTATGCACCGAATCTAAGAAACAGAAGGATAAAGAATTAGTATGATTACAGATTTTGAAGTATTAGAGACCGTACGGATGTTTCAGGAACAGCACCTGGATGTTCGTACTATTACCATGGGCATCAGCCTGATGGACTGCGCGGCCGATACGCCGGAAAAGTCCTGCCAGAAGATCTACGATAAGATCACCCGTTATGCGAAAAATCTTGTGAAGGTGGGAGAAGAGATCACTGAAAAGTATCGTGTTCCGATCGTAAACAAGCGTATCTCCGTTACACCTATTTCTATTGTTGCCGCAGCTTCTGGCGCCAAGGACTACACCATGTTTGCCAAGACACTGGATCGTGCGGCAAAGGAGTGCGGTGTCAACTTTATCGGCGGTTTCTCCGCTCTGGTTCAAAAGGGATATACCATTTCCGATAAGCGTCTCATTGACTCGATTCCGGAAGCGCTTTCGGTAACGGATAATGTATGTTCTTCCATTAACCTGGCCTCTACCCGTTCCGGTATCAATATGGACGCTGTACGGGATATGGGCGAGATCATTAAAAAGACCGCGGAAGCCACGAAAGACAGAGATGCGCTGGGATGTGCAAAACTGGTCGTCTTTGCCAATGCTCCGGAAGATAATCCGTTTATGGCCGGCGCATTCTTAGGACCCGGCGAGCCGGAGTGCGTGATCAATGTCGGTATTTCCGGTCCGGGCGTAATTAAGGCCGCGCTGGAAACTGTTCGTGGCGCGGATCTTGGTGTGGTTGCGGAAACCATCAAGAAGGCTGCATTTAAGATCACCCGTGTTGGTGAACTGGTTGCCAGAGAAGCTTCCAGCCGTTTAAATGTTCCTTTCGGTATTATCGACCTTTCTCTTGCGCCGACTCCGGCTGTAGGCGATTCGGTCGGACGTATCCTGGAAGAATTCGGTCTGGAGCACTGCGGCGCCTGGGGCACCACGGCGGCTCTGGCGATGCTCAATGATGCGGTGAAAAAGGGCGGCACCATGGCAAGTTCTTTTGTCGGCGGCCTTTCCGGTGCATTTATACCGGTATCGGAAGATGAAGGTATGATCGAAGTGGCAGAAAAGGGCTTCCTGCGTCTGGAAAAACTGGAAGCGATGACTTGTGTCTGCTCGGTCGGTCTGGATATGATCGCGATCCCCGGTGATACGCCTGCATCTACGATTTCGGGTATCATTGCCGATGAAATGGCACTGGGTACATTCAACAATAAGACCACGGCTGTACGTGTCATTCCGGTTCCTGGGAAGAAAGTCGGCGATCAGGTGGAATTTGGCGGACTTCTGGGTTATGCCCCGATCATGGAAGTCAATACGGCTTCCTCCGAAGAGTTCATTTCCCGTGGCGGAAGAATTCCGGCACCGATCCACAGTATGCGTAACTGATTGAGTACGGGATCTGTTTTGAAAATAGAGAAGGAAAGAAGCGGCTTATCCGTTTCTTTCCTTTTTATATGCTCTTTTATGGATATACATCTGTTCGTCTGCTTCACGCATACAGTTCACGATATCGATGGTGTCATTGCCTTTCAGCTCGGCTATTCCGACACTGACGTGAATGGGATAGGGCTTTCCGGAAGATTTACTTGCTTCTTCCATTGCCTCGGTAAAGCGGGATTCGAAGATCTGAGCGTGATCCGGATTGGCCGACTGAAGAACGGCAGTAAATTCATCTCCGCCGAAACGGGCACAGAACTCGCTTCCCGAAAGACAATCTCTGACAACATTTGCAAGTGTTGTCAGGGCGAAGTCTCCGTCGGCGTGACCGTAGACGTCGTTGATCTCCTTGAGATTATCCATATCGATACTGACGATATGGATCGTCATGGAATCGTCCTTATTCACAAGGATGTCCTGCAGTGCATTTTCAAAACCACGACGGTTATAAAGCCCGGTCATGGAATCGGTCATAGACTGCTTCGTGATCTCGGCGATGACGCTGAATTTCTTCTGGTAGTAGCAGTTTTCCAGCGCGCCGGAAAGAGTGCTGATATACGTATTCATGATGAAATTCGGCCATTGATCCTGCCTGGGTTTCAGAACAAGATAGCCATAGTCGATATTTTTAAAATAAATAGGAAGGACGATATACACACCTGGTTCTTCCGTCTGGAAATATTCCGAAGGCAAGATATCTCCTCTGGAAAAAGTCTGGTTTTTCGCTTCTGCCTGACGGCGGTTTTCTGCATGCATGATCTGTAATAAAAGGATCTTGTCGGTAAACGGCTGACTCTTTTCTACAGAGAAAAAGTCTTCTTCCGAGTCGTCGCAGTAACAGATAAATCCGGTATCACATCCCAGAGTGTGGAAGTAATAATTGGCGACAGATAAGGTGCTGTCTATATCATAGCTGTTCTGGTAGTCGGCAGTGATCCTGCCGCATTCGCGAAGAAGGAATTCCTGCTCGGCCATGGAATGGTAGATCTCTTCGATTCCGCGTCTGACAACTTGTTTTCCGCATCCGCAACTGGCACGGAAATGCACTTCGTCGGAGATGATGACATTCTTTTCGGGTTTCTTTCCGGATGAGATCTCGTCAAGGATCCGAAAAGCTTCTTCTGCATATTTTTCAGGACGGACACAGACAGTGGAAAGGGAAGGAGTGGTATCTTCGCCTTCCTGGATCCCGTCAAACCCGCTGACACAGACGTCTTCCGGAACGCGGACGCCTCTGTTTTTCAACTCTTCGATAATCGAGAGCGCCATATAGTCATTGGCACAGATAATGGCCTGCGGATAGGATCTTCTGTCCTGCATGAAGAAGTCCAGTGCTTTGGCACCGCGGTTACGCCAGTAGTTTCCTTCGTATATGGTGTTGGCATTGATCGAAAGGCCGGAATCACGCATGGCTTCTACAAAACCGAGAAGACGGTCAGGGGAGTCCTTATGCTGAAACGGACCGGACATGTAGCAGATGTCCGTAAACTGGTGCACTTCAATAAAATGCCGGGTCATCTTATACATGGAGGATTTGTTTTCCAAAGATACCGTATAGAAATCAGGATTGCCGACCTGAAGACAGATCACCGGACAGGTGGCTTTCTCACGGAGAAGAGAATAGAATTCTTCGTCCATGCCGTGAATATCAAAGGTGGCCGGGAAGGCGATGATGGCATCCAGCTTCGAAAAATCGGGGAGATGGATGATGTTTCTTTTGCCGGTCTCGGTCAGAAGATTGCGGCCATAGGGGGAAGTATAAGAGCCGAATGACGCAAAGATGACCACGTCCATGTCGCGAAGTGCTGCCATGTCCACGATCGCTTTTCCGCAAGCAGCCTGGTAGAACTGCGCGATCTCGCTCATAAACACGCCGATTCTTTTCCTCGCCAATTTACTTGCCTCCCAAATAACAGGTATGCTGTCAGCTCAGAGAATCCAGAGCTTTCTTTACCGTTTCCGGTGCCGGAGCACCGATAATCGTACGCTTATTTACACATGTCTCCAGAGAAATCGCCTCGTAGACATCTTCTTCGATCAGATCAGAGAACTGTTTGAATTCCTCAAGGGAAAGCTTCTCGAGGGTGGTCTCATGCTCGATGCAGTAATGAACGAGCTTTCCGGAGATCTCATGGGTGCTTCTGAACGGGATTCCTTTTCTTACCAGGTAGTCAGCCAGGTCTGTTGCATTGGTAAAGCCGCCCAGTGCTGCTTTTTCCATATTATCTTTTCTCAGCTTCATGGTCTTGATCATGCCGGTGAAGGGGACCAGAACGCCTTTGATGGTATCGATCACGTCAAAGAGGGCTTCCTGCACTTCCTGCATGTCTTTGTTATAGGTGAGCGGAAGTCCCTTCATGGTGACAAGAAGAGAAATCAGGTTGCCGTATACGCGTCCGGTCTTACCACGGGCCAGCTCGGCCACGTCCGGGTTCTTTTTCTGCGGCATCATAGAAGATCCGGTGGAATAAGCATCATCCAGCTCGATGAACTTGAATTCCTGGGAAGAATAAAGAATGATCTCTTCGGAAAGACGGGAAAGATGCATCATGAAAAGTGAGGCGAATGAGGCAAGCTCGATAGCCCAGTCTCGATCGGCAACGCCGTCAAGAGAATTCAGGGTCACGCCGTTCATTCCCAGCTGGTCGGCAACAAATTCGCGGTCCAGAGGATAGGTGGTGCCGGCAAGTGCGCCGGAACCCAAAGGAGAGATGTTGGTTCTGGAAATGGCCTCGTCAAGACGATCCATATCACGGCCGAACATCTGAATATATGCCATCAGGTAGTGGGCGAAAGTAATAGGCTGGGCACGCTGAAGATGTGTGTAACCCGGCATATAGGTCTCAGTATTTTCTTTGGCAAGATCAATAAGGGCATCGCGAAGTCCGCCAAGAAGTGACTGGATCTCTTTGGCTTCATCAACGGCATAAAGACGCTGATCCAGGGCAACCTGGTCATTTCTGGAACGGCCTGTATGAAGACGCTTTCCGGCATCGCCGATCCGGTTGGTGAGCTCTTCTTCGATGAACATATGAATATCTTCCGCATCGGAATCAAATGTCAGTTTTCCGGATTCGATATCGTCGAGAATAGAAAGAAGACCGCTTTTGATAGAATCGGCATCTTCCTGAGAGATAATACCCTGCTTGGCCAGCATCTGGCTATGGGCCACAGATCCCTCGATATCCTGCTTATACATTCTGCAATCGAAGGGAAGAGACGAGTTAAAATCATTGACCGCCTTATCGGTTGCTTTCTCAAATCTTCCTGCCCACATTTTCTTAGCCATATATGTACCCTGCCTTTATCACAATTTTACTGGTTAATGATACCACAATTATAGACCCCGATGTTATTTATATAAGTAAAAGAATATGTATTGACAAAAAACAAGTGTGTTCTATAATTGATTTGCCTAAGGAGAAGCGGAATCACTGCTGATAGCAAGGTGTTTATCTTAATCGGATACTTCTGTGCTTATGTTTGTTTCACGCTTTTGGGCGTGATTTTTTTGTGTAAGGGGAGTTTTTACATGGGAAACAGAGTAGCCGTGATCAGTGTGATCGTTGAAGAAAATGGCGATACCAATTCTCTGAATGCACTGCTTCATGAGTATGGACAGTACATCGTCGGTCGAATGGGGATTCCGTATCGCAACAGAAAGATCAATATCATCAGCGTGGTGATCGATGCACCGCAGGACGATATAGCCACACTTTCCGGCAAGATCGGAAATCTCCCGAATATCAGTGTAAAAACAACATATTCCGCCATAAAGGATGAAAAGGAAGGATAAAGAACATGTTTAAGTATGACCCGAAATCATTGATCGCCGATGAATTTATCAATGATGAAGAAATCAAGGAAACTCTGGCCTATGCCGAAGCGAATAAGAATAATTTCGAACTGATCGATAAGATCTTGGAAAAAGCCCGTCCGGGTAACCTTCAGGCAACAGAGCACGGAACGGCTCTGACCCACAGAGAGGCGTCCGTACTTCTGGCCTGTGAGGATCCGGAGCGCATTAAGAAGATGTTTGAGATCGCAGAAGAGATCAAGCAGGCATATTACGGAAACCGTATAGTGCTTTTCGCGCCGCTTTATCTTTCTAATTACTGCATCAACGGATGCCTTTACTGCCCGTATCATGCAAAGAATAAGCAGATCCCGAGAAAGAAGCTTACTCAGGAAGAGATCCGCAAGGAAGTGATCGCGCTTCAGGATATGGGACATAAGAGACTGGCGATCGAGGCAGGTGAGGACCCGAAGAATAACCCGATCGAGTATATCCTCGAGTGCATTAATACGATCTACAGCGTACATCACAAAAATGGTGATATCAGAAGAGTGAACGTAAATATCGCTGCGACAACTGTTGAGAACTACAGAAAGCTGAAAGAGGCGGGTATCGGCACCTATATCCTCTTCCAGGAGACATACCACAAAGAAAGTTACCTCAAGCTTCATCCGACAGGTCCGAAGCACGACTATAACTACCACACAGAGGCCATGGACCGTGCTATGGAAGGCGGTATTGATGATGTCGGACTGGGAGTGCTTTTCGGACTGGAATTGTATAAATATGAATTTGCCGGATTGATCATGCATGCGGAGCACCTTGAGGCTGTGCATGGTGTTGGTCCGCATACCATCAGTGTCCCGCGTGTAAAGCGCGCCGATGACATCGATCCGAATGAGTTCGATGGCGGCATCGATGATCAGACATTCGAGAAGATCATTGCCTGCATCCGTCTTGCGGTTCCTTACACAGGTATGATCATTTCCACCCGTGAGAGCCAGCAGGTCCGTGAAAAAGCTCTGAAAATGGGTATTTCCCAGATCAGCGGTGCCAGCAGAACATCTGTCGGCGGCTATACTGAGAAAATTCGTCCTACTGATACGGAACAGTTTGATGTATCTGACCAGAGAACGCTGGATGAAGTAGTCAGATGGCTGATGGAGACAGATCATGTGCCGTCATTCTGCACCGCATGCTATCGTGAAGGCCGTACGGGAGACCGTTTCATGAGTCTTTGCAAGAGCGGACAGATCCTGAACTGCTGCCATCCGAATGCACTGATGACTTTGGCTGAGTTCCTGGTGGACTACGCATCGGAAGAAACGAAGAAGGTCGGCTGGGCTTTGATCGAGAAGGAACTTAAGAAGATCCCGAAGGATAACGTCCGTGAGATCTGTAGTAAGCATATCGAGGAGATCAAGAATTCCAACAGCAGAGATTTCCGTTTCTGATGCAAAAGCACCTGCATCTTTGATTTCATTCTCTCCAATGTTACAATGAAACTTGAGTTGGGTATATTGGAGAGAAGAAAATGGGGAATAGGTTTCGCTACGATGCATTTATCAGTTATCGTCATTGTCTGCCGGACAGTGAGATAGCAGAATGTCTTCAGAAAAAACTGGAAAACTTCCGTCTTCCGAAGGTAATTGTCGAAAAGACCGGTAAGCAGCGGCCTCTTCGCGTTTTTCGTGATGAGACCGAACTTTCTGTTTCGGATAATCTTTCGGAAGCGATCTCAAATGCCATCTGGGAATCGAAATATCTGATCTGCATTTGTTCTCCACAGTACCTGGAATCCGTATGGTGTATGAAAGAAGTCGAAGCATTCCTTCGATTTAATGACAGAAAGCATATTCTTCTGGTCCTTGCTGATGGAGAGCCAGATACGGCATTTCCTGAAGTTCTGCTTTATGACGAAGTGCTCCAGATGGGTCCTGATGGACACCCTCAGAAATACAGACAGTATAAAGAGCCTCTGGCAGCAGACTGCAGAGGAGAAACTTCAAAAGAGCGAAAAGTGAAGACGGAAAACGCGGTGCTCCGTCTTGTTGCGGGGATCTGGGGACTGTCCTATGAAGATCTTGCGCAAAGACATCGGAAAGAAGCCTATAACCGTGCAAGAAACCGCGTGCTTGCTGCATTTTTCGTTCTTCTTGCAATCATCGCCGTTTGTGTTTTCTTCATCGTACGTATTTCTAAGCAAAAGACGCAGATATCCAGACAGCAGGATGAACTTTCGGCTCAGAAGAATGAGATCGAAGAACAAAGAAATATCATACAGCAGAAGTATGCGGATTCGATGGCCGGCGTCTCGGAGAACCTGCTGCGTGACGGAAGAAGAAAAGATGCTGTATATGCGACAAGAAGTGTTCTTCCGGACGATAAGACGGAAGGTTATAGCGAGAATTCCTTGCGGGCGCTTACTCGTGCCTTGGGCATCTATGAATTCTCGGACCATGTTACAAGTGATGATATGATCCAGTCTCCAAGCTTCTTATCTCAGTTTGACGTATCTCCTATGGGTGGATATGTCATGATAAGAAGTCTCGACAACAAAATATTCGTTATGGATATTTCCAAAGACAAGACACTGCTGATGTATGAGGATGTGCAATATGCAGATGCCGGTTTTGACGGAGAACGTGGATTCGTATTTCAAAGAGCAAACGAGAACTATACTTATTTCGATTTTTCTTCCGCGACCGAGACGGACCTGGGAATAGAGGATGCGAAGATTATGACGGATCCGTTTGGAAACGGATATGCGTTCATTACTGATAAAGAGATAAGTATTTATCGGGGATCGGAAGTTCTCTGCCGGCTTGATCTTGCGATAGATCTGCCGTCTGAGGATCTTCAGGTCCGGTCAACGTCCTATGTTTATTTCTCACCTGAAGGGGATGACGCCTGGATCTTTATTCTTGATCAAGATTCGGGAACTACATATATCTATTCGGCAGATCTTCTTTCCGGAAGTGTGGAGAGACGTTATACGGATCAGTCGGGAATATATGGGTTCTGTTCGGACGGGAAAACCATGCTTGGCTTTTGTAGTGCATACTCATCGAAGCCGAACATGTTTCTGAAAGATCTTCATACGGGAGAACAGAAGAATGTCGAATGGGGTGAAGCGTATAGCGGATTCAAAGTCTGTGGCGACGATATTGTAATATATGATCAGACAACGATATATTTTTTGAACCGGAATCTGGAAGTGATCAGAACGACCGATGTGGATGTGGATCTTTCTACAAGTGTCCTTACTCCGGATGGAATCGCGATTTTTGACTTAAAAGATGGATGTTATCTTATCCGGGACGGAGAATACCGCTTCTTTGATCCGGATGTTGATGATACCAAACTGATCTGGGCGAAGGACTATGCGGATGGAACGATATATCTTTCCGGATCCGGCGAAGATCAGATCAATACTTTTTCTTTTAGAGAAACAGATTATCTGAAACCTTATGCCGATACTGTTAAATCGTTTGAATGGGGTGTTTCGTTTGATGAGCCAGAGGTATTGTCGCTGCAAGATCTTGTCCTGAGAAATGAAACAGAATTTGGTCCAGAGATGATCTACAGTATTATCATGTGTGAGAATGCCGATTATGCAGCTTTTGAACTATGGGACGGCCGTGTATTTATATATCGCCGCTCCACCGGAGAACCTGTCAAAAAAGTAAATGCGCTTGACGGACTTGTCTGTTGTTTTTATTTTGATGATAAAGGCGGGAATTACTACATCTCAACGGAAAGAACGGTTGAAATCTATGATGATGGATTCATGAGTATTGGCTGTATATCTGACTGCCGTATGACCGGATATGATGCATCAACGGGTCACCCGGTTATTTCACATAAAAGGGAAGACGATGAATATGATAATTATCTTGTTTTGCCGGCAAAGTTTGAGGAAGTGATCCGGGAAGCGGATGATTTCCTCTCTGGCTATGAACCGAATGAGCGGATCAAAGCAATATACGGATTAAATTAATACGACGGATTGAACTAAACGAAGAAAAGAGGCTTTCCAGGATCCAGGGAAGCCTCTTTGGTTTTTAGTTCTTATATGTGTCGATGATATGAAGAGCGACCAGAGCCCTGTTTCTGTAATTGAGGTCCTCACGTAAAGTAAATCCCTGTGCTTCCCAGAATGCATTTCCCAGATCGTTGCTTTTAAAGGCGACAAGGGCAACTTTCTTGATGCCTTCTTTATTGAGAGCATCAAGTGCCATCTCCACAAGTTTTCCGCCGATGCCCATCCTTCTGTGGTCCGGGGAAACAGACATATGCTGGATGTAACCACGCCGTCCGTCATGACCGCAGAGAATCACGCCGGCGACATGACCGTCATCTATAGCGACAAATGAAGTGGTCGGGTTTCGCTTCAGGTATTTTTCGATGCCTTCTTTTGAATCATCCGTGCTGTTCAGCCCGTTGTGGCAGGCGACCCAGATGTCGTAAACTTCGTTGTAATCGTCTATTGTCATTAACCTATATGTGATTGCCATGATTGTCCTCCTTTGGATTGTTGGAATGTTGTGGTTTCTTCTGGCTATTGCTCTGCTGATCGCTCTGCAAAGGCGGTGTTGTGTAGAGCGGAATGCAGAGCAAAGGTGGTTGCTCTACCAGGTGCTCTGCGAAGATGACAGTTTGTAGAGCGGTATGCAGAGCAATAGAATCAGCAGCTGAATCTGATATATTAAATGAAAAGGCTGCCTCTTGGTATATCCAGGAGGCAGCCGTCTTTCTCTTCAGAACTTAGATGTTATTAGAGAAGACCATTCTTCTGCTTCATCTTCGCATTGACCTTCATCGGGAGACCGAAGCAGTTGATGAATCCGCCTGCATCTGCCTGGTTATAAACGTCGTCTGCCTCGAATGTTGCGATCTCAGGATCATAGAGAGAGAACGGAGAAGTGGTGCCTGCAGGTGTGCAGTTACCCTTGTAGAGCTTCATACGGACTTCGCCGGTAACAACTTCCTGTGTCTTATCAACAAATGCGGAGATAGCCTCACGGAGCGGGTGGAACCACTGACCGTAGTATACGAGTTCGGAGAACTTCTGAGCTACGAGGTCCTTATAGTGGATGGTGTCACGCTCAACTGTGAGAAGCTCGAGCTCGCGGTGAGCAGCGAAGAGAAGAGTTCCGCCAGGTGTCTCATACACACCACGGCTCTTCATACCAACGAGACGGTTCTCAACGATGTCAGCGATACCAACACCGTTAGCGCCGGCAACCTTGTTGCAGTATCTGAGAAGATCAGCAGGGGACATCTTTTTGCCGTCAACTTCTACCGGGATACCCTTTTCGAACTTAATGGTTACATAAGTCGGAGTGTCAGGTGCTTTTTCAGGAGAAACCATGAGCTCCAGGATCTTATCCAGGTTCGGCTCGTTAGCCGGATCTTCGAGGTCCATACCCTCGTGAGAGAGGTGCCAGAGGTTCTCGTCCTTGGAGTAGTTGTTCTCCTTGGTTACCGGAACTTCGATACCACGGGCGTTGGCATAATCGATCTCTTCATCACGGGACTTGATATCCCAGATTCTCCAAGGAGCAAGGATCTTCATATCCGGATCCAGTGCCTTGATGGAAAGTTCAAATCTTACCTGGTCGTTACCCTTACCGGTGCAACCGTGAACGATGGTGGTGCAGCCGTTAGCGTGAGCTGCCTCAACGAAGTGCTTAGCGATAACCGGACGAGCCATGGATGTGCCAAGGAGGTACTTGCCCTCATAAACAGCATTCGCCTTCAGAGTCGGGAAGACGAAGTCAGAAACAAACTCTTCAGAGATATCTTCGATAATGCACTTGATTGCGCCGCACTTGAGAGCCTTCTTCTCGAGGTAATCGTGATCGACACCAACGCCGACTTCACCGCAGTATGCAACTACTTCACAATCGTAGTTTTCCAGGAGCCACGGGATGATGATGGATGTATCCAGTCCGCCTGAATACGCAAGTAAGAATTTTTCCTTTGCCATAAGGCACCTCCATGAATAATTATTAACGTTTTTGCATAAACGCATTGTAGCAGACGTATATCGTCACGTCAACCACGATTTTTCATGCGTTTTCGAAATCTATTGTATGTATATGTTCCTTATAATACAAGTTCCAAATCGTTGTGCAAATGCCGATTATTTTAGAGTTTACGAATACGGCGGGAAAGAGTAGAATTATACGGTATGCGGGGGATTTTCTGCATAAAGTCTTCTGTTTTCTTGAAAGGGGTAAGGATCATGGCGTATCCGCTTGTAGATGGAAATATCGGCGATTACTGCACGTTGAACGGTCAGAAAGTGCTTTTTACTTCCGAGGAGGGAAAGAAACTGTTCCTCCCGACAGACGAGATCACCTACTATGAATCGGTCCGTTTCCAGAAGGGCGTACTTCTTTTCTGGGAAGACCACATGGCACGTCTTTCAAAATCAGTTGAAGCCAAGGAAGACTTTCCCATAGATCCGGAAACATACCGGCATGCGGCAAAAGATATGATCGCGGAAAGCGGCAAAAAAGACGGAAATGTCCGTGTTGTTGTGACCAAGTCGCTTTATCTTGTATATCTCAGTGACATGACCTATCCGACGGAGGACATGTATAGAAAGGGCATCGTAACGAAGAGCCTTACATGGGAACGCGTTGAGCCCCATGTGAAAGTATTCCGCGGAGATTATAAAAAGGCTGTGGCGGAAGCCCAGAATACAGAAACACCTTACGGTATGCCTTATGAAGTCATTCTTCGTGGAAAAGACGGGAAATTTGTGGAAGGCGGCCGTTCTAATTTCTTCGTGCTCTATAAGGATACGGTCTATTCTCCGTCTGAAGATCTGATCCTTATCGGCATTACGAGAAAATATGTGAAAGATGCTATCGCTGAAGCGGGTCTCACACTCGAAGAAGGTGCATTTACCATGGAAGAACTTCTGGATATGGAGAAGGAAGAGGACGAAGGTCCGCCGAAGATGGGACTGTTCGTCACCAGCTCGCCCTTTGATATTCTGCCGGTCGCGTCCATTGATGACCAGCATTTTCCCTCGGCGAACTGCCCGCATCTTCAGGTGCTGATGGCGGCTTATCAGAAAGTGGTACAAGCTTACATAGCTTCGCACCGTGCTGAATCGAAATGATAAAGATACTGCTGTTTAAGTGGAGGATATAAAGAAATGGCTAAAAAAGGAACAATTTCAGTAACAACCGAAAATATATTTCCGATCATCAGAAAGTGGCTTTACTCAGATCAGGACATTTTCGTAAGAGAACTTGTCAGTAACGGCTCGGATGCGATCGCCAAGTTTAAGAGACTTGTAGATCTCGGTGAGGCGGTAAAAGAGGATACTGACGACTATCAGCTCCATGTCAACTATGACAGTGAACTGGGAACGATCGAGTTTACCGATAATGGTATCGGTATGACAGAAGAGGAAGTAGATAAGTATATCAACCAGATCGCTTTTTCCGGCGCAATGGACTTCGTTGAGAAGTATAAGGAAGAGAGCACGGATGCCAGCGGCATCATCGGACATTTCGGTCTCGGTTTCTATTCCGCGTTCATGGTGGCCGATAAGGTCCGTATCGATACAAAATCCTTCCAGAAGGATGCTCCGGCTGTATCCTGGGAATCGGATGACGGGATGGACTATGAGATCTCTGATTCGGATAGAACCACGCGTGGTACAACGATCACGATCACTCTTTCCGAGGAAGCAAAGAAGATCTTCGATGCTGCAAAGATCCGCGGCGTACTGAAGAAATACTGCTCCTTCATGCCTTTCGACCTCTACTACAGCGATGTGGTGGCGGACAGAAAGCATGAAGCGGAAGAAGCAAAGAAGAAAAAAGAAGCGGAAGAAAAGGGCGAGGAATATAAGGGCCACGATCACGAGATCATGCCGATCAATGATACCGAGCCGCTCTGGAAGAAAGCTCCGAAGGACTGCACCGAGGAAGAATATAAGAATTTCTACCGTACGGTATTCCATGACATGAAGGAGCCTCTGTTCTGGATCCACCTGAACATGGATTATCCGTTTAACCTTCAGGGTATCCTTTACTTCCCGAAGACAAATAATGTCTATGAGACGCTCGAGGGCCGTATCAAGATCTACAATCATCAGGTATTCGTTGCCGATAATATCGAGGAAGTCATTCCGGAATTCCTGTTCCTTCTGAGAGGCTGCCTTGACTGCACGGATCTGCCGCTCAATGTTTCCCGTTCGGCGCTTCAGCAGGATGAATACGTTAAGAAGCTGTCTTCCCACATCATCCGTAAGGTCTCCGATAAGCTCAATGAAGTCTTTAAGAATGATAGAAAGAGCTTCGAGGGCTACTGGTCCGATATCAGCATCTTCGTAAAATACGGCATGATGAAGGATGAGAAGTTCTATGAAAAGGTCAAGGACATCTGCCTCTTTAAGACAGTGGATAATGAGTTCTTTACTTTGAAAGAACTGACCAAGGACAAGGAAAAGGATACTGTCCGTTATACAAAAGCACCTGACCAGCAGGCCGCGTACATCGCGATGGCGAAGGAAAAGGGCTTTGATGTAGTGGTTCTTAACGAAGAACTCGACAATAACTTCATCTCCTTCCTCGAATATAAGCAGAATGATATCAAGTTCAAGCGTGTCGATGCCGAGCTCGAAGGTGAAAAAGCTTCTGATGATGAGGCAAAAGCACTGGGAGAACTCTTTAAGGCAGCCACCGGCGAGGAAAAACTGGAAGTCTCGGCTGTGGCTCTTGGCGCCGATCAGCTGCCGGCTTTCATCCGCGAAACGGAAGAAGCCCGTCGTATGGCGGAGATGAGAAAACAGTTCGAAGCGATGCGTACCGGAAAAGAAGATGATCCGTATAAGAATCTGGATGATATGTTCCCGGTAAAAATGGATCTGGTGCTGAATACCGATCATCCGCTGGTTCTTCGTCTTCGCGGCATGGCAGGTGTTGCTTCGGAAACAGAGAAAATGAATGCGCTTTGCCAGCATATCTATGATCAGGCGCGTCTGGCGCACGGTTCTCTCGATGCGGAAGGCCTGAAGCGTGGCAGAAAAATTGAACTGATACCATAAAACCCTTGTTTCCGATGAGAAGGAGACGGGGTTTTGTGATACCATAGAAGAGTTAAGGATACATCATAATTGGAGGTTTATTTATGAGTAATCAAGTTCGAAGAATCTTTTCGGAGAAGAAGAAGGAATTCGCGGTCGAAGCGGCCGGTCTGATGAAAGACGTAAAGTCCGATGTCGGAGTCAAGACCATCGAGAGTGTGCGGATCTTCCACCGTTATGATGTGTCCGGCCTGACAGATGAGGAGTATGAACTGGCCAAGAACGTGGTTTTCTCGGAGCCGCCGGTCGACGTGGTTTACGATGAGACCATCGATGTAAGTGATGCGGCGTATGTTCTGGCGATCGAGTCTCTTCCGGGCCAGTATGATCAGCGTGCCGACTCTGCTGCCCAGTGCTGCCAGATCCTGACACAGAAGGAAAAACCGCTTGTCCGTGTTGCCCGTATCGTAGTTTTCTATGGTTCGGTTACGGATGATCAGAAAAAGGCGATTGCCAAATATCTTATTAACCCGGTAGAGTGCCGTGAAGCTTCCATGGAGAAGCCACAGACTTTGGAAGAAGTATTCGATGTACCGTCTTCTGTTCCGACAATTGAAGGCTTTACAGGAAAGTCAAAAGAAGAACTTTCTGAACTTAGAAAGACTTGGGGCCTGGCTATGTCTGATGCCGACCTTCTGTTTACCCAGGAATTCTTCCAGTCCATCAAGCGTGATCCGACCATGACCGAGATCAGAGTTCTCGATACCTACTGGTCTGACCACTGCCGTCATACCACATTCCTTACTGAACTTACCGACGTAAAGATCGATGGCGACAGTGAATTTGCCAACGAATTAAAGAGCATTTATTCTGATTATCTTTCTACCCGTGAAGAGGTTTATGGCGAGAGAATCAGCAAGAAGCCGGTCTGCCTTATGGATGTGGCAACCATGGCTATGAGAAAACTCAAGAAGGATGGAAAGCTCCAGGATCTGGATGAGTCCGAGGAGATCAATGCCTGCTCTATCAAGATCCAGATCGATGTGGACGGCAAAAAGGAAGACTACGTTCTCATGTTTAAGAATGAGACCCATAACCATCCGACGGAGATCGAACCTTTCGGTGGTGCAGCGACCTGTCTTGGCGGCGCGATCCGTGACCCGCTTTCCGGACGTTCCTATGTTTACCAGGCTATGCGTGTTACCGGTGCAGGTGACCCGACCGTTCCGGTATCTATGACGCTGGAAGGAAAGCTTTCCCAGAAGAAACTGGTTCGTACAGCGGCTGCCGGTTACAGCTCCTACGGTAACCAGATCGGACTTTGCACCGGCCATGTTGATGAGATCTATCACCCGGGGTATGTTGCGAAGAGAATGGAGATCGGTGCTGTAGTTGGTGCGGCTCCGGCTGAAAACATTGTTCGTGTCCGTCCGAGACCGAATGATATCGTTGTGCTCCTTGGCGGTAGAACCGGCCGTGACGGTATCGGTGGTGCCACAGGTTCTTCCAAGGCACATGATGAAAAGTCGGTACTGACTTGTGGTTCGGAAGTGCAGAAGGGTAATCCGCCGACAGAAAGAAAGATCCAGAGACTGTTCCGTATTCCGGAAGTCAGCAAGATGATCCTTCGCTGCAATGACTTTGGTGCCGGCGGTGTTTCCGTTGCCATCGGTGAGCTGGCTGACGGTCTTTCCATTGACCTGGATAAGGTCCCGAAGAAGTACGAAGGTCTGGACGGTACGGAAATTGCTATTTCCGAGTCTCAGGAAAGAATGGCTGTTGTTATCGATCCGAAGGATGAGAAGGCTTTCTTTGACTATGCCGCAAAGGAAAACCTGGAAGCGACAGTGGTTGCGGTTGTAACTGAGGAACCGGTCATGAAGATGACATGGAAGGGCAATACCATTGTGGAACTGCCGCGTTCCTTCATTGATACCAACGGTGCTTCCTCCTATGCGAGGGCTGAAGTCACTGAGCCGGATTTCCAGAACGGAATTATCGATAAGAATACAGAAGCATATGTTGACGGTGATTTTGCCGCATCGGTCAAGGGCGCGCTCTCCTCTCTGGATGGATGCTCCCGTAAGGGTCTTGTTTCCCGCTTTGACGGAACGATCGGCGCCGGTACCGTGCTGATGCCTTTCGGCGGCCGCTATCAGCTGTCTCCGGAAGAAGGTATGGCTTGTAAGATCCCGGTAGAAGAAGGAAAGACCAATGCTGTTTCTGTTATGGCGTATGGCTTTGATCCTTATTTCTCCGAATGGAGCCCGTTCCATGGTGCATATCATGCCGTAACCGAATCTCTCCTGCGTCTTGCCTGCCTTGGCTGTAATCCTTTCCAGGCCCGCCTGACATTCCAGGAATATTTCGAAAGAATGGCCGGTGAGAAGTCCTGGGGCAAGCCGCTTTCTGCACTCCTTGGTGCATATCAGGCGCAGCTTGACTTCGGTACCGCATCGATCGGCGGTAAAGACAGTATGTCAGGTTCCTTCAATGAGATAGACGTTCCGCCTACACTCTGTTCATTTGCAGTTGTTATGAATACAGTAGAAAATGTAGTTACATCCGAGCTTAAAAAGGCAGGAAATCTGCTTGTTAAGATGGACATAAAGAAGGACGAGATGGATGTTCCGGTATTTGCCGATGTGCTTGACAGATACGCGAAGGTACGTGCAGCAGTAGAGGCCGGAAAGATTCAGTCTGCATTTGCAGTAGGCTTTGGTGGCGTTATAGAAGCAGTGAGCAAGATGGCATTTGGTAACAAACTGGGTGTTGAGCTTGATAAGAATGCAGTTAATGAGGATGAGCTCGGACGTAAGGATTATGGTTCGATCATTATGGAAGTAAGTGCAGAGGATCTTGCAACACTTGATCTTCCTGCAAAGGTTATCGGTACAGTTACAGCTGATCAGAAGTTTGTTTATGGTTCAGTTAAGATCAGTATTGATGAGGCTCTTGATGCATGGACAAAACCTCTCAAGGGAGTGTTCAGTACAGATAGTGGAGTAGAGGCTCGTTTTGAGGGACATGCTAAGGATTATGTAGAAGCAAAGAAGTCAGGTACTCCTGAAGCAGAGCTTAAATATAGATATAATCCTGAGCTTACCGGTTATGAAGGTGGAGTATATCAGGCTAAGAATATAATAGTAGCAAAGAATAAGGTTGCTAAGCCTAGGGTATTTATACCTGTATTCCCTGGTACTAACTGTGAGTATGATAGTGCAAGAGCGTTCGAAAGAGCCGGAGCAGAGACTGAGGTTATTGTCCTTAATAACATGGATGCTCAGGGAATAAGAGATAGTGTAGATGCATTTACGAAAGCAATCAGTCAGGCACAGATCGTTATGTTCCCGGGAGGTTTCTCCGGTGGTGACGAGCCTGATGGATCAGGTAAATTTATTGCAACTACATTCAGAAATGAGAAGATCAAAGATGAGCTGATGAAG
>CADCLV010000041.1:6033-22334 GCA_902802325.1 Oscillospiraceae bacterium | reverse complement strand
TGAAATCCGTGTTTTCCGTAAAAACCTTCCGCATAGCACTGGGCTTCCAGATAGATCGGACACTTGCCGTAGGTCTCTTCCGTCACCTGGATCCCCTTTTCCATGAGAAGGCTTCCGACACCGGTTCCTCTTACCTTTTGGGAAGTTAACACCCGTCCCAGAGCAGGATACTCGCTTTCTACACCTGGAGCGAGCACGCGAAGATAGGCCACAACTCCCTCTTCATCTTCGATCCACACATGGATGGCGTCCTGATCTCTGCCGTCCAGTTCCGGCGCCAGGCACTTTTGTTCCACCACAAATACATCGACCCGAAGCTTCATGATGCCATACAGTTCGTATGGGGTCAATTCAGAAAACTTTTTCACTTTGGTCTGCATGCCGGGATTCATTGCCTCCTGCGCCGAAATGATTCTTATGCGCTTATTATACGCATCTTCGATCTTTATGTCTCCTCTGGGCTGTCATCAGTTGTTTCCTGATCCGGTTCTTCCGTCTGTGTGACCTGAAGACTCAGATCATCCCCAACCGTCAGCTGATAATAGTAGATTTCCGGATCCATAATAGGGGATTCACCCTTGACCGTCAATTTGGTGGTGCCGGAAGAAAGCGGAATCAGCTCGACTGTATAATCGAAACTTGCGCCATCCACCTCTCCCGGGTCCTGTCCTCCGTAATCCTTATACGTGTCATAGGTAACGATAGAGGGATCGTCGATCGTGACCGTATACGAAAACCCGCCGCCGTCAAAAGAAGAAAAACGTAATACCTTTTTGCTTTCCGGATCCATACTGCTCTCCTTTGTCGTCTCGGAGTTTGTCTCCTTTGTCATCTCGGAAGAAGTCTCCTCCGTCGGCTCATCCGTTGAGTCTTCTGCGGACTCTCCGGACGTTTTCTTCGTCGGCTTCCTGGCCGTCTTTTTTGTCGTTCCTGACCCCGAGCAGGAAGTCAGAAACATGGACCCGGCAAGAATGATCCCGCTGGAAATAGCGATCCATTTTCGTGTCAGACTGCGCTTCATTTGTTCATCCATCCCCTTCAAAAGCACCTGTAACAGTGTTACAGATCCCCTAATGCGTGGCGTGCAGCGATCATGCCGAAAGTATAGCACCGGCCCAGGGAAAGACCTGTCTGATGGAACGGATAGTCCGCTCCGCCGTAGAAAGGTCCGCCTAAATTACCGGCACAGTAAAGTCCCTCGATGACTTTTCCGTCGTCGTCCAGCGCCTGGGCATATTCATTGGTGATCACGCCGGACACCTCCGCGGAAACACGGATATGTTTTCTGGCACCCCAGAAAGGCGCCTTTTCGATCTTATGCATAAAACGTGCCGGCTTTCCGAAATCCGTATCACTGCCCTTTTCACAAAGCTCGTTATACCGGTCGATGGAAGCCTTCATCTTCTCATAAGGAATATCCAGCTGCTTTGCCAGTTCTTCCAGTGTATCGCAGCGGTGAAGGTCGATCAGATTACGGAAAACGCCCTGCGGATCTTCTACTTCACCCGGGATAAATTTCCGCATGACCTGCGGCGGTACCGGCCCGTCCACGAATCCGTCCCGATCCCAGGTCATATAGCTGTCATCGTAAATAGCGCAGTACCATCCCTTAGAACCGGTTTCCGCATGTTCTTTATCCAGCATGGAACCCTTGTAGGAAGGCTGGTATTTCAGAAGATTTCCCATATTAACGAATCCCGTATATTCATTGGTGAACCGCTCACCTTCCATATTCAGATACAGGAAAGGCTCTTCGAACATCAAGGCCGAATCGAAGTCATGCATCATCTTGGTGTGGCCCGGATTTTCCATTACGGCGCCGGCGCTCATGGCCAGGATATGTCCGTCGCCTGTCTTTCCGCGCTGCTTCTTATCGAAAGGCGCGATGTCCGGACACCATCTGTCTACCATAGAAGCATTGTTGGTATAGTCACCGGTTGCCAGGATCACCGCCTTCTTTGCCTTAAAAAGGATATATTCTCCGGATGCCGTCTTTCCGATCACGCCGGTAACACGGGCATCTTCTTTTACCATCTGCACAGCCGGCGTCTCATAAAAGACCTGAAAGTTCGGATGTTCTTTTTTCATCCGGTCCACGATCTTACGAAGAGCATGACCTACATTCAGCGGCTTCGGACCCACCCAGGGCGCCCAGAAATAGCAGTGGTCATCGCCATACTCATAGATATTGTCCCGGTCCCGCCAGGTGCCGGTAAAGTCCGCGCTGGTACTGCGGAAGGCACAAAGCATATCTCCGTCATTCAGAAGTTCTGCCGAACGGGAATTATCGTCCACTTTGCTTCCATCGCCGTATTCGGTCTCTTCCGTAAATCCGGCGCGGTTCCAAAACCACATCATGGCTTCCTCAGAATAGTCCGCATATGCCCGGAGCTGTTTGGTATCCGCCCGCCAGTCGCAAAGGCTGTTGGTGTGGTGGATCCACTTCGAGATACCTGCCTCGGTGGAACGGGATTTAATGATCGCCGATCCGCAGTTTCCCTGAGAGACCACGCCGGTCGCCTTCTGAAGCAGGGCCACCTTCGCGCCAAGTTCCGCTGCCCATCCGGCCGCCGGTACACCCGATGCTCCTGCGCCGACTACCACGATATCGAATTCCAGTGTTTTTTTCGGAGAAAGAGGATCCAGTTCACATACTGAATCCTGTACTTCTGCCGCCGTATATTTTCCTAATTTTTCCAATCCCGTATTTGTACTCATTTGCTTCCAGTTCTCCTATTTTCACAAACAAAATTTACAACTTTTTCTATTTTACCACATCTGCAAAAAAAGATTCTTATATGAAAAAGAAAGCATTTTCCGTACATCTGCTATAATGAAATCAGTTCTGATCCGTCAGTCCTTTTCCCGCCATATAAAAATGCGGCGGCATAAAGGAAAAGCATCCATAGAATAAAGGAGGCGAAATGACATGAAGACTGTTCTTTGCTACGGCGATTCCAACACTTACGGCTATAACCCGAAAGATTCCACGCGCTTTCCGAAAAATGTCCGCTGGACCGGAGTCCTGCAATCTCTTCTTGATGAAAAGACCGCCTACGACGCGGTAAAAGCATACCTGACTTCTACTTTTACCGAGCCGGAAGAAACCATCGTCTCTTCTCCTATGTGCCCTGCTTTCCGCATTATCGAAGAAGGCTGTAACGGCAGGACCACCGTCACCGATGATCCTTTTGAAGGATGGAAGAACGGACTTACGCCTCTTCCTCCCTGCCTCAATACACATAAGCCAGTGGACATCGTGATCCTGATGCTGGGCACCAACGATCTGAAAGAGATCTTCCATAAGACCGCATCCGGCATTGCCAAGGACGCCGGCCGTCTTGTAGATACCATCAAGAAAGTCACTTCCGAAAAACAGGGTTTTGTTCCGAAGATCATTTTAGTCTCACCGCCTCTTATCGGTGAAGATATGCCGAACTCCGTCTTTTCCACTGCGTTTGCTCCAAGATCCATTGAAGAGTCCAAACTGTTTTCCGAAAACTTCCGGACCATCGCAGAAGAAAAAGGCTGCCGGTTCTTTGATGCGGCCAAATATGCCAGACCCTCGAAAGAAGACTCTCTGCATTTTGATGAAACCGGTCATCGGTCTCTTGCCCTGGCCCTTTTCCCGGTTGTACTTGAGGAGGCCACATGAGCGAATCAAATGAGAAAGATCTTCTGGAAAATGGTACGGAACCCGGCTTAGATCCGCAACTCGAGAATAAACCGAATGAAAAGCCGGAGAAAAAGAAAAAGAAAAAACTGACGAAAAAGCGTCTTCTGCTTCGGATCGTACTTTGCACGCTGGGCGTCCTCCTCCTGATCATCGGAGGATATCTGATCTATGTTTTTTCCAGCTACCACCGTATTCCGGATAACCAGGTCTTAACCCCCGAACCGGATCCGTTTGTCTACGCGCGCATGGATCGTCTTCCTCCCGAGCGCATCGATCTGATGACGGAAAGCCAGACCTACAAGATCGTGACATATAATATCGGATTTGGTGCCTATACGCCCGACTACAGTTTCTTTATGGACGGCGGTAAATCCTCCTGGGCTAAAAGCGAAGATGCACTTAAGGAGAATCTGATCAATATTGCCGGATTACTGGAAAGCTATGATCCGGATTTTGTACTTCTTCAGGAAGTCGACGAAGATGGCACCCGATCCTATCACGTCAACGAGGTCGCTTACATGTGCGGTATTGACCTGTTCCAGCACGTCTATGCCCGAAACTTTGACTCGCCTTTTCTTTTCTGGCCGCTCCTTGAGCCTCACGGCGCAAATAAATCCGGCATTCTGACGCTTTCGTCCGCCTACATCAGCAGCGCCCTTCGAAGAAGTCTTCCGGTAGCGGATTCTCTTTCGAAGATCGTGGATTACGACCGCTGCTATTCCATATGCCGGCTCCCGGTCGGCGAGCTCTCCGGAACTTTCACGGATTCCGGATCAGGATTTACTTCCTCTTCTTCAAAAGAACTGGTCATTTATAATGTCCATCTCTCCGCCTATTCCACGGATAAAGTCCGTCAGGCACAGCTGAGTATGCTTTTCGAGGACATGAATAACGAGTATAAAAAAGGAAACTACGTCATCTGCGGCGGCGACTTTAACCACGACCTTCGCTCAAATAACGAAAGCGGAAGTGTTCCGGGGTGGGCTCAGTCTTTCCCGAAAGAGGAGCTGCCGGAAGGGTTCGTCTTCGGTTTTGATACCGGCGCCGAAACGGATATCCGTCACGACTCCTGCAGAAATGCAGACGAAGCTTATAACCCGGACACCACATTCACCGTTCTCGCAGACGGCTTTATCGTCTCTGACAACATCACCGTTGTCCAGTACGAATCTGCTGACCTACAGTATGCCTACTCCGATCACGATCCGGTCATCATGGAATTCATCCTGGAAAAGTAAAAAATGTCTTCTTATTCAGAATCCTTTTCCGGCATTTACGCCCATCAGGCATGAATCGCTGTTGAGTACTGCTTCATGACATTGGCCGAACGCAAAACCAGTATGATCTGCCAGATGGATACTACGATTGCGGCAAACAAGAACCCAATCAGTGCAAAGGCGGCCAGAATACCCAGAATCGGGAAGAAGGTCAACAGCGTGCAGCCAACAATGCCACCGTACACATAGATAAATACTTTCTTGAAAGTTTCCCAGGAGATCGCCATGTACATGGCCACATTATCAAAACTGTTACTCATCGCCACGGCAAATTTCAGAACATAAAGAACCGAGAAAGCGGCAGCAAGGATCGAGAAGAATAAGCTCGCCATTGCACTTCCACTTATGGCGTAACGCACCGCTTCGCAAACACCGCTGAGCATGTAGTAAATACCGGCTGACTTAAATTCAAGATGATACCTGCCAAGGCGAATCAGGATCACACCGTACAAAACTGCGAAAACAAAATAGGCTGCGGAGATGCCGATCATGAGCATTGCCGCCCCTTCAATCAGGTCTTCATTTTTCGATGCGATGTTGGAGATGATCGCCAAAAGAATATTGGCAGCCACACCACCGATCAGGATCAGGAACATCTGCATATATTTCTTCGAAAAAACAGAACAGCGGGAGATCCGCTCATCATGTTCAAGCTGTTCTTCCATCTCTCTGAGACGGTCATACCGGGTTGAGCGGGAATCATTAAAACCACCTCTGGGTTCTACCGCGCTGGATATCGGGATAACATCTTCTTCGAGTTCTTCTGTGGAAAATCCTCCTGCCGAAAAAGCAGACGGCTGAACATCATCAATCGGACGATTATTCAGGGGTTTCAAGATCGACGGTATCCCGTCATCCGGGCGCTCGTCCAGCGCCTTCATAATTGACGGCAGTCCACTATCCGGTTCTTTCTTGTCGGAATATCCTTCCTGCTCACGGAAAAACTGTTCAATCTCATCTTCCTGATTATACATACCCTTACCTTGCCTTTCACCACGTTACCTGTTTTCTTGCCATCCCCGCTTTAGTATAACGTAATCAAAATTCTTATACAATTTTCTTTATTTGCATTTTTTGGCAAAATAAGTATTTCTAATTCACCTTTGAGGCGGAAAAAACTTTTGCCGGGTTTTTCCATCCGGACAGCCTCAACCGATAAACAGTGCTTTTATACAGGCATTATGCGGCTCAAAAAGAAGTCCCATTTCGCCGGCGGCGGAAGGATCCGCCATATCCAGCCACTGCCCGTTTACGAAAACGAAAGACTGGCCCTCTTCGATGGTCGTGACATATTTCAGTTTCGCACTCTCCTGAAGTTTCGCATCTTTCTCTTCATCTCCGGTCGGGATCAGATGCGGATCGATGGCCTCGATCGGCGCCGTGTCTTTATAACGCACGACTACCGCAAAATCCTCCACTTCGACCGGAGATTCCAGATCGACCACATAATAACCGTCATGGCTAAATTCACACTCTTTCGTTGCCAGTACATTGGCAAGATCCGCATCCCGGATCTCGATCGTGATATGCGTATCACTCTTTCGTCCGAAACGTCCGTCATACCGAATATCGTCCATCAGACCGACATAGGTGCCCACCGCAGAAAGCGTTCCCTTATGGTGATACACATTTGCCATGACCGTCTCGCCGTTTTCATCAGGAACGCGGATACCCAACGGAGCGCCGGCGTCATACGAGAGCACATCCGAATATTTGTCCGAAACAACCGTGTAGCTGTAAATGCTCATGGCAGATTCATACGAGATCCACAGAAGCCCGTCATTTCCATACTCTGCACCGGCACTGTCCTGCGCCAGCCATGCGCCATCTTCCTTCGGCATTTCGCGTCCGTACTCCGAGCCGAAATACTCCTTCGGATAGTTGTCATCCCAGCCGACGAGAACCAGCATATGCTGAAAATGTGCGGAGGAATACACCGTCTCCCCGTTCCATTCCAAATGCGAATCATCGTACACATAGAAATATCCATGGTTCTGGCCGTTTCCGGCATCCGACTTCAATACCGCACCGACTGCCGCCTTATTGCGGATCAGTTCCTGCACTTCTTCTTTCGCCGCCACATTCTTAAGAAGCCCGGTTTCGACCCCGTTCATTTCAGTGATAAACGACTCCGAAAGGTATGCACATTCTGTCATCACATAGTCCCCGACCCCGTTGGACAGTCCCCATGTCGCCACTTCCGTGCCGCCGCCGATATTTTTCTCGACGCCCGGATCTTTTGCGATCATTCCTTCTTCTTTCGAGGCACCGTATGTTCCCATAACGATATCCTCTACCTGAAACGGAATTTCCTTCCCTGATTCGATCAGTGATGCGGAACGTGCCGAAGTCAATATCGCGTGCGCCCAGCAGTTCCCAGCGGTTCCCTGATTCATCACTTCTGTACCGGCACCATTTTCACTCTGGGCATAATACCCCTTCTTGCCATGTACGTAGTCGCCTTTTTTCTTGCATCCGGCAAAAGCACTTCCGCCGATCATTATTCCCAGGATCAATGCGATGCTTACGCCCCGCCGCCATGTGTTTTTCTCCATCTGATGACTCCCTCGTTTCTGTCTTATTTTTCCGTCTTACTTTTTCATTTTCCGCTTTTCCGCACGATCAGCCGGTCCAGATGAACCACATTCTGGTGAAGTCCTTCTTCCAGTTTTTCCTCGATCACATCTTTGCAGGAACTGGCGATCGTGCGGACATTTCCGTTTTTCTCCACCTCTTCCATATCCAGATCGAACGAGTCTTTCATGTTCAGGAAATGATAATGCTGAAGGCCCATCACGAACACCCGGTCATCAGAGATATTTTCGCCTTTATAGAGAAACTTCGTAAGTTCTTTTTTCTGCTGATCATACTCCACCGTAAGGCCTGAAGACATCTGATAGAATTCCGTATGCGCCCCGGAAAATGCCTCGTCACGGAGCATATGAAGAAGCGCGTGCCGAAGCTGCGCTCCCGTCCAGTAAAGAAGATGCGCCGAATCATCGAAAGGAAAACACATATCGAAATCCCCTTTGGTAACGATGGGTCCTAAGGATTCCGCCCGGATCGACCCGGAAGCCAGAAGGAAAATTTCTACCCCCAGCGCATCACGCAAAATGTCGGAAAACAGGTCGCCCAGTTCCGTCTCCTGATACCGGGACGGGTGATGTAAAGGACGCACGAACTTCGTCAGTATCTTTCCGTATTTTGCATCAGTCTGAGACTTATATTCTGAAAGCAGCGCTTCCATATCCGGGTCTCGAGGACAGGTCTCATCGCTAATGGGAACCGGCTTCCAGGAATAATCGCAAAGACGGCCATTTTCAATATCGATCAGCAGGTCAAAACGGCCGATCTGATCTGTGCCCGTTCCTGCCTGCACGATGGGGATCCCGTTTATGACAGCCGGTTCCGTAAGGAATGTATGAGAGTGCCCGCCGATGATCAGATCCACCCCCCAGGATGGATCCAGTAGAGATGCCAGCTGCTTATCTTCTTCAAATCCGATATGAGTAAGAAGCACGGTGCAGTCAATGTCGATGGCGTTATAGGTATTACAGATACGCCCCACTTCTTTTGCCGCATCTTCCAGCGTGATAAAAGTACCGATGAGATTATCTTTTTTAAACTCCGCCAGCGTCATTTCCGTCAGGATCCCGATGAAAAGGATCTTCATGCCGTCGATCTCGATCACGTGGCACGGCCGGAAAAGACGCTTGTGATTCATTTTCAGATAGAGATTGGCGTTGATGATCGGAAAGTCCGCACATTTTTCCAGAAACAGAAGATGGGCTATGCCGTAGTCGATCTCGTGATTTCCGATGGTGACCACATCCGGCGCCAGCATATTCATCAGCTGGATCGTCGACACGCCTTTATATTCCGTATCGATCACGGATCCGCGGAACATATCTCCGGCGATGGCATAAATGACATTTTCTTCTTCCTGCCGCACCTTATCAAGATAGCCGGAAAGCAAAGACACACCGCCCACAAGGCGTTCGTCTTTTTCTTCCGCCATAAAGTCGCCGTGCATGTCGTTGGAATGTAAAAGTGTGAGTTTTCTAAAATCGCTCATTCCCGAAAAGCTCCCGTTTCTCCCTATGTTCCGAAGTGGCATTTATCATACCATCATCAGAATAAAAGAAGATGACTTTTCAGGAAACCCGAGAAAATCCACTCCTTTCAGGGAAAAAATCCACTGTCAGGCAGCCTTGGAAATGTTCCAGATATTCTCTTCTTCCGTTTCTTCCACTAAGAGCAGAGTATTCCTTAGAATCGAGAACCACATAACAAACTGGGAAGCCGCAACCAGGATGGAACCCGGGATGCTCTTTGCCACCACATAGGTACAGGCACCCACACCCAGTGCGATCAGAAGTGCTTTCAGCCAGGCAAGACGGCATGTCTTCTTCTGAAGTCTCGGGGCTTTCTTTCCCATATAGAAACCATTCTCCAGCTGTGCATAGTAAACCAGCATGGCGATCTGGCGCTTCACATCTTTTTCGATCAGAAGGAGGTCTTCAGAGGAGATCGACGGAGAGATATACGCGTGCTTGCACTCGAAGCTCTTCTCTTTTTTGTCCACGATGAAAAGGGCACGAATCATTTTCTTATCGGAATAGGCAAATACACTGCCGCCTTCCAGAAGTGCACGCTGACCCAGCGCGATCATGGCGTCAACGCTTTTCCCTTCGATATCGATACGCTCCGGAAAATCCGCTCTGGCGATAGCTCTTTTACTGACGCTTTTGAAAGTATAATTCTTTACGATCTGCTCATAGACAGCCCGGCTCTGCGCCTTGATCATCTTGGCCTCATCGAGTTCATTCGCCGAAATCTTTACTTCGCTGATTTTCTTCATCGTGTTCTTCATTTTTCATCGCTCCTCGTTCCTTCGATGGTTTTATCTTAACGAACGAAAATAAAGATGACGTCTAGAGAATCTAAAGAAAGAGTTAAGATTCGAAAGTCAATTCTTATGAAATTATAATTTGGGCATTTTCCGGCCTTCCGTATCGATGCCGATGGAAGAAAGGATCTTTAATCCCATCTGAAAGATCATTTTACAGGCATCTTTCTTCGGCATGCGGAAGTTATCCCAGATCATCATGGTAGCAAGTCCATGTGTATAAATGACCGTATCCTGCACTGCCTGCCCGATACTCTTTTTCGGAATATCCGGATAAGCGCGGCTCAGCATATCCGCCGCCATATGATCCATCTGCATGGTAAATACACTGCTGTCGCCCATGGCATCCGCGCCCACGGCAGATCTCGGATCGTCCATATGCATAAAGCGGAAAACATACGGGTGATCACAGGCAATGGAAATATAGTGCACGCCGGTTACAAAGAATGCATCCAGGGCGTCTTTTCCTTCCATTTCTTTCTCGATACTTCCCCAGCACATATCTCCGGCATAAGAAAGAAGGGCCTTTCGAAGCTCCAGCATACTGCCGAAATGCCACGAGATCGGCTGGGTAGAGCATCCGAGTTTTTCCGCAATGGACTTAATGCCGACCGCGCCGATCCCTTCTTCATCCAGGATACTATATGCGGCCGAAAGGATCATTTCCCGGCTGATCTTCGCTTTTCTTCCCATTGCGGTTTCCTTCCTTTATTCTTCTACGGAAAAAGCACTCGCGCCTTTTCTTTTATGCGTAGGGCCGGTCTTTTAGCGACTTACTGCAGCCCCATTCCTTTGCCGTCTTTTCAAAAGACTTCTTGGCCAAGGTTTTAAACATGAGTCCTACAAGGACACGGACCCACCCCGGGAACTGTTCCGGACCTGTAAATTTCTTACAGTCCACTGAAAAGAAGTTTCCTTCTTTTCCATAGATCTTGCCCATTTCCTTATAAGGCAGCACGATCTTTTCGCGATCGCTTCCTTCCACCAATCTTATACTAAAATTATTCCCTTTTACAAGTGTACCGCCATACTCACATCCCAGTTTTCCCGAAAGGATCTGAAGATATTCTTCCCCGCACCGCAACTGGCATCCTTCGGCAAATCCACTTTGAAGCAGAAAGGAAAGGACCGGTTTTCTATCCGTAGACCGAGCCGGTATCGTCTCCAGAAACTCCAAAAGCAATCCCGGAATACATTCCACGAAAAGAGGAATCGCAATCAGGATATGATCGAAATGGTAAAACTTTTCCCGGATCTCCTCCCACTGCTTTCGATCTGAGATCTCGTAAAGTTCACCTGTGCTTCCACTTTCTTTCATGCCGAGAAGGATTTTTTCCAGGATCTTATCTGTATTACTATATTTCTTTACACGGGGACTTCCGTTAATGATCAGAGCATGCATGTGACCGCCTCCTTAATTTCGTCTTTTGAGAACACGCCCAGCGATTTCGCTTCGAAATTCAGCGCCGCCCGGCCGTTCCATTTTTCCAGATAATCCTTCTCCGCGTCTCCCGAGAAGATCAGCCCGAAGTCTGTCTTCTGCTTATATCTTCTGTAATGCCGCATCTGCTTTCCTTTAAAATGCAGATGCATGGTGGCAAGAGGCAGGATCCGGTCATAGATATTCTTTCCTTTATGATCCAGAAATCCCAGGGCTGTTTCCGAAATGACCCATAATTGATCTGCGTGGATCATCTTCTTTAAGATCTCCTCATAATCATCTTTAATCGAGCAGATCCCGGGGGTCTTGAGCCAGCAGAAATTGCATCCGATGCAAGGAGAGATTTTCCTTTCCCCCGCTTCCACGATCTCATACGTCTCTTTCTTTTTTCCGTCACTCTCGTCTGTTCTCGCTTCCGAAAAACCTTTCTTCATAAGTTCCGCATGAAGGTTTTCCGTAATCGTCCGATCCGTTGTGGTATTCACGATCAGAATCATATCTATTCACCTGAACCTTTCTTCTCTTTTTCAAGTCTCAATCAGATCCTCCCGGATCTTCATCTCTGATAATTCACTTTATGTAAATGTGTTTATATAAACACGTTTATATTATCTCCTGAAAATGCACTTGTCAACTCTTCTTTTCAAAAAAACAGCCTCCGCCGGTCTTACCCGGCAGAGGCTGCCTATGTATCTCTATTATTCAGGTCCCGCTCTTACGGTTCCTTTGGAAAAGATCTTGAATCAGACTTACGCGTTCGGTGTCTGATCCTTCTTCCCCTTCTTCACAACTACGATGATCACTGCGACCACTGCGCCAACGACCAGAACACCACCGCCGATGATAGTGATCAGAAGCCATGTGGGCATGCCGTCACTGGAACTGCTCTTCTTGGACTTCTTGGAAGACTTTTTCTTGCTTCCCTTCTTGTCGGAATCGTCCTCATCCTCGTCATCATCGTCGTCCTTATCTTTACCCTTCTTCGAGCCCTTGTCGTCGTCATCATCGTCATCATCATCTTTCGACGAACCATCAAGAGTAAACTCTGCGCGCATCGGCTCCTTCATGGTGGTGATATCCCAGGTAAGAGAGCATCCATCATCGGAAGTCTTGGTGGCATTATCTTTCAGCGCGGCATCGGGAAGATTCAAAGTAAATCTCATAAATCCGCCATACTGGGAAAGAGAAGCTGAATCAGCTCCACTGCTGCTCATTGAGTTCATGCTGGAAGACATGTCCCATTCCAGTTTATAGGTGTCACCATCTTTCGTAATGGTGAAATTACCCATATCCATTCCGGCTTCCTTCATCTTATCCAGTTCTTCCTGGAATTTGTCGATGGGAATATCATGCTTTTCGATCCGGAAGCCCACATAATTCTGGCCATTGGTATTCGTCTGATAATCTGTGATATCCCATCCTTCTTTTCCCAGTGCATCCTTGATGGTGTCGAGAGACTGGGTCATATCCATGCTCGAATCATCCGAATCCCCGCCCAGATCAGACAGATCTATGACCGCGTACAGAAGACCGAAGTCCATCGTTCCGTCATCATTTACCTCCGCATGGGCTTCATACTGAATGCACCCGCAAAGCCCCATCAGGAAAGTCAGCACCAGAAGGATCACTGCTCCCCGTTTCCAGAAAAAAGTTTTCTTGCTCATTTTCCCTTCTCCTTTTCGATATAAATTGGTTGCCCTCTTTTTGAAGATCGATCCCGAAAACGGAAAAGATCCTCCAATATCGGTTTTATTGTATCAGACCCGGCAAGTGTTTTTTTCTGTTTCTTCGGCAAAAACACTGCATCTAATTTTCTTTTTAGCTGAACATCCCGGATCTATGCTCATTTTCAGCCCAGGTTTAATATCCCAGATCTTCGTTGACGAGGATTACATGGATCCGTCCCGCATGACGGGAATAACGGGTGATCAGGAACTGGCAGCAGATGGTATCTGCCGACTTACAGTTCATGCAGCTTCCGGTCTGGGTACAGGGAGTTTTCAATCCGAAACGCTGGGCATTAATAGGCGAAGCCACGTTTCTGGCCCGCTTCATGGCATGATCCACATCTTTACAGATCTTATTCATGCCTACGATAAAAAGCACATGCTTCGGTCCCTGGGCAATGGCGGAGACCCGGTTGGCATTCCCGTCGATATTGACCATCACTCCGTCTTCGGTCATGGCATTACAGCTGGAAAGGAAAAAGTCCGCGTCGTAAGCAAGAAGCATCGCCTGTCTTTTATCTTCGTAGGCATCCCGGTCGATGAAATTGTAGTTTCCATTCTTCAATGCCTCAGAAAGACCGATCGCATGTACACTCATGGATCCGCCCATGGAGACGCAAGCCCCCTCCGGGATGAGTTCCAGTGCTTTTTTCAGCGCTTCTTCTTTCGTTTCGGCAAACTCCGCTTCCATATTTCTGGAGCGAAGTCCCTCGATCACTTTCTTTGCTAAAAGCGCATTTCTCTTTTTCGTCATTTCTTCCATACCCGTTCCTCCTTAGGTCTGTGTTAAAAATATCTTCACTTCCCGGCAGTGATGCGCCATGCCGTAAGCATATGCTTTCGAGGCACGCACATGCTCGAAGAAATCCCCTTTCACCCGGTCACTGTTGGTGGACTCGAAAAGTCTGTAATTCTCTTTATTGGGATCAAAGATCATCTCCATGCAAAGCTGGAAATATTCGCCTTCCCCGTCCGGGTACTGGCGGGATAAACTGATGGAAAAACCGTCACCGGTCAGATGGAACGTGCCGACCTCAAAAAACAGAAGATCGGATTCATCTTCCCAGGCTTCTTCTCCGGATTCCTGCCGCGCCGCAAGTTCATCCTTAATATCCTCGCACATCTCTTCAAATGCCGCGACGCATTCTTCCAGGGTGCTGTCATTACTGACTTTCTCACGAAGTTCTTTTTCCCACATCCGGCCGCGGATGCTCCTGGGATTTTCCGGATCATAGTAAAGTTTCGGTTCCCCGTTTTCATCTTCTTCCAAAGGATATTCCCGGTTTTTGACCCGCCGCATATGGAAAAACAGTTTCACGGATTCAATAATGGAGGCAATGATGTCAAAGGCCACAAAGGCCACAAACAGCGGGAAGAAGAAATCGTTGAAGATACTTAGGAAAAGGAAAGTGAACGCCAAAGCCAGAGACCACCCGAAGCGGATGATCATGCAAAAGAAAAAATGCACAACGGCGACTCTGATGTAGACCTTGTCCATACGTCCCCCTTAAACGAAGAAGTCCGGTCAGATTCCCAATTCAAACTTCAGCTGCGGCTCCATAGGCGAATAATTCACCATTTCGAAATCTTCCACAGCAATATCCGTCAGATCACAGCCCGGATCTTTATGAAGGATCAGCATCGGAGATGCGTCTTTGGCGCCTTCCCCTGCTGCCCCGCTTTGATCCGCGACTCCTTCCGCCATCTTCTTTACAAGCGTTTCCGCCGATTCTTTTTCTTCGGCGCGGCGCAGGAGCTCATGGGCATTTTCGATATGGCGGTCATAGATCTGCTCATTGGCCACAAAATGGGTAAAGACTCCTGCCTCATAACCGGTGACCCGGGAGATCATAAGAAGAAGCGCCGCATACTGGATCTCATTGATGCCGCCGGCACCGGATGCAGTCAGCATATCTCCGGATCTCTGGATCATGCACATATCCAGGTATTTTCCGCGGACATTCCAGATCGTCAGAAAAGCACAAGGTGCCAGACCCGGCGTCTCCCGAAGGTCTGTCTCCTGCCACAGCGACATGATCTTTCTTCTGCCATAGGGATCATTTTTAATATTTTCAATGAGTTTATTGACCAGATCATAGCGCTTGACGGTGGCGCCGTAACGCTGACCGATGGTGCCGTCACCGATATCCCAGGGCGTCCACCAGGTCACCTTCATTTCTTCCATCTCGGAAAGCACATTGGTGGGATGAGGGTAGATCGTAAAGATCTCCCGGATACCTGTCTTCCAGGCCTGCTTACGAAGCGTGCAGATCGGAAATTCCCCTTTACTGAGATCATATTTTCTCATCACGTGATTCACGCTGATGGTATGGGCAGGCGTCCCGTCTTCATATTTCGGGCGGGGATCTATATCTTTATAGCCGTTTTCCAGAATATTCTTAATATCCGAAACCAGATATCTGTCCGCTGTTGTCATGGTCATGTTCCTCACTTACTTCTCCAGCCGTTGGAGAAATCTTACCCCTCTATTATACCAGACGGAACAGAAGTCGAATCATTTTTGCACGGGGGTTCAGATTCAAGAGCACACCGGGCAAAGCCGGATGCGGATCAGAAGACGGTCTTTTTCCTTCTCTTTCTCCTTCTCATTCTGATCCGCCTTCTTCAGCGAAGAAGAAATCAGTTCTGCGGAGATCGTTCCTCCGTTTTCACTGATCAGATTTCTTGCAATGGAAAGGCCGACACCCGTAGACTCCTTCCCGTCATTTACAGTGAAATACTTATCAAACATTTTCGAAACCATGACAGGGGTCAGTTCCACCGTTGGATTTTCCGTGATCACTGTTCCATCCGAAAGAACGGTCACAGAAAGAGCCCCGTCAGCGTACTTGGCGGCATTACTGAAAAGATTGTCGAAGATACGCATAGCCGTTTTCCGGTTATAAGAGATCCATACCGGCTCCTCCGGGAAATGCATCTCCGGAACGAGATCCTTCTTCTGAAACTCGTTATAAAACGAAAGAAGGCTGTCCTCGATCACACGTTTCAGATCAAGCTTTTCTACCTCAAGCGAAGACTGATACTGCGGATCCTGGGAAACCGAATACTTGAAAAGTTCTTCCGTCATCTCCCGAAGTTCATTTGTCCGTTCCCGTATCCGGGAAATATACTCTTTCCGCTCTTCGGAGGAGGCATCCTCTTCCAGAAGATTCACATAAGAGTGGATCGCGGTAAGCGGCGTACGAAGATCATGGGAGATCGCAGTAATATTCTTCCGAAGGTCTTTATCCCCCATGACCAGTTTCTGCCG
>CADCLV010000041.1:0-6026 GCA_902802325.1 Oscillospiraceae bacterium | reverse complement strand
GAAAGAGAACTTTCCAAGGATTCCGAAAGGGCCCTCGCCTCTTTATCCGAAGACGTCAATCGCATGGCCGAGGAGGTTTTTCCGTCGATCCGGTCTTTTACCTGCTGCCTGATCTCTTTCATCGCGCGCCGCAGAAGCACCACTTTATAAAGCAGGAAAAGAGCGGCTATCGCTAAAAAGATGATAATCGAGATCAGGATCGGCATAAGTCAGGTAATATTCCTTTTTTTCGCTATTATACACCCGCCTGATATCACAACGGCGATATAGAAAAGAGAAAGTATGCTTTCAGAAAGGAGAACTCCGTCACGGACAAGGGGAAAATATCCATACTGCGGCAACATGAAGCAAATGGAGAAAGCATTACTCTTCATTAGAAACCTCATCACATTGCAATAGGTGTCGCCTTTATAGTCGGGGTTCGGGCGGCTTTTATCCATCGTGTCGATCTTCTGACCGTCATCGATACAGATCATTCTTTCGTCCATCCCGCTGATATCAAGGTATGTCCGTTCCTTCACCTCATATTCCTTATCTCCGAACTGCCAATAAACAGCACTCACCTTTCCCGGATCCGACGCGAATTCATCCGAATCAGATTCATATTTAATACGTCTCTCGGAAGACAGATAAGGAGCTGCGGATTCCGAATTGAGTCTTCCATGTATCATCGACGGGAATATATATACTAAAAGGATCGTCAGACACATCCCCAGGATCAGCGTGAGCATCGGATTCTGTGACAGGAATAAAAGTGTAAGAGAGATGGCTGACATCAATATCAGAAGCAGAAACAATCCGGCAAGGACAGCAAGATACGAAGGCCAGTATATGATCATATAATATCCCATTGCAAGGTTTCCCACTATGGCAGTAATGGTAAACACGGCCACAAAGATACTAAGAAAGCAGACACTGATTACAAAGGAGGATAAAAAGACTTTCACTTTCGATATGTCTGCCACGACCAGATTCCGGATCACCCCGTCTTTAAAAAGCCGGCCGCAGAATGCGCACTGATAGATCAGCAGCACAAAAAACAGGATCATCTCTGATTCGAAAGCAAATCCGGAAACATGCGAACTGTTCTCAATTGAGGCCTCCTCATATTCCGGTGTTTGTATGGTAAAATCAAACAAATCGTTATTCTGCGCCACCAGATACGGGTCCTCTTCTTCATAATTGACCATATATTCTTTTCCGGACCAATCTTTATGCATGGAGTGATTTTTAAAAGATTCAATGTTCATCGAACATATACCCAGGCTCAAAAGCGCAACGATCACGAGCATAAAGTAAAACAGACGGTCATGCAGCAAAGTATAGAAAAAAGTTTTCAAACATCGTGTCATATCATCCCTCCAGGAGATTAATGTAGTAGCCTTCCAGACTGGTGTCATTTTCCGTGAATTCCAGAAGTTCCGCACCGCACTCTTTGCCAAGTTCGGCAAGTTCTAAAAGCGTGATCTTCGATTCGATCCGAAGCTTCGTATTACTTTGGACAGTATATCTGATCCCTTCCAGATCCAGTCTCCGGATGATTTTCTCCACGTCTGAAAACACAGCCGTATACGAGTGAGAGGAATCACTAAGGATGTCAAGGGAAGAGACCTCTTTAATGATCCTCCCTTTATCGATAAAAGCATAGTCGGTAGCGATTTTTGAAAGCTCATCGAGAAGATGACTTGAAATGATCAATGTCGTTCCTTTCTGCCGGTTGATCGTAAGAAAGATCTCCCGCATCTCGATGATCCCCTGCGGATCCAGTCCGTTGATCGGTTCATCCAGAAGGATAATATCCGGATCTCCTGAAAGTGCGATAGCGATGCCTAGTCTCTGCCTCATGCCCAGGGAAAACTTTCTGACCGCTTTTTTCCCGGCATCAGATAGTCTGACCATTTCCAAAAGTTCCGGGATCTTATCATAGGACGTAAGCCCCATAGAGATGAAGTGTGCCCGCAGATTCTGATACGCTGTCAGATCGTTATATAACGCAGGGGTATTGATCAGTGCGCCGATGCGGTTCTTTCCGAGTGAAAAACTTCCGGAAGAAGGCTCCTGAAGACCGGAAATGATACGCATAAGAGTTGTCTTACCTGCGCCGTTTTTGCCGATCAGTCCATAGATCGAGCCCTTGGGGATATGAAGAGAAATGTCCTTTAGGACCTGGTGTTTTCCGTAGGACTTGCATATTTGCTGCAAAGTGAGAATCGGTTCCATATTTTCTTCCTCCTATGTTTTGAGGATAAAACACTTCACCGGGAAATGGTAGTTAAGAAACAGTTAATGCATTTTCTGTCACAGCTCTTCGACCACAGAAAGCTTAAAGCCGATGCCCCAGACAGCTTCCACTTCCACATTCGAGCCGGCGCTTTTCAGTTTCCGTCTTAAGTTACTTAAATGCACTTTCAGAGAATCTTCCACAAGATCAGGTGTATCTTCTTTGGCAAGATCGATCAGTTCGCTTCGTGATACGACACGTTCCGAATTCTGGATCAAAGCTTTTACGATCGCATATTCAGTCGGAGTGAATTTTACCGGTTCATTATCTACTTTGATCACATGATCCGCTTCTTCTAATGACAGATTTCCGATGGAAATGCCACTGCTTTTTCTTTTAAACCGAAGCGCCACTTCGATCCGGGCCAGAAGCTCGTCATCATCGAAAGGCTTTGTAATATAATCCACGCATCCCCTTGTCAGAAGATCCACTTTATCTGTTACCTGGGAACGGGCCGACACGGCGATAACCGGGATCCCTTTCCCGACATGGGAAAGAAGGGCTTCTCCTGTCGTATCCGGAAGCATCAGGTCCATCAATATCAGATCCGGCTTTTCTTCTATCAATGGAAGCGCCGTATTTCCGTCCATGGCGGATCTGACCCCGTAGCCTGCCTTTTTCAAAAGCCCGCACAGGATCTTATTTATGTCTTTATCGTCTTCGATCACCAGAATAACCGGCATAATTTCTCCTTTTTTTCCGCCTTCATCGTCTACTTCACCGTCGTGTTCTATTCCACTTTCATCATGCGGTATCCCACTCCGATATGGGTCTGGATATACTGCGGAGAATCCGGCGCCGACTCCAGTTTTTTCCGGAGCGTGGCCATAAAGACGCGAAGGGAGGCCACATCATTATCCCAGCTGGAACCCCAGACCTGATTGGTAATGTAGGTATGGGTCAGGACTTTGCCCACATTCCGCGCCATGAGGCACAAAAGCTTATATTCGATCGGCGTCAGGTGCATTTCCTTCTCCTCCAGATAGGCGCATCCGGCAGCAAAATCGATCTTGAGTTTTCCATTGGTAAAAAGCGAAGAATTCGCATTATTCATATCAGACTGCAAAGCCGCCAGACGCCGTGCCACCACACGAAGGCGGGCCAGAAGCTCTTCCACGGAAAACGGCTTGGTCAGATAATCATCTGCTCCGTTATCCAGGGCCTCGATCTTATCCGAATCTTCCGAGCGGGCCGAAATGACGATGATCGGCATATTCGACCAGGTCCGCACTTTCTTTATGACCTCGATCCCGTCCATATCCGGAAGGCCCAGATCCAGTAATATCACATTCGGATTATTCGTGGACGCCTGCATTATGGCACTCTCTCCGTCCGGTGCCGTCAGGAAACGGTACTCATGGGCTTTAAGAGTAGTAGTGATCAGGTTTCTGACCGGCGCATCATCTTCCACAACGAGAATGTTCAGTTTATTCATTAATGGTCACCTCATCTGAAGGAATGGTAAACGAAAATACCGAGCCGCGGGGAGAATTATCGGACACATTCATTTCCCCGCCATGGGCCGTTACGATGGATCGGCACAGGAAAAGTCCCAGCCCCAGGCTTCGCCGGCTGTCCGAAATGGAGGTGTTTCCGGTAAAGAACATATCGAACACTTTCGGTTTCTGTTCGTCCGGAATGCCTTTTCCTTCATCCGCCACAGAAACCGAAACAAAATGGTCGAGTTTCTTTGCCGTGATACGGATCTTCGTTTCTTCCTCGGAATATTTTATCGCATTATCCAGAAGATTGACCAGCACCTGGATGATCAGTTTCGGATCGATCCGTACCAGAAGCATATCATCTTCATAGTCCACCGATATCTCCCGTCCGGTCTTTCTTCTATCCACATTCCGGATAGCCTCATCGATGACTTCTTCCAGAAGCTGCACAGACAGATTCAGATGCATCCGCCCGTCCTCGATCCGGGTCACGGAAAGAAGATTTTCCACCAGGTTGATAAGCCACTGGGAATCATCGTAGATATCCGAAAACACCTGATGTCTCGTTGCTTCATCCAGTTTATCGTAGTTCGTCAGAAGATTCGTGGCATTTCCCGAAATGGACGTAAGCGGAGTTCGAAGGTCATGGGAAAACGTCCGAAGAAAATCCGCCCGCATCTGTTCATTTTTCGCACGGATCGCCGTCTGTTCCTTTTCCCGCTCGTTCTGCCGGTTCTCCAGGGCCAGCGCGCATTCACCGATAATGGAAAGAAGGATACTGTTTTCAAAATAGTCCAGCGGCTTATCCGGGATCTCAATACCCACAACGCCATACACATGGGAGTGGATACGGATCGAAAGATAAAGGCACTGTGCCTTCGGAAATCGCTCTGTCATCTTTCCTGCCCGGTGGTGATTCTCAAATACCCAGGACGCTGCTTCCCGCTCCGAAGAAGAAAAGAGAGTTCCGCCATCCGGCGACAGTGCATTTTCCGGCGAATATAAGAGTCCTTTATCGATAGAGCCGTTCTTTGCCGGATAAATAACGATCGTCCTTCCCAGAAGCTTCATCAGCTGGGTGGCCGTCACATTCATAATATCCTCTTCGCTCTTCGCTTTCTGAAGAAGCTGATTCGTCTCAAAAAGCACTTTCGTCTTAAAGGCCGATTGGGCCGAGACTTTGGCGTGATCCTTCATCTTAGCGGCCAGCGCGCCGGTCAGGATCGAGATGATCAGCATGATGGCAAACGCCACCGTATAACGGGAATCGTACGCATGAAGCGACATTTTCGGCTCGGTGAAGAAGAAATTAAAGGCCAGCACGCTTAAGATAGAACTGATAACGCCGGTAGTGTAGCCCCGGGTAAAAAGTGCGATCACCAGAACTCCCAGAATATAGATGGCCATGATGGTGGAAACGTCGATGCCGTAATAGCCGAACAGGAGGCCGATGGATGTGGCCAATGCCAGCACCAGGAGCATGATCAGCACGTCCTTCGGATAGACGAAAAACTGGGAAAGGGAAAGATTCATCAGCGGCCGCCGGCGGTTCTCATGCTTGGTGTCCGGAATGATATGGATATCTGCTGACGGGATCAGTTCAATGAGCTGCTCGGTCAGCGGCGGTTTCCGGAAAAGACGTTTTCCCCGCTCCAGACTTCGGCCCAGTACGATCTTCGTCACGCCGGAAAGTCTTGAAAACTCGGCAATCTGCGAGGCAACTTCCTCCCCTTCGATGGTCACGCAATCCGCGCCCAGATCTTTGGCCAGGCGAAGATTTTCCGAAAGCCTCTTCTTATCTGCCTCCGGGCGTTTCTCTGAAAAAGGTGTCTGCACATATAGGGCCGTAAATTCAGCGCCAAAGGCTTTCGCCATTTTGCTCGCGGTCCGGATAATGTAGGAACTGGAAGGAGACGCAGAAATACAGACCAGTACATGTTCACGTATACTGTCCGTTTTCGGCACTATTTCCTGACTCACGATCCGTCCTCCTCATACCGTCCGGACTGGCTTCCGGCCCGAAGTCTTCCAAGAGCCATTATAGCGTATCCGGAAGGTCTACGCTATTTTTTCTCTTCTTCCCGGATGATAATGGAGATATGTCCATGGCTCTTCCGGAAGGATTCGATCGTCTCCACGATCTCTTCATTGGAGGAATTTTCCGAAAGAAAGATCTGTTTCGGTCCTTCTGCCGGAAGTGTTTCTTCTTTCTTCTCTTCTTTTTTGGGGGATTCCGCGGAAAGAAAACGGTCCAGGCGCACCATCACGAAAAGACCGATGGGCAGTAAACTCAGCATCAAAAG
>CADCLV010000040.1 GCA_902802325.1 Oscillospiraceae bacterium | reverse complement strand
ATCTGCGTGTTTCTATTTTTCGCGTCCTTCCTGCTTGGCGATACAGCCACACCGTACTCTCACCACTGTGGATGATCAGTCTTCCATCCATACCTGTTCAGTGACAGCGTCGTGATGGACAACGTGGGTTACCGCATCATGATGGATAATCTGAGTCTCGTAAACAGTAGTGATACTCTGGTTAGCAGCGCAATAACCGGGCTGAGAAGGGTCATAATCATCGCAGTGGTTCGGACAATTATGAGATTCACACCAGTTGATTTTCTGAGAACTGGACCAACCAGTCATATCCGTACCGGTATCATTCTGAATGTGTTTTGTACCAACAGCTGTCTTGACTTCTTCATCCCAGGCTTCCTGGTCTACAACTGTTTCATCCCATGCTTCAGCGATTACGCGGGTTTCCCAGTGACCGGCAGGTGCTGTCTGAATGGGTGCGGCTGTCTCAGCAGGCTGAGTTGTGGTGGTACCACCATTTCCGCCATTACCGTTTCCACCGTTGTTGTTACCATTGCTGTTTCCGTTACCGTCGGTCTCTTCGTACTCCTCGCCATCGTCGTCTTCTTCCTCATCGCGAAGCCGGCTCATCTCCGCTTCTTCATCAGACAGCGATCTGGGTGTTTCCGTAGGAACCTCTGTGTTCTGCGACGTTTCCTGCAGAGTCTCTTCTGAAGTAGTTACTTTAGTTTCGACCGTGGTAGATTCAGATGTCACCTCAGAAGAGGTCTCTGAAGCGGTGGTTGTCACCTCGGATGTGGCATCTGTTTCCTTCGATCTATTGCTTATACCGGAAGAATCCTCTTCGTCATTCTTGCCGCAGCCGAACAGAAGTCCGGCACAAAGCAGCATTGAGATTACGCATAACCAAGGTGTCTTTTTCATCATATCCATCCCCCTCTGATAAGGACAGTATATCACCAGATGCCTAATGTGGGGCATGTCTATCGCAACTTACTGGAATTTATACTCCTGTGGGAGTATAATAGTCATCGGAGGTACAAATATGAAACCGGAAAGCAAAGCCATTCGCACCATCTACCATGGTTCCGATCATATCATTGAGCGTCCTTCTCTCGGCGGAGGGAAGCCGTACAATGACTATGGTCAGGGATTCTATTGCACAGAAAACCTGGATATGGCGAAGGAATGGGGGGTCAGCAAGGACAGAAACGGGTTTGCCAACTGCTATTCTATCAATTGCGAAAGCCTCTCGATTCTGGATCTGAATTGTGCGGAATATTGTATCCTGCATTGGCTGTCCATTCTGCTTGAGAACCGGGAATTCGAAATCACCTCGCCGCTGGCCTTCCAGGCGAAAGCATATATTTTGGATGTGTTTCATATCGATTACTCACATGCGGACTGCATCATCGGTTATCGGGCAGATGACAGCTATTTCTCCTTCGCGATGGATTTCCTGAATGGTACGATTTCCTATCGCCAGCTGAATCACGCCATGCATCTTGGAAAACTCGGGCAGCAGTTCGTGATCAAAAGCAGGAAAGCATTTGACCGGCTTGTTTTTACAGGCTACAAGGTCGCTACAAGTAAGGATTGGTATACCCGGAAGATGAACCGGGACCGGGCGGCACGACGACAATACTTCGACTTGGAGAAGAACCTCTTTCTTCCCCACGATCTGTTCATCACAGAAATACTCAAAGAGGAGATGAAACCGGATGATTCACGCCTACGATAGACTTTACCTCGAAAGTGCACGACGGGTGCTGGCACGGATGCTTGATTTCGCCGTCTACGAACTTCACCTGGACCTAAAGGATTTCTTCGATCTGTTTATTTCTTCCGGCGTGGCATCGGATTTTGAATGCGGGGATGTACGGACGCTGGTCGGATATTCTGGCGTGGAGCTGGCATATGTCGTTCTGGAGCGATGTGGCATGGAACGGGAACGTATCCATGTGAAATACACACTGGACAGAAGTGAGGAATACTGGACCGGATGGGCATTGGCCTACTATCAGTGGGAGACTTCGCTTTCTTTCTCCCGTATCACGGAGAAGGTATCGATAGAAGAAATACGGGATATGTATGATCCGTATCACGAGATGGATATCCGACAGTTCGTCGATCATATGAATGAACTCATGAGGCTCCGGACAAACATCTCCAACCTAAAGAGGATCCGTATGGACGCGGGACTCAGTCAGAGTCAGCTGGCACGTGAAAGCGGGGTTCCGCTTCGGACGATCCAGCAGTACGAACAGCGTCAGAAAAATATCAACAAAGCTCAGGCAGAGTATCTGCTGATGCTTGCTTCTTCTCTTTCCTGTAACCCCGAAGATCTTCTCGAGAAGATTTAGAACTGATTATAGATAAACTGGGACGCATCGTAGCCGAGGCCATAGGCACCGAATACCACGACGACCAGAAACAGCACTGTGAAAAGTCCCCAGCGGGCAGGCATAGGAAGCTTTTTCTCCAGTTTGTCTCGCACGGACCCGGATCTTCCCGCCATGCTGACCGCAAACAGAAGGATCGTACCAAGAATCAGGATCACATAATCCGCGCGCCCGATGCCCAGCTGCAAAAGGGTGCCGTTCCCCACGGCTTTCCAGTTCCATGTGGTAAACATAGTGCCGAACATCTTAAATGTCAGCGGCACATCCCGGTAGCAGTCGAAAAGACGGAGGGCACTCATCAGAAGGATGGTCCTTCCCACCTGAAATGACTTATAGACCGTACTGCCGTCCGTATTCACCTTCTTGTGGAACTTCGCATAAAGCGGCTCCAGTTCCTGGGAGATCATGATGACCACGAAGTTTCCTAAACCCCAGACAATGAAGTTCCAGCTGGCGCCATGCCAGATACCGGTGGTGAACCACACCACAAAAGACGCCAGGTACACCGGCACTCTCTTTCCCATTCTCTCCGGCAGATGCTTTCTGCTCCACTTACTGAGCTTCAGCATCGGCCCCGAAACAGAGATCGGATAGAAAATATAATCCGTAAACCAGGTGCCCATGGTGATATGCCATCTTCTCCAGTACTCGGCGATATTCTTACTGAAGAACGGCCGCTCGAAATTCTCTTTGACCGGGATCCCCAGCATCTCCGCAATACCGATGGTGATGTCGATACCTCCGGTAAAGTCGGCGTAAAGCTCCAGGGCGTAGAACATCATGACACAGAAAACGAACACGCCCTTATAGCTTTCCGGTGCCTCGATCATGGTATTGACCGCAGGAAGGATCCGGTCCGCGATCACCAGTTTCTTGAAATAACCCCAGATCACGCGCTCCAGTCCCCGTCCGACCACGCGGCCGGAAAAGGCATGCGGCGTATAAAGTTCCTTGGAAAGATCGCCGTAACGGCTGATCGGGCCCTGCACCAGCTGAGGGAAAAAGCTCACAAACAGCGCGTATTTGAAAAAGTTCTTCTGGGCTTCGTGCCGGTCGCGATAGACATCGATCACATATCCCACCGACTGAAAGGTATAAAAAGAAATACCCGTCACCTTCAAGATCGTCAGAAAGCCGATTCTTTTGGATACGTGAAATGCACTGAGAAGGCCGTTTATGTTGTGTATGGTGAAGTTTGTGTATTTGACCACCGCTAAGATCAGAAGCGCCAAAGTGATACCGATAGCCATGATGCGGCGGCGGGTCTTTTTCTGGGATTCTTTATAAAGCTTTCTAGCCTCTTTGCCGACTTTTTCAGGATCCCCTTCCCCGCTCTTTTCAAGCCTTTTCATTTCCGCAAAGCGGGCATCGGCCCGGGCTTTATTTCGGGAGATCAGAATTCCCGCCACATAGGTAATGACCGTGACAGCGAGAATAAAAAAGAGAAACTTCCATCCTGCAAAGTAATAATAGACATATGACCCCAGAAGGAGAAGGGGCCATTTCGCCTTCTTCGGCAGCACATAGTACAGCGCCACAAGAAGGATCACAAATCCGATAAATGCATAGGAAGTAAACAGCATAGGGGTTTACTCGTCATCCTCCAGCTTCTGGATCAAGTCCCAAAGCGCCTTGGCGGAATTAAAGTTCTCGGGGATCATGTGCTCTGCCGAGATCACCACATCGAAGCGGTCCGCGATCTCCGACACCAGAGAAATAATATCGAAAGAATCCAGGATCTTTCCATCCACCAGATCCGTTGCTGTCTCATAGTCCACATCCGGGTGGATCTCCTGTAAAATCTCAATCAGCTCGTCCATTTGACTTACCTCCGAAAATTCGCGCATGTTCCGCGTCCGTGATAATTATAAACGTACGGCTTTCTCCTTGCAATTACTATACAGTAACTTGGGGGGCCTTAAAAAAAGGTCTTTAGATCATTTCTGAAAGCGCCACGCGGTCGGTCTTGCCGTTAGATGTCAGCGGAATACGCTCCAGTTTTCTCGTGACGTTTGGCACCATATACCTCGGAAGGGAATCTTTCAGAAGCACTTTCATTTCCGCTTCTTCCTTACTGCCACTAAAGAACAGCACGATCTTGCCCTTCGCCTTATCGTACACACAGGCCGCGCCGGTAATGCCCTCGATCATCTGGGCATTGACCTCGATCTCGCCAAGCTCGATCCTATGTCCCATATGCTTGATCTGGAAATCTTTTCTGGAAACGAACATCAGCTCGCCCCGCTCGTTATACCGTCCGATATCGCCGGTCCGGTAGATCAGCTCCGGCCAGCCTTTTTGAAGCGGATTCAAAGTAAAGGCCTCCGCTGTCTTTTCCGGATTATTCATATAGCCCAGCGTCAGGGATGTGCCGCGGATGCAGATCTCGCCCTGCTCGCCGCTTTCTTTGGTCACTTCCTGATCCTCGTCGGAAAGCAGGATAATGTCCGTATTATCGAAAGGCTTTCCGATGGGGATCGCCTCGCCGTCTTCAAAATCTCTGTCCACCCGGTAGTAGCAGCACATGCCGGTGCCTTCGGTGGGGCCGTAAAGGTTTGTAAAGGTGGCTTCCGGAAGCGCCTTCTGCCACATGCGGAACTGCTTTAAGGGGAAGACTTCCGAGCCGAAAGCAATGGTCTTTAAGTATTTCGGGATCTCAGTCTTAAAGGTGCCGAAGGTGGAAATAATAGTCAGCGCCGATACCACCCAGCAAACCGTGTTGATCTCGTGTTCGTTCAGATACTGCACCAGTTTCAGGGGCTGCATGAAAAGCGTCTTCGGCACAAAATACGTGGTGGCGCCGAACCGGATCGTGGGGAAAAGTTCTTTAAAGCAGGCATCCAGATAAAGCGGGGTCTGGTTTCCGAACACCGTTTCCGAGGAAAAGCCCAGCACTTCCGACAGCTGGTCGATGTAGTCGTTCACCGCTCTATGGCAGCCCACGACTCCCTTCGGCACGCCGGTACTGCCGGACGTAAACACGATATACAGCGGGTCGGTGTCGATGGAGTGAGAGTAGACATCCGAAAGTGCCGCCTCATCCACATCCACATTTTCATATATATCCCCGGAAAATGCACTGTCGCCCGAGGTTTTTCTTCCGAAGATCTCCAGATAGTGGACGATTCTGCCTTCAAAGCCCAGGTCTTTTGCCGTCTCCGCCGTCGCGTCATCGCAGATCAGAAGCGGGGCCTTGACGTTTTCCAGGATCAGATGGATCCGTACCGAAGGCATTTCCGCATCGATGGGCACATAGTAGCTTCCCGCCCGGATAATACCGAAAAAGCAGGCTACCTCCTCCGGGGATTTTTCCATATAGACCACAACGGGGCTCTTTCTTATCCTTTCAGAGAGAATGAAGGTACCGATCCGGTCCACCGCCCGGTCAAGCTGGCGGAATGTCAGACTGGACTTTTCTCCGCAGAAAGCCTTCTTATCCGGAAACTGTTCTGCCGTCTTTTTCAAATCTTTCAGCACATGATTATGCATGATCAAATCCTCATTTCTTATTCGATATCCGGCACTCTCTTACGCAGGCCTCTGCCAGCACGTCGATAATGTCGATATACTTCGGATCAAGATTCATCGTCACCGTCGCCTGGGAAAGCTCCGTGCAGCCCAGCACGATCCCCTCGGCCCCTAAGGCAGAAAGTGCATTTCCCACAGTATCAAAATCCGTCCCGGAAAGGATCCGTCCGGCTTTGACGTCGTCGTAGATCATGTGCATGACCCTTGCCTGGTCCGTTTCCTCCGGCCAGATGCAGGTAATGCCCGATGCCTCCAGGATCTCGTCGTAGATTTTGGACTTTCTCGCCCCGTCTGTAGCCATGATGCCAAGTTTTCGGATCCCGCGCGTCTGACAGGTCAGCCCCAGTTCGCGGATCGCGTGAAGGATCGGATGGCCGATACCTTCCTCCAGATCTTTATGAAAAGCATGGGCAGTGATACAGGGGATCGCCAGTACGTCGGCGCCGCAGGAGACCAGAGAACGCCCGGCTTCGATCATTTTCGGCCGGGGATCATCGGCGCTCTCCCCGAGAAGAAACCCGGTCCGATCCGGGATCTGCGGACAGGAGCGGATCCATGTCTCAATATGTTCCTGATCCGTCGCGGCCGGAGTCAATTCCACCACGCGGCGGTAGAAAAAGGCCGTGGCCAGAGGCCCCAGGCCGCCGATAATGCCAAGTGTTCTCAATCCTTGTTCCTTCCTTTACGTTTTACGGTATCTCTACAGGATACTTGGATGCGTCATAGTAGAAATAACCGCGGTGCGCGTCGGCATATTCCTTCATCTGAGAAGAATTCCACATGAAGAATCGTGTGCCGTCTTCCTTCGTAAGGGCATCGCAGTGATACCATGTTCCGTTGATCTTTACGGCATTCCAGAAATGCTGCGCATAAGTCAGCGGGTAACGTTCGATGATAAATGTTTCAAAGCCTGCCCGGGTATAAAGGGCGTGGCAGATGCAGGCGATATTGAAGCAGTCGCCTTCCCGGTTCTTCAGTCCGTCGTAGGCGCCCTGGACCCAGGAGATCTTCTCCGCATGGCCCTTGTACTTGATGGACCAGTCGACCCAGTTGAAGATGGCTTCCACCTTCTGCACTTCCGTCATGTCATCGCGGATGATCTGCTTTAAGACTTCATCACAAAGCACCCACAGGTCTTCTTCCGTATACGGACGGAATACCACGGTGATCTTCACCTTCACTTCACTTGTGTTTCCGGCACCGTCTGTTGCCGTATAGGTCGCTTCATATACACCCTCGGTGGTGGTATCCACCTGGGAATTATCCACGGTAAATGTCACGTTCGGGTCCGCGTTATCGGTCACCACCACGTCTTCTTTATAGGCAATGGTTTCGTTTGTGATGATGCTGATGTCGTGAGTGCCGGAAATAACAGGAGCTTCCGTATCCTCCGTCAGATTCACATGCGTCGTGACCACTTCCTGGTTTCCGCTGGTATCGGTAAGCCGGATCTGAATATCTCTTTCACCCGGCATCTCAAAATGCGGGTCATCCACAAATTCCACGGTGACTTCCGTCGCATCCGCCAGACCGTCGATCAGCTCTTCCGGCTTCTTCGGATATTTGGCAAATCCCTCATACTGGATGCCCCGGGCCGTCGGCGCGATGGTATCCCGAAGATGCAGAACGCTGTCATAACGGATCCCGTCCACACTGAAAGAGATGGTATAGTCACCCGGCTGGTCCATTTTAATATCACTGAGCGGAGTCAGAAGCGCCGCATTCTCCTGGCCAAAAGCAAAGTCTGTCGCCTTGGGCTTCGGAGCGCCGGCTTCTCTTGTGATCTCCGGATAGATACCGATGACCTCAAGCTGGGTCGTGGTTTCCGTCACGTTTCCGCCTGCATCCTTACAGCGCAGCGTCACATCCTGGGTCCCCACCAGCTGGAAATCCGGCTCTTTGGCAAATTCCACACTCACCTGGGTCTGGTCATTCATGGTAACGATGAAATCTTCCGGGGAAATGGGCACGCTGTACATGGTGCTCTTCGGTACCGCACTCAGGATCGGCGCCGTCGAATCTGTCACGATCAGTTTCGAGTGATATTTCCTCTTTCCGATCTGAAGTTCGATTTCGTATTCTCCGGGAACAGTGACATCATAATGGGACGTGCCATACACAAATGCCACGTTGCTCTTATCTTTTTTGAAGCGGACAAAGTCAGATGCCTGGATCGGGGTGCCGGCTTCCACCGAGCATTCTTTAAAGACACGCTTTTCCCGATCGATATAAATATTCAACGCCATGAGCAACCCAAAAAGTACCACCGCGATGATGGCCGCTGTAATGACCTTCCCTTTCCAGGGATGCGTATTCGGTTTTCTCACTGCTGTTTTCTTCATATGTCCTGCAATTGCGTTTTTCTTTACTATACCACTATCAGGGTAAAGAAGAAATATCAGGGCTTACCGGCCAGGATCTTCATGGACCAGTTTGCATCGATCAGTTCGTAGGCAGTGCCTTCTCCAGAGCCGATGCGTTCGGAAAACATATTGATCACTTCATCGTAAAGACCTTCCGGCCAGGAAACCCACAAAGTCTTTCCGTCTTTTCCCATAATGACCAGGCCGTCATCTCCGTTCTGGCGGTCATAAAGGACCTGTACCGCCTGGAAACCCGGCTGCTGCTTAATAAACTGGGCGAACACGAAAGCCTTGGTCAGCTCCACGTACCGGTCATCCAGCTCCGCATCGTAGATCTTGATCTTCTCGCACAGCTCGTTAATATTTCTGACCGCCCGCATGGTGCACACCTTGGCCGCCTTCAGCATATCCTCCGACCAGGAAGACTGCTGGGCATTGAGCTTTTCCAGCGCCACCTCCGTCTCATCCGGCAGAAGATAGATCATCAGTGCTTTTCCCATATCATCATAAAGGATCGGGTAGGAAACCGAGATCTTCTCGCCGCAGGACGGGCATGTATACTGAAAAAAAGATCCGTCCAGCACCTGCTCTTTTTCCTCCGGATGCAGCGACACATTGACGCAGGCCCGAAGAGTCATGGTGCTCTTCTTTTTGCAGTGGGGGCAGACCAGATCCGCCTTCACCGGTTTATACTGCTCATTCTCTCCCGGTTTCAGATCAAACTCCTTCGGGTCCATATTCTTTTCTTTCGTCATGTTTCTTTCTCCTGTTATTTTCCCGGGGCCGCCTTGGCTCCGGCTTATTATTCTCCGGCAAATGCACTTGAAACTTTTACCTGTTTTTCATCTTCTGACAGAATGCGGCAACACCCACACACAGATCGTGCTGGTAATCCGGATCCGACAGAAGTTCATCGTCGGTGGCATTACTCATAAAGCCCATTTCCAGAAGAAAGGACGGCACCGAGGTCGCCCAGTTCAACCCGCTGTAACGGGTGGAGGCGTCGCATCCGCGGTACTTGGCGCCGGTGGCTTCGGAAAGGCAGGTGCCGAGCCAGTCGCCCCATTTTACCTGATAGTCAGAAAGCTCTCCCCGGCTGCAAACAAAGACGCCGATCCCCCGGGCCGACGAGCTGTCGCTGGCATCGCAGTGAAGCCGCAAAAACACATCTGCCTGGTTATCTACCGCGATCCGGGCTCTTTCCACATTGGAAATATCCACATCATTGCTGGAGCGGGTAAGAATTACCGTGGCCCCCTGATCTTCCAGATAGTCACGCATCTTCAGGGCGATCTCCAATACCACCTCATATTCCGGGCGGCCGGTGGAAACGCCTGTGGTGCCGCCGGATACCTTCGCCTTCTGTTCATCCGACCATGGGGCCAGATCCTCTGTATCCGAATTGGCATGTCTCTGATGTCCCGGGTCGATGACGATGACCATACCGGAAAGATCGTAGGAACCGTCAGAATGAGACTTTGTCTCCTTCGGCTCCGCTTCTTCCGTTGTGGCTTCCGTTGTCGCTTCCGTAGTTTCCTTCGTCGTTTCTTTCGTTGTCTCCGAAGTCGTTTCTTCTGTGGTCCCGGAAGTTTCTTGTGAAGTCTCTTCCGTGGTCGGTTCTGTGGTTTCGGATGATCCTTCCGATATAAGTCCTCCGGACTCTTCTTTCTCGTCTGGCGAAGTTCTGACAACGGATTCTCCGAAGGTGATCTCCGGAACCTTCGGCTCGGTCACACCCTCTTCCGAAGGATCGGATCCGTCTTCTAAAGAAACCGTGGTCTCTTTATTTCTTCCCGACCTGAGTTCTTTTCCCGACGCCGTGGATTTCTTCCATGGCCCGATAGTCAAAAGCAATACCACTGTCGTTACGACCAGGACAGCTGTCGCCGCTGCCAGGATCTTAAAAGCTCGGCTGTTTGTCTTCATATTCATCATTTCGTGACCTCGATCGTTCCATCGATCAGAAGAGATCCGTCAGGATTGAAAACTTCTATTTTCATGTCACCGGTTTGTGCCCCTTTCATGTTCAGCTCGAGCGTCACTTGCATCTTGTAACACACTTCCGTGGTGCCCTCGTCCAGTATTTTCCCTTTCGAATCTGTCAGTTTATAGGAATATCCCATAAAGCTATATGACTGATCGAGATAGAAAATATAGTAGATCTTCTCCGTGGATTGCGAAGTCGAAGTGACACTCCAGCCGTCCTCTTCTTCGAAAAAATCACCGTAGTAGGACGTGGCCGCCGGCACGTCATATGTGAAATCTTCCCCCTCCGGAAGGATCTTAAACGGGCAGTAGTAAGATGGATAATCCCACACCGTGTAGACACGGCACTCATATTCACCGGGTTCAAGCTTCGGGAGGTTTTCCCAGGGAAGGATCATGATGTCCGAAGAGACTGTAATATATCCGGCATACACGACAATTTCCCCGTTCGTATAATCATTGGGATCCTTTATGAATTCATAGTAGATTTCAAACGGCGGATCGGAATACTCATATAATTCCATTTTCAGTGCAATATACTCGTCTCCTACGTGGTATCCCGGAACGGTTTCGCCCTCAGATCCGATATAGTAGTAAGTACTTGCGTAAAACTCCCGCGGCATAGGTTCGTCATCGCCGTAAATATTCACACAAGACCCGGTTATCATCGTTCCTGCGGAATCATACACATAGCAGGCAATATAATTTCCGGGAATCTTTTGTGTCGGGTACCAGTCACAGTAGATCACGTCGGAACCCTGCTCCGCCGTAACATCAGCCTTATAAAGAATATTACCGTTCTCATCTTCATATTCATAACTGAATGTTTCTCCGTAAAATGAGTCCCATGTAATGACACAGAATCTCAAGAAGGTTGCAGATTCGCGATACCCTGCCACCTCATTCATATCCTCGTCCATCCAGCTGGTATAGTTGATCTCAATCGGAGCACGGGTCGGTTCCGGCGGAGTCGTCGGCGCGACCTCCAGATTCAGATCTTCCAGGAAAGAGAAAAGAGCGATGAATACCTTGTCTGTTGATGCTTCAGAAATAAGCCAGTTATCCTCCCGGACCAGTTCCACTTCGATCCGGACTTCCTCTTTTTTGGCTCCTTCCACTGCCAGACGGTAATCCCTTTCCGTTGCTTTCGAACTGACTTCACGGATCACATCCTTGGTTCGGAAATAATCAAATACCAGTTCCGCCGAACCTTCTGTCTCATCCTTATCCAGACTGACATTCTCGATGGAAAAAGAGAGGCGTTTTCTGGCAGAAGCAAAGATATCTTCCACCTCGGATTTCATAAAGCCCTTTGCCTTCTCGACTTCCGAACTTTTTCCATCCACCAGTTTTTCCAGTTTTTCATATTTCCCGTTCTTGAGGTATGCGCAGAAATCGTCGAGCATTGCCTCGGCTTTTTTTGCTTCACCCTTTACTTTTCTCGAATTCTTTTCTGATTTTTTACAGCCGGCTGCCATCATGGTAAACAGCATTACTACGACCATTGTCAAAGCCTGAAATCTCGTCTTACGCATAGGTTTCCTCCTGGTTTTGATGATACTAGTTTGCGCCATGAAAGTGAAATTGGCAAGGAAGTCGTATTTCTTTTTGGTTAAGATATCCTAAAATTTACCGAATCCGTACCTGAGGGGCTTTTTTCTCGGGTTCTTCGTGTGTTATTATTTATTTAGTTGGGTTTGAATTTTGGGAAGGATCAGTTTTTTTACATGAAACTGTCGGAATTGACACAATATCAGAACATCACCATCCAATGCCACGATAATCCAGATCCGGACGCCATTGCGTCGGGTTTTGCGCTTTATCGCTATTTTAAGAGCCATCGTTGTAATGTACGTCTCATTTACAGCGGACGTGCAAAGATCACGAAGGTCAATCTCACCATGATGATTGAAATGTTCCGTATCCCGATCGAGTATTGCGTATCGGATTTCGGTTCCTGCGATCTTCTGATCACCACTGACTGTCAGTACCGTTCCGGTAACGTCCGTTTCTTCCCGGCGCCTAAAGTCGCCGTGATCGATCATCACCAGTTCTGCGGCATCGATGTGGACTATTCCTATATCCAGCCTAACGTCGGCAGCTGCTGCACGCTTGTCTGGCAGCTTTTCAGAAATGAAGGCATCGACATCAACAAAGATCCCATTTGCGCGACTGCCCTCTATTACGGACTTTACTGTGATACCAACCAGTTCAGTGAACTTTATCACCCGCTGGATCGAGATATGCGAGATGCTCTGGCCTTCGACCAGGCCGCTGTGGTCCGTCTTTCCAACTCGAATCTTTCCCTTTCGGAACTGGGCATTGCCGCCCAGGCCATGAATGATTTCACTTTCGATAGTGAGCTCCGTCTGGCTATCGTACAGGTTCAGCCCTGCGATCCGAATATTCTGGGTCTCATAAGTGACTTCCTGATCCAGGTCGACCGTGTCGATATCTGTATCGCTTTTAATGAGACCTATACCGGATATAAGCTCTCGATCCGAAGCTGTATCAAGGAGACCAAAGCCAGCGAGCTTGCCGAATATATCACCGATGAAGTCGGATTCGGCGGCGGACATAGAAATAAAGCCGGTGGTTTCATCAGTAAAGACGAATACTCTGCCAAATACGGCGAACTGCGCATGATGCTTTTCCTTCGAAAGAAACTTATGGAATATTCCGGTGAGTGCGAGATCCTTCGCGCCGGTATCGATAAGATCTCTGTGGAAGGCCTGAAGCGTTACCGCAAAAAGAGAATCCCGGTTGGTGTAGTCTTCTGTAAAGACTTCGTCACTACCAGCACCCCGATGCTCGTCCGTACACTGGAAGGAGATATTGACTTCAACGCCAGTGCCGACACCTGCATCATGGTAGGTGTCTCTGGCGATATCGTGCCGATCTCCATGGACAAATTCAAGGAGACCTATGACATGTGCAGTGCCCGGTCCAAGATCACATCGGAATACCGTCCGACCATCAAGAATCTCCGCTCCGGCGAGACTTTCGACCTGGCCGACCACATCCGTTCCTGCATCAGCCGTGGTTCCGAATACGTATATATCAAGCCTATCGAAAGTTCGGTAAAGATCTTCACCGTCTGGGATGCCAATAACTACATCCGCGGCACCAAGGGCGACTATATCGCCATCCGCGAAAATGATCTTTCCGACTTTTATATCGTGGAAAAAGAACTCTTCCGTAAGACCTATGAGCGGGCCGATCAGGAAGAAGCCAACTAAAGGAGACCTGGGTATAAGACATGAAAAACCCGTTTAACCGTAAAAACCTGATTCCGCTCCTTTGCCTCACCGCAGCAGTATTGATCGTCGCCATCGTTCTGGTACTGATTTTGCGTGGCTGCACCAAAGACAGCGGAAATTCTGAAACCACTACTTCTGGTGTCACCTCCGCCTCTGTTTCCGGATCTTCCGGAGATGAGACGATTCCCGGCAAAACCGTATCTGACAGTTCCAATGAGGCATCCGATCAGACCGCTTCTTCTGTCGAGAATATCGAAAGCCCCACTGATGTCACCACTGGAGCCGGCACAACTTCTTCCAGTGACGGAAAGGGAACCAAAAGCACCACAACAAAGGGGAATGGAAACAATACTTCTTCTTCCGATCCTTCTGCTACCACTACCAAAGCCGGAAACAGCACCGACTCCACGACCAAGGGGGCCGGAAACGGCGGAACGGCTTCCACTACACCAAGTGAAAAGAGTACCACATCATCCGGAAAGTCCAATGAGACCGATCCGAAGGAAGGCGAGATCATCTCTGTTGACCCCACTTCAGATCCGACAAATGGCGGTTCCGGATCCAATTCCTCTTCCAATTCGACAGAGGCAACGAGTGCACCGGCAAATGATACTTCGGCAACCAAAGGTGATGCCATCGAGCTGCCCTTCGTTCCTATCGATGATCTGTGATTTTTCCGTTCAGACTTGGAATCAAATAGCAGAGCAGAATTGAACAGAACAAAATAAGCCCGCCGGATCATTGATCCGACGGGTTTTTCATTTCCGTCTTTTTCTCCGTTTCTCCAGCTCATCCAGCATGAAATCCACCGCCATAAGAGTCATGAGCGGATGAGATTTTCCACCCACATCTGAATAGTCATACGAGTCGTCATACTCGTCTTCATCGAAGACATGTGTCTTCTGCTTTTTATCGATGGCCCGAAGAATCCCTTCGTCCACCGTACCATCCAGATCTTCCAGTTCATCTCTTGTCAGTTTTCTCGGGATCCGTCTGACCGCTTCCGTCAGCACTGCTTCACTGGCACTGAAGCTCAGGTCACAGATCTGTTCCGGCGAAAGAACAGTGCCGTGACTTATTGAATACAGGATCAACCGGTCACAATCTTTCTTTTCCCCTAACGCCTCACAAAAATCCATCACCTCTTCGGCCGAAAAGGCCATCCCCTGTGAAATGGCTTTCTCCAGCACCATCGTACTCATTTTCTCATCACCCAGCTCGATCACTTCCCGGATATCTTCTTTCGATATCCTTCCGTTTCCGGCAAGTACATTTTCCAGAAGCCGTCTTTTCATAAAGTCATTAAGGTAATCCGAGATATCCAAAAACTGCGGGAAAGTAAACTGAAGCCCCCGATCCAACGCTCTTACCATAATGACCGCCGTCGGCCGGTCTTCATCGTTTTCCACAACCTCTATGACATCGGCCACGCTCAGAGGTTCTCCTTTATCCAAAATATATGCAAGAAACTTTCCTTTCGTCTCCTCACTGAACGCATATTCCAGATCATGGTACTGCTGAAGCGTAAAATGCTCTCCGTGTTTCATGGCCGACAGTATGATCTGATCGGCTTCTTCTTCGCTCCGGCTGGTTTCAAGGGCAGTACATACTTCATCTGAACTGATCGTGCCATCATTTTTCAAATAATTCATGCGGATCGAATTAACCAGATCCAGATCGATCGAATATTCTTCCAGATCCTGAATTTCGCCGGAAGAGAAAGTCACGCCTGACTTCCAGACATATTCCACCAGCTGATTCGAAAACTCCCTATCGGATAGCACTTCCAGCAGATCCAGAAGTTCCTTCGTGTTGAATACGGCCTTCTTTTCCATCAATGCACGAAGGATCTGGATGAAATACATTTCTTCAGAAAAATAATCACAAATGGTTATAAGATCCTTTCCGGAATACATCGTACCTTTTTCGATGGAAAGAAGAAGTATCGAAAGTTTCTGCTCATCATTCAGATATTCCAGATATAACTCCAGTGTCTTACCGGAAAGTATCATTCCATGATCCAGCGAATATTGGCAGATCTTAAAAAGATACGGATCACCATAAAAGAAATCACAAAAGGTCTCCATCATGCGTTTGGAGAATGTCTCCTGATTATTCATCGCATGATCAGTCAAGACGGAAATAACAGACTTCGGGTAGCAATCCATCGCTTCAGATATATCAGAAGAATGAAAATGCATCCCCTTTGAAATACAATATCTGGTCAGAAATACCTGTGCTGCCTCATTATTGATATAGTTGGAAAAGTCTAAATATTCGGCTTTACTGATATCTATTCCCTGATCGGTCTGAAGACGGAGAAAAGAATCAGTCTCCTCATCAGTAAGGTTACAGTAGTCCATGACATGCATTGTTTCCTCTGGCGATAATTTGACCTGGAAAAAGACGAGCTTCTCAAAAAGAAGATGTGCGTCATCCGTAGATAAATCTTCCAGGATATCGCTTATCTCCTGTTCCGTGCCCATATCTTCTAAAGTCGGGATCATCTGTGACGGCTGAACGCTATCATACCATTCATCTCTTTGGTCATAAAAGTCCTTCCATAGCATCGCCATCACCTCTCTTTACCGTGTTATAGGCCTGTCATCGATCGGATCACCATCCAACTGATTTCATTATAGCATGGGTAATGGGACAATATCGGGACAACAAAAAAGCCACTACGAAATCGTAATGGCTTTGTTTGGCTCCTCCAGTAAGACTCGAACTTACGACCCTGCGGTTAACAGCCGCATGCTCTACCGACTGAGCTATAGAGGAATTTAATCCGGCAGCGATCTATTTTTCCAGGCCGTCTCCAGCCAAGTATCTTGGACACGAACGAGCTTAACTTCTGTGTTCGGGATGGGAACAGGTGTGGCC
>CADCLV010000039.1 GCA_902802325.1 Oscillospiraceae bacterium | reverse complement strand
CGCAAATGCTGCATCTTTCACCCTGAATACCTTCTTCAGTGCAGGTAGGCTCTTTGAAAACTTCCTTCTTTCCATTCGGAGTATGTTCCTTCAGCGGAAGCTCTTCATCCACCACACGTTCACCGCATTCCGCACACACCATGTAACGGATACCATGATCACGGCAGTTGGACTCACTCTCCTGAGTCCACTCACCCGGAGTATGCTCATGTCTTTTCAGATACGCGTCAGTAATGGCAACAACCGCGCCCGGGGCCGCCTCCCCGCCATCTTCGCCTTTGGAAAGACCGGTCGTGGCAAGGATCTGCAGGATCTGTCCGTCTTTGACATAGATTTCGAAAGGCACAGCCGGGGAATCATGTGTAAATCCTTCCTGCTGGAACACCAGTTTCTCATCCAGAAAGATCTCAATTTTAACCGGATAGTCATTTCCGGTCTCCGGAACCGCGATGATCTTACCCACAACAAACTGGAATTCACGGTTCAGTTCCACGTTTACGTAGGACTCGCCCCAATCGTTGGCCAGAAGTTCGATCGCACCCTCATGCACGTTCAATGCAGAATCATAATAGAGGGACTCGCTTGTGGCGATCTCGCCGTGATCCGCGAATGTGCCGTCATAGAGAGCCGTACGGTTCGGATATACTGTGGGGTGTTCCGCCTTGGTGAAAATACCATCCACCAGAAGAATATCTCCGCCCACTTTATTGTATGTTGTCTTAATTGAAAGAAGTCCGACCCCCGTTACATCCAGCTTGATCATCTGGATCGGTGTCGATGCAGTGATGTTTACGTTATAAAGCAGAATGTTATCTCCGAAAATACCTACAGAGATCGCTGAATCCGCCGCCAGCTTTTTCTCACCGACAATACCGGTCTCAAAAGTCGCGAACTGACCACGAAGGTTATAGGAAACGAAAGACTCGTTATCCACATCCATGTAAAGAACATTGCCCTGATGCTGCTGACCTGCCGTATCCCATACAGGCTCATCCGCGAAAAGCACTGTCGATCTTTCTTCAGCCGGAGAATAATCGGCTATTGTGACCGTACCTGTCTCTTCTTCAGGCAGTGCATTCTTTTTCACCGCCGGGTTCTCTTTGGCGGCCTGCACCGGCAGGTATAATAAAGTACACATCACAACAACGGTCAGACTGCTAATGAATTTCTTCCACATCTTACTCACCTTTTCCAAGAAGTGCTTCTTTTCTCTTACTGAATTCCTCTTCACTGATTACTCCTGCTGCCAGAAGATCCTCATACTCTTTCAGAAGACCGGATGGATCCGCATACGCTGCCGGCTGGCCTGCACCACCGGTATACGGTGTCTGAGGCGCAGCCTGCGGGACCGGAGCAGTATTCATCTGGGGGGCAGGATTCATTCCATAACCCGAAGCTGCTTGCGGATCCGGATATGCCGCCCCGGAAGTATCTCCGGAAGTGGGGTAGACCGGTGCATTTTCCGCAATCGAATCTGCTGCGCCAATGACACGGTCAATTTCCGGATTCATCGGAACCGCGAAAGATTTTCTCTGTACCGGCTCGTAGATCAGCGGACGATATTCTTTTCCATAAGGAGCCATATAGCTTGTGGGGAAAATGATTCTTGACAGGTCTTTTCCAGGTGTCGGCGGGATCACCTCTTCGCTGAACCTTGTATAAAAGGCCATCTCCTCCGCATCTTTCTGATCTGTGAAAGCCAGAAGATAACGGCAGGCCCGGTGAAGCATATCGTTTGCCAGAACAGACGTATCTACTGCCTGATCAAATGCAGCTTCAATAAAATATGTCGTATCTTCCATATCCCGGTATACGACTCGCAGAGCGCGCTCAATATACGCGATCTCCTTGATCCACTCGTAACGCACATGTCCGAGAAGGATCTTCCCTGCCATGCGCTTATGTGCCTTGCGCTCTTCCCTGTAATTCATTACACCGGACATCGGTGAACGGGACCAGGTCGGACCCAGATCATAATCATCACAGCGATATACAACACGGCAATCCGTATAGATAAAACGGGCCGAGATATTTTCCAGTTTCAAAATACTGGAAAAAGCCTGATCCGTTTTTCTTCTTCTCTGGATAGTGATGGACTGCGTCACACACTGGTGATTGATGCCGTGATCAAAGACATCGGAAATCAGTTTGCCATTCGTTTCAGTACCGGCGAAAACATAAGGATTTTCTTTGTCTCCGATATTCTGAATGAACACTGCTATATATGGCGGCATGGATGTCCCCCTATCTGAAATTACAAGGCGTAAAGGCACTTGTTTTCACAAATTTTTATATAGAAGTTAAAATACCCCTATTCGAAAGTATAACCCAATTTGACAATATCAGTCAATCGAACTGAATGGTTTTTTATGCATCTTGCACATTTCCGGAGATCTCACCTCGGATGATTTTCCCGTCTTTCCATTCAAGGCATTTCAGGATCTTTCCGCCACGAAGACGAAGTCCTTCTACCCGACCGTGTTTTTTGAATGCATCAGGAAGCGCGGGAAGAAGTGTGATCTTTCCGTCATGGCTCTGTACCAGCATCTCGGCAATCCCCGAAGTGGCACCGAAGTTTCCGTCGATCTGAAACGGCGGATGATCGTCGAAAAGATTCGGAAGAGTCTGCTTTTCCAGAAGAGTCCTTAAGTTTTCGTACGCCAGATTCCCTTTTCCCAGTCGGGCATACATATTAATGATCCAGGCCCGGCTCCATCCGGAATGGCCGCCACCGAAAGAAAGCCGCCTCTCAAGTGTTTTTTCCGCAGCAGAAAAAAGCTCCGGGGTTTTATCTTTTGTGATCTGAGATCCGGGATAGAGGGCAAACAGCTGGGAAATGTGGCGATGACCAGGTTCTGCTTCCTCATAGTCTTCGTTCCATTCCATGATCTGACCGTGCTTTCCGACCTGTATCGGAGCAAGTCTGGAAAGGACCTTTTCCGCCCGCTCAGTCAGCGGGATATCCACATTCTCTTTGGAACCCGGCTTGCTATCCGGCTTGATGTCACCGAATCTTTCAGAAAGGATCTTTTCCGCAGAAATGCAGGCAGAAAGAAGCTCGGTAATGATCTGGTTATCCATGGAAGCGCCTTTACAAAGGACGCCTTTTTCCCCGTTTGGAAGGATATAGGTGTTTTCCGGTGAAAGCGTGGGGCAGGTCACCAAATAGTCCCCGTCCTCCACAAGGAAGTCCATGACAAAAGTGGCGGCATCCGCCATTACGGGATACTGCTTCTTTAGAAAATCCGCATCCATCGTGAAGAGATACTGTTCCCAGATATGAAGGGACAGCCAGGCAGCGCCCATGACCCAGTAAGTGGAACTGAGGCACACATCCTGGGGAGCCGTGTCGCCCCAGATATCCGTGTTGTGGTGGGCACAGAACCCACGGCAACCATACATCTTTTCGGCCGTGATCCGCCCGTTTTCACGCATATGGGAAAGATGGGTAAGAAGCGGTTCCGTGCACTCGGAAAGATTGGTCACAAGTGCCGGCCAGTAGTTCATTTCCGTATTGATGTTAATAGTAAACTTACTTCCCCAAGGGGGTGTAAAGTCCTGATTCCAGATGCCCTGAAGATTCAGTGGCAATGATCCCGGGCGGGAACCGGCGATCATAAGATATCTTCCGAACTGGAAAAACCTTTCGATCTCTTCCTGGCCGTCGATCTGAAGTTTTACCCGATGGAAAAGTTCCTGATAATCCTGGATATGCTGATTCAGAAGCTTTTCCCAGGCTTTTTCGCAAGAATCGCTTGCTGAAGAAAAATCTGCCACTTTCGAAAGTCTTAGAATTACCGACGAAACCGGATCTTTTTCCCGGAAGGTCGTGTCGGCGCAAAGGATCAGAAGCGCTTCATCTGCATTTCGCACCAAAGTGGTATTTCCCAGAACTTCTTTTGTGCCGCCGGAAGTGATCACCTTCACCGCGCAGGCCATGGAAATGCCGTCTTTTCCGCCGGTGGAAGCTTCCATTAGCTGGATATTCCCTTCCCGGGCAGATATTCTGTCCACATTTACATTATAGGCCTGGCGCCGGATCGTCTGCATTTCGTAGGGGATGTCCTCCCAGGGCTTTCCGCCCCTTCCCAGTTCCGCCTGAAAAGAAAGGCTTCCCGGCTTATCCGCCATCAGATGAATGATCATGGCATTTTGCGGAAAAGAGGCGATCACTTCCCGCGTGTAGCGGACCTCCTGCATCACAAAGGATGTGGTAACGACGGCTCTTTCCAGATCCAATTCCCGGGAATATTCCGAATAGTGCATTTCCTTACCGCAAAACTCGATAAAGAGATTGCCGAGAGGTTCGTAATGGCGCTGTTCTTCCGGAAGTCCGGAAAGAGCAAAAGAACAAAGTTCTTCGGCCTCCGAGATTTTTCCTTCAAAGATCAGCTGACGGATCTTCGGAAGTGCCTTTGCCGCAGAAGGATTATTTCTGTCACGGGGACCTCCGGACCAGACGGAATCCTCATTTAACTGGATCCGCTCGATATAAGGAAGACCGAACACCATGCCGCCAAGCTTCCCGTTTCCCACAGGAAGCGCTTCTTCCCAGGCTTTTGCCGGCGTGGAAAAAGTGATTTTATTCGGATCTAGCGGCATTATCCGTTCCTCCTTCTGAAAATGCACCGGTAGCTTTTACTTTAAAGCTACCACGCTTCTTGTGTAGGCAAGTCCTCTTTGCCCTTCACGGTTGAATTTCACGATCAGACAGTTCTCCCCTTCGCGTATCTTCTTATATATCCATTTTTCGATAAGATATCTGTCCTCGGAGCCGTCCGGATTCCGGAACACGACATAATGCTCAAGACTCCGGCGGTGATGGATCCGCTCTTTGCTTACTGCCGTCGCCTCACCGACCTTGTACTCCCGGGCAACAATGGCTTTATACTTGTAATCTTTCTCTTTCAGGATGCAAAAGAGCAAAAAGAGGCACCAGATCCCCAGCATCACCAGCGCGGCTTTCCATCCATTCGGGCGGGTCGTTGCCACAAAGACCATGGCGGCTACCGATAACGCCAGAACGATCACACACCCCACAACGACTCCGGCCACTAACCTGTGAAGTCTTTTTCCGTAAGCCATCACCACTTCATGTTCCTGCTTTGTGGCTTCGCGATACATAGCGTTATACATATTCTGTTTCCTTTCCCTTAAAACTCCCTCTTCCGCCATTTTAGCATATTTTTCTCAAGGGCCTTTCACGGCGTAAAAGAAATCCCACAAGCAAACGATAAGAACAGGTCAGAAAATCGTGATAAAAGCGATAAATCGGACATCAGTCCCCTTATATACTATGTTATAATATTTGTTTGTTGCGGGATGTACGGACGAGGTACGGGAGAACACCTCTCGATCATCCCTTAAAGGAAAAAGGAAAATGAAAAGGAAGGACATATCATGTCGATTGCACAGATCTTGTATCAGCTGTTTCTGTCTCCGCTGACGCTTGTATTTGAAGCGGTATACAGTACAGCATTCCATATCTTACGAAGCAGCGGCGCGGCGATTTTCCCGCTAAGCCTCGTGGTCAACCTGCTTTTGCTCCCCTTCTATAACCGGGCGGATGCGATTCAGGCGGAAGAACGCGAGCGCGAAAAGAAAATGGCCCCCTTTGTCGAGCACATCAAGAAGACCTTCAAGGGTGATGAGCGTTTCATGATGCTGCAGACCTACTATCGGGAGAACCACTATAAGCCGATCTATGCGATCAGAAGTTCCATTGCCCTTCTTCTTGAGGTTCCGTTCTTCATCGCGGCGTATAATTTCCTTTCCCATCTTCCGGATCTGCAAGGTGCCCGTTTCGGAATCCTTACCGACCTTTCCAAGCCGGATGCCCTTTTTACGATCGGCGGATTTACGGTAAATGTACTGCCGATCCTGATGACTTTGATCAACGTAGTCTCCAGTGAGATCTATACTAAGGGACTGAAGCTGAAAGATAAGATCCAGCTTCACGGTATGGCCCTGATCTTCCTGGTGCTTCTTTACGATTCCCCGTCCGGACTGGTTCTTTACTGGACACTGAATAATATTTTCTCGCTTTTGAAAAATGTCGTGAACGGCAGCAAGAACAAGCGCCGTACAGCCGGCGTCCTCTTTTCCATCGCCGGTATCGGTGTGCTGGTATTTGCCTTCATGTCCTATCACGGCCCGAAAGATTACCGTTCCGCGATTATTGCCATCGGACTTATCATGCAGCTGCCGCTGGTCCTGAGTTTCCTGTTCACAAAGAACAAGAAGGTTTCCGAGGACAAATCCATCAAGGCAGATCCGAAGCTCTTCTTCGGCGGTGCGCTGTTCCTGACGATCCTGGTGGGCGGGCTGATCCCTTCTTCGGTCATCAAGTCTTCCCCCTTTGAATTCGTCCTGACTTCGGCAGTGCATTCCCCGAACCGCTACGTATTCTTTGCATTACTTACCGCTTTAGGTCTTTTCGTTGTCTGGTTCGGTCTTTTCTATTATCTGGCCGGCGCCAAGGGAAAGCGGGCATTTACGATCCTCATCTGGTTTTTTGCCATCACCGGCACTGCCAACTACATGATCTTCGGTGCCAACAGTAACTCCCTGACAACCGACCTTCGATTCGATGTGGCTCTGGATCTGGCTTTGAAAAGAAAGATCCTGAATATCGTGGTGATCCTGGTTCTGGCCGCCCTTCTTCTTCTGGTCTTCCGTTTTAAGAAGGAGCATGTTATCTCCTTTATTTCGCCGGTACTGCTTCTGGCTGTCGCCGGTATGACCGGATATAACGTCTATAAAGTCCAGGCCACCATGCCGGAGATCCGCCGTGTTCTCAGTGAAAGCACCAATGAGCGGCCGACACTGGTCTTCAGTAAAGACGGACAGAACGTCATCGTCCTGATGATCGACCGTTCCATCTCTTCTTATGTTCCGTATATGTTCGCGGAAAAGCCGGAGCTGGCTTCCCAGTTCGATGGTTTCACCTACTATCCGAATACCCTTTCCTTCGGTACCCGTACACTGGTCGGCGCCCCGGCGCTGTTCGGCGGCTATGAATATATGCCCACAAGCTCGGACAAGCGTCCTGACGTGTCTTTGAAAGATAAGCATAATGAATCCCTTCTGGTGATGCCGATCCTCTTTTCCGAGGCAGGCTACGACGTTACCGTTATGGACCCGCCGTATGCCGGCTACAGTCTGGTTCCTGACCTTTCCATCTATGATCCGTATCCGGACATCAAAGCCTATAACACCGAGTTCGGCCAGTTCCGCCAGTCCGGTGATATTGCCGGCACCATGCAGAGCACCTGGAAAAGAAACTTCTTCTGCTACAGCCTTATGAAGGTCTTCCCGCTGTTCATGCAGCCGGCTGTCTATTCCGCCGGTATCTACTTCGAGCCGGGTACTTCCAGTACCGCCTTGATCCAGGGCGGCAACATTGAAAAATATGCTGTTCCGGACGCGCTGATGGATACATTCCTGAATTCCTATGAGGTACTTCGTGCGCTGCCGTCCATTACCACCGCGGAATCCTCCGGCAAAAACACTTTCCTCATGATGCAGAACAGCACCACCCATAACATCATTCCCTTGCAGGAGCCTTCCTACGAGCCGGTATCCGAAGTGGATAACCACGAATACGACGATGCCAACCAGCAGCGTTTCACACTGGACGGCAAGACCTTAAAGATGGAGACCACCTATCAGTTCGCCCATTACGAGAGCAATATGGCGGCTTTCCTGAAGCTTGGGGAGTGGATGGACAAACTCCGTGAACTGGGTGTATACGATAACACCCGTATCATCATCGTTTCCGACCACGGCTGGGGCTTAGGGCAGCTCGAGGAGATGCTCTTTGGAAACGGAAAGAATTCTGACACGCTCTACGATCCGGAAGATGCTATGGGCTATAACCCGGTACTTCTTTATAAGGACTTCGGCAGCACCGGAAACGTGAAAACGGATTATACCTTCATGACCAATGCGGATACACCGACCCTTGCCATGACAGGGCTTTTCGATAACCCCGTAAATCCGTTTACGAATACACCGATCTATCAGCCGCAGGCAAAGGATGGAAAGATGTATATCCTTTATACCGATAACTGGTCTCCGGAATCCAACTCCGGAAATGTCTTTACAAATACCCGCTGGTATTCCCTTTCCAATCAGGACATTTTCGATCGAAGCAACTGGAAGGAGGATGAAGTATGATCACAACCTTTTTACGACTTTATATTGACCCGGGCACGGGCTCCATGCTCTTTGCCATTCTGATTGGTCTCCTGGGTGTCGCCCGTTTCGCCTTTAAGGGACTATGGGTCAAGATCCGTTTTCTGCTTTCCGGCGGAAAACAGAAAGATTCCGATGATAAGGCCATCCCGCTGGCTGTCTTTTCTGACGATAAGCGGTACTGGTCCGTTTTCGAGCCGCTTTTAAAAGAACTGGATCAGCGCGGCATGGATGTGGTCTATATGACTGCTTCCGAGGACGATCCGGGATTAAAGCAGACCGAGATGAAGCATGTAAAAACAGAGTGCATCGGTCCTGGAAACAAAGCATTTGCAAAGCTGAACTTCCTTAAGGCCACCATTCTTCTTTCCACCACGCCGGGACTGGATGTGTATCAGTGGAAAAGAAGCAAGGACGTAAAGTACTATGTCCACATCCCGCACTCCCCTGCCGAGATGACCACCTATCGTATGTTCGGTATCGATTACTACGATTCTCTTCTTCTTTCGGGACAGTTCCAGATCGACGATACCCGAGACCTGGAAAAAGTCCGTAATCTGGAAGCGAAAGAGCTGGTCCTGACCGGAAGTCCGTTTATGGATGAGAAAAGAAGAAAGTTTGAAGAAAGAAAAGCCCAGGCGGAAAAAGAAGCCGGCGAAGGAAAGAAGAAAGACGGCCGTACTGTCCTTCTCGCACCTTCCTGGGGCACCAGTGGCATTTTAAGCCGATATGGCGCGGACTTTATCCGTGATCTTCTTTCGACCGGCTATCACATCATCGTGCGTCCGCACCCGCAGTCCTTTACTTCGGAAAAAGAACTGATGGATAAGCTTATGGCAGAGTTCCCTGATAACGACCAGCTGGAATGGAACCGCGATACGGATAACTTCGATGCATTGAACCGCTCGGACATTCTGATCTCCGACTTTAGTGGCGTTATCTTCGACTTCTCGCTTGTATTCGACAAGCCGGTCATCTGCGCCGATACTGAATTTGACGCTTCTCCCTACGATGCCTGGTGGCTGAAAAGACTTCCCTGGGGCTTAAGTGTCATTCCGAGACTGGGTGCCAAGCTTACGAAAGAAAACAGAAATGATCTGAAGAAAATGATCGATGACTGTCTCGAGGATCAGTCCTTTACCGAAAGCCGTCATCAGGTCAGAGATGAAGCGTGGGCTTACCAGGGCGAAGGTGCGACCCGCATGGCCGACTATCTTATCAAAAAATATGAACAACTCAAAAAAGATTCCGAATCTGGTCGATCTGACTCCACCACTGTGAAGAAAGCTAAGTCTAAGGAAGAAGATACACCTGTTAAGGCCGTATAGGGTATCTGATCTTTGTACGACGGACGATTCCAGGGAGGTTACACGTGTCATTTTCTCAATTTCTTTATCAGCTCATCCTTTCTCCTATCATATTGGTATTGGAAGCAGTCTATTCGTTCTCCTTCTACTATCTTCGAAACTGCGGCGCAGCAATTATTCCCTTGAGTCTTGCTGTCAATTTCCTATTGCTGCCGTTTTATAAACGGGCAGACCAGATACAGAACGAAGAGCAGGAACGTCAAAAACAAATGGCTCCCTTCATCGAGCATATCAAGAAGACCTTCAATGGAGATGAGCGCTACATGATGACACAGGCCTTCTACAGGGAAAACCATTACAAGCCGATCTACGCTCTAAGGAGTACGGTCGCACTTGTCCTGGAGATTCCTTTTTTCATCGCCGCGTATAATTTTCTCTCGAACCTATCTGTCTTGAAGGGCGCAAGTTTTCTGTTTCTCCACGACCTCGGAAGGCCAGATGCGATTCTTACCATTGGCAGCCTTACCATAAATATACTTCCGATTGCCATGACGGTAATCAACATCATCTCTAGCGAGATTTATACCCACGGACTAAAACTGAAAGACAAGCTCCAGCTTCACGGAATGGCCCTGATTTTTCTGGTGTTCCTTTACAATTCCCCCTCGGGTCTGGTCTTCTACTGGACTCTTAACAACCTTTTTTCACTGTTTAAGAACATCATCTACCAATTCCGCAAGTCTTCTAAAAATACACCAAAACCAAACGTGCGACTCACAGAACACGAAGGCATTCTTTTCCTAGGTGGCGGTATTCTGCTAAGTTCCCTTTCAGGACTTCTCATCCCCTCTGCAGTGATTCAGTCTTCACCTTCAGAATTCATACTGTTCAGTTCATCCACCTCACCAGTATTATATATCGGTTACTCGACACTTACCGCCCTCGGTACATTTGTTCTCTGGGGCGGACTATTCTACCGTCTCGCCTCTCCGCAAGGAAAGCACATTTCAACTATTGCCATCTGGGCCTTTGCTATTACAGGTGTCGTGAACTACATATTCTATGGCAAAAACACGAACTCTCTGACCAAAGAACTTGATTTCGACGTAGCCCAAGACCTTTCTTTGACAAGCCAGCTCATCAATTTGTTAATATCCCTAGCCCTAATCTTGTCTGTCATTCTCATCTTTAAGAGAAATAAGGAGAAGATCATCCGGTTTCTCTCTCCGGTACTTATTCTGGCAATCACCTTCATGGGCGGGTACAACATCTATCAAATACAAAAAAGCATGCCGAACATTCGCAGAGTTATCGCCGAAAGTCAGAAAGAACGACCTAATCTTTCCTTCTCAAAAGATGGCAAGAATGTAGTAGTATTCATGCTTGACCGTGCCATCGCCTCCTATGTACCCTATATCTTTCAAGAGAGGCCGGATCTGGCTGCACAGTTCGATGGATTCACCTGGTATCCGAATACACTTTCATATGGGATCCGAACTCTTACTGGCGCCCCTGCGCTTTTCGGTGGGTATGACTATACTCCGATGAACACTAACAAGCGTACAGACCTTTCCCTTCGTGAGAAGCATAACGAGGCTTTACTGACCATGCCGCTCATCTTTCACGACGCCGGTTACGACGTCACCGTCTGCGACCCGCCTTTTGCTAATTACAGTGAGATTCCGGACCTATCGATCTATGACGAATACCCATTCATCAAGAGCTACAACACAGAGTGGGGCATGTTTCGATCAGCAGGCGAATTCGACGATGAGATGCTGAAGGTCTGGAAACGTAGTTTCTATTGCTACGGACTCATGAAGATCTGTCCTCTTATATGCCAGCCTACTCTCTACGCTAAGGGATCTTATCTGTCGCCTGAATACGTCAGCAACCTTCTTAATACTAACAGTAACCCCAGCCGTTTTCATGTTTCCTATGCTCTAATGGACCTCTATCTGAACTCATACACGGCCCTAACTGCTCTTCCGGAAATCACCACATCTGATAATACACAGAATGCCTTCTTCCTGATGCAGAACTGTGCAGCTCATAATGTAATTCCACTTCAGGAACCGAACTATGTCCCCGTATTTGATGTCGACAATACCGAATATGACCAAGCCCATACGGACCGTTTCTTCTATAACGATATACCCCTTCCTACAGATACTGTCTACAGGATGGCTTTCTATCACGGAAATATGGCAGCGCTGATCCAACTTGGTAACTGGATGGACAAACTCAAAGAACTAGGCGTATACGATAACACCAGAATCATCATCGTGTCCGACCACGGCTGGCCAATGGAACAGTTCGATAATCTGATCTTCGGTGACGGAAGCTCCACCGATACCCTCTATAATCCAGAAGATGCCATGGGCTATAATCCAGTCCTTCTCGTGAAGGACTTTGGTGAGAGTGGCGAAGTTGTATTCGATTATACTTTCATGACCAACGCAGATACACCGTATCTTGCCTTGAACGGAATCGTCGATGACCCGCTAAGTCCTTTTACCGGAAACCCCTTATTCCGCCAGTATGAAAAAGATGCAGAGAAGATCTATGTCCTATACTCGGATAACTGGTCACCCTATAGCAACTCAGGAAATACCTATACTGATATCACCTGGTATTCTCTTTCCCACCAGAATCTTTTCACCAAAGACAACTGGCAAAAAGAATCCGATGAACCTGACAATTGAGACGAAATCGTCTTTCAATAAAATGACATCCCAAAACCGGCTCCGCTTCTTTTGGGGAAGCGGGCCGGTTTTGGGATTCATTGCCATCTAAATCAGAGCGTCTTCAAGTACTCCATGAAGTTCTCTTTATTCTCAAGCGCTGTGGTAGTCGGACGGCCCAGATCGTCACGGGCGCCGATGGAGCACATGACTTCGATAAGGCACAGTTCATTTAAGCCCTTCGCCAGCTGCAGTTCCCGATCCAGATCCTCAAAATCATTGACGCGTACCGCATAGGGATAACCGCATGCCTTGGCAACACCCACCAGATCGATATCGCCCATAACAGTTGGCATACCGCCGACAGTCTCATGTGCGCCGTTATTGATCACGATATGTACCAGATTTCTCGGCTGGTTGCTTCCAATAAGTGCCATAGCGCCCATATGCATCAGGACAGCACCGTCACCATCCACACACCAGATCTTCTGATTCGGCTTATTAATTGCCACGCCCAAAGCGATGGAAGAACTATGGCCCATGGAACCGACTGTCAGGAAATCGTACTTATGCTCCTGGCCTTTGGCCACACGTGTCTCAAAGAGTTCACGGGAAGCCTTACCTGTGGTGGAGATGATCGGGTCTTCGTCGCTTACGGCCACGATATGCTTAATGATCTCTTCTCTGACCATGGTGTTATCGTTCTTATATACCACTTTCTCATCAAAGGAAAGCGCGCCTTTGCGGATCACGAATGCCACATCTTTTCCGGAAGCCAGGACCTTCTCAAACTCTTTCATCTTCGAGGCCACTTCTTCGTCAGTCGTGTCTTTCCCGATAGCAAAGTTTTCAATGCCCATATCGTCCAGAAGCTTTACCGTTACTTCGCCCTGGTAAATATGCTGCGGCTCGTCGTGCACGCCGGGCTCACCACGCCAGCCGATGATGAAGACCATCGGAATGGCATAGACCTTATCGTTCAGAAGGGAGGCAACCGGATTAATGATGTTGCCTTCGCCGCTGTTCTGCATATAGACGACCGGCACTTTACCGGTGGCCAGATGGTAGCCCGCCGCCAGCGCGGTACAGTTACCTTCGTTTGCCGCAATCACGTGGTGATGCGGGTCGATGCCGTAGGTATGCATCAGATAATTACACAGTGCTTTTAACTGGGAATCCGGTACACCGGTATAAAAATCGGCGCCGATGATCTCAACAAGTTTTTCTACCTTCATGTTATTGCTCCTTTATATCGTGTTCAAATAAGGCGGTCAGATCTCATCGATCAGTGTAATGATGTCCTTGATGGACATAAGGCGGTCATCCACCTCTTTCGCACGGTGATTCTTCAGGATATCCACCGCTGTCTGCTGCATGGCCGGGAAAGCGGAACGGGTCAGCTGATTGGCGTAGATGACGATATTGACGCCATGAGAAGCCAGTTCTTCTTCCGTTATGGTGTTGAAACTTGTCGGAACAACAACGATCGGAGTCTTCGGATCTTCCGCACGGAACTTATCGCAGAACTCGCAGATCTCCGAAGGATCCTTCTTTCTGCTGTGGATCATGATACCGTCAGCGCCGGCTTTTACGAATGCAAATGCACGGTTGAGGGCATCTTCCATTCCGCGCTCCAGGATCAGGCTCTCGATACGGGCGATGATCATGAAGTCATCGGTAAGCTGTGCCTTCTTACCAGCCGCAATCTTAGCGGAGAATTCTTCAATGGTGGCCTGGGTCTGCTGAACTTCCGTACCAAACAGAGAGTTCTTCTTTAATCCTGTCTTATCCTCGATGATCACCGCCGATACACCCAGTCTTTCCAGGCTTCGTACAGTATATACGAAGTGCTCGGTAAGTCCGCCTGTATCACCGTCGAAAATGATCGGTTTGGTGGTGACTTCGGTAATATCCTCGATGGTTCTGAAACGGGAAGTCATATCTACGAGCTCAATGTCCGGCTTACCCTTTGCGGTACTGTCACACAGGGAGCTGACCCACATAGCATCGAACTGATCGAGCTTGCCTTCATTCTCCACAACCGTCTTTTCCACGATAAGACCGGTCAGACCACTATGGGCCTCCATGGTCTTGACAACCGGAGTCATCTCCAGAAGCTGACGAAGACGCTTTCTTCTATATTCCGGCATGGCCAGTTTCTCACGAAGCTGCATATCGATCTTCTTTACCTTCTCGTTATAGGTATACGGCACATCGATCAGCTGTCCGCCGTAGGCAGAAAGAAGCTTCTCCACATGTTCGCGGATGGAACTTTCCGGGCCTGTCTTCCAGTTATCGCCGTGCACGATGTAATCCGGGTGGATCAAGGTGATGACATCACCATAGTGCATCTGCTCCTGAATAACTACTTCTTCTACGCCCGGAAGAGATCTATAGAGCTTCACTCTTTCTTCCTGGGAAATGGTAGGGAACTTATTGTAGCGGATCAAGGCCTTGTCGGAAAGGCAGCCTACGATCACGCGGCCCAGCTTCTTCGCTTCGTTCAAAATATTCAGGTGACCTTCATGGATCACATCAGTACAGAAACATGTATAAACTGTTTTCATTTTTCTCTCCTATTCTTTCTGAAATGCACTTTCGTCTCAGCTTTAGTACTTGACCGGTACGGTTACGCCAATTGTATCGAGCGCCTCGCGGAACACCTTGAAGAAATCAGCGATATCCGGCGCATCGATGGCACCCAGAGCGCAAAGGCGGAATGTGTTGGTCGTGGAGATCTTACCGGGATAGATGGTAAAACCACGCTCGTAGCAGTAGTCATGTACTTTCTCAAAGCTCCAGTTGGGATCGTTGGGATAGATGGCGGAAGACACAAGTCCGGCTCTCCATTCCGGCTTAATGACCTGACGGAAGCCAAGCTCCTCCAGTCCCTCGTTAATGGCATTGAAAACACGGGTATGACGGGCCCATTTTGCCTCTTCGCCTTCTGCCCAGTATTCTTTCAGAGCCTGAAGGGTCGCATAGATCGTCTGAACCGGCGGAGTAAAGTGCATTTCCCCGGTCCTCTCAAAGCATTCATACTGCAGATACAGATTGCAGTAGTAACTTCTCTTCGGATTATTCTTCGATGCTTCCAGAATCGCGCGGTTACCGACTACGAAAGAAAGGCCGGTCATAGCCATCAGACCCTTCTGGGCAGAAGCCATGCAGAAGTCGATGTTGTCCTTTTCGATATCGATCGGACGCATCGCATATGTACTGGTAGTGTCGACAGTAAAGATCGCATTGTACTTATGTACGAGAGCACCGATCTCACGGATCGGATTCAGAAGACCCGTACCGGTCTCATTATGGGTAATATGAACAAGTCCGATATCCGGATCATTCTTCAAAGTCTCTTCCACTAAAGCCAGGTCCGGACGTTCATCCACCGGGAACTTCAGGTCGATATGCGGAAGGCCATAGTACTGGCAGATCTCCACAGCACGGGTGGAATATGCGCCATTATTAATGACCAGCACCTTCTTTCCTTCCGGAAGAAGCGAGTTGATGCAGATATCGATATTGATCGTACCGGATCCGCAGAATAAAACGGAGGTGTACTTCTGAAGATCACCATGTACCACACGGACCAGATCTTCACGAAGGCCCTTCATCAGTCCTGCGAACTCCTTTTCACGCGGGCAGATGTCCGGTACCACCTGGGCATACTTGACGGTATCTGTCGTGGTCGACGGACCCGGATTTAAAAGCACATTTCTTTTTACAGGTTCCATACTTTTCTCCTTTTCTATCACACGTCATAAGACGGATCGATCTTTTTAAGTTCACGGAATGTATCGATCTCCACGATATCTTCTTCTTTACACTCGCGCACTTCTACTTTATAGTTATCTTTGCAGTACACCAAAGGTACCTGCTCCCAGTATCTTTCTTTTCCTCCCGGTCCTTCGTAGACCTTCGGAAGATCCTCAGAAAGCTTTTCTCCCGCTTCCTGATTCCAGTAGGAGATACCCACCATCTGCCAGCAGTTCTCGCCGCCGACCTTTTCCTCACGGATCACGCCGTCTTTGACCACGAAACACCAGTCATCAGTCCGGTCTTTCGGAATGGCCAGAAAGTCGGAAGTATAGTGATACTTCGTAATGATCTTCGGATTGGAAAGAAGAAGGTCAGCCTCAAATACATAGGCATTAATAGCCCGCTCAGGCATGTTGACCGTTCCACGAACGACGGCGATGTCGGCAGGAATATGGTCTTTCGACGTAGGGAGAGATGCAAGAACAACACTTTCATCGATATTGGCCAGGGCAATAAAATACTTGGCCTTTGGCGGAGCACCGTTCTTAAATACGAACGGGTCGAAATATAGCAGCGAGCCTTCTGGTATCATGCCGGCTGTAGTTCCCGCTCAAGCCGGGAGAGGTTTGCTGATTCTCGGATGTTCAAGGTGTCTTCGTAGAACTCGCGTTCAGCGGGCGACAGACCGCGGGCCATGTCGATGACGACATTGGAGGTGCTGGCACGCTTCATTTCAAAATCGCGCTCCAATCCCGCCTCAGCCACCGTCTGTTGCCAGAGCGATCCCCTCTTTGCCGTCCTCTGCCATCCG
>CADCLV010000038.1 GCA_902802325.1 Oscillospiraceae bacterium | reverse complement strand
GAAAGGGACTTCTTTACCCGGTCTAAAAGGCCGGAACGGACGACACTTCCGCCGCCATAATGGATCAGTACCTTCGATCCGCCAAACTGCTTAACGAGAATTCCGGCTTTCAGTTCACTGTCTTTCCCGAACTCAAAAAAAGTCGGGGAATAAAAGGAAAAATTCTCCATATATTTCTCTCTTTCTACGAAAAATCATGATCGGGGAAATGCCACATGCCCGTTCCCCCTATATTTTTATTCTATTTCAAGGAAATACGTGAAAATATCAACTTTCTATCCATTTATATTTTTTGTTTGTCATCTTTAAGGCATAGAATGAAAGTAGAGTAAAACTCTGTGGAAATGGGAGGTAGATTATGAGTAAGAAGAAAAAGCCGCAAGGCAGATCCGGCGCGCCCAAAAATCAATCCGGCGTGTCCACGGCCACTGCTGCATCGAAAGCCGGAAAGCAAACAGCAGTCGTAGAAACCGGTATTTTAGACAAGACATTCCATCTTCAGAGAAACGGCACGACCGCACGTACAGAGATCATTGCAGGTCTTACCACCTTCATGACCATGGCGTACATTATCGCCTTGAACCCGAATCTTCTCACCGGGTTCGGCTCCCAGGGCCAGGATCTCTGGAATGGTGTATTTCTTGCCACCTGTATCGCATCCGCCATTGGTACATTCTGCATGGCTTTCTTAGCCAACAAGCCTTTCGTCATGGCGCCGGGCATGGGATTGAATTCCTTCTTTGCCACCGTCACGGCCAACATCGTCGTCATCACCGGAACAACCTATCTTCAGTCCTTCCGGATGGCCATGTGTATCATCTTCATAGAAGGTATCGTATTCATCATTCTGTCAGTCTTTAACATCCGGCAGAAGATCGTGGATGCCATTCCTTTAGGTGTCCGTCTCGGTATCGGTCCGGCCATCGGCCTGATGCTCATGAATATCGGTTTCGGCTCCAACGTTTCGCTCTACGCATCTGAAATCGTGGACGGACAGGAAGTCTCCAAAGGTCCTTTCTATGCCATGCGAGACTTCTTCGGCGCACTTACCGCCTCTTCCGCAAAAGACACATTAGGTTCCGCTTATAACGAGATGGTTCTTTCCGTTCTGACCATGATGGTAGGACTTTTCCTGATCGTGGCTCTGGCACATAAGAAGATCAAGGGCGCCGTTCTTTACGGCATGACCGCCTCTTCCTGCATTTACTGGGCCGCCACCGCGATCGCCTTCCATAAGAATCCTTTCGGTTCTTTGCGAAATGCATCTTTCCTGCCGCCGTTCCGGGATATGGTCGACACCACACTCTTTAAGCTGGACTTCCAGGGCTTTGCCAACATCGGCTGGTTTACGGTCATTACTTTGGTCATCACCTTCTGCATCATCGACATGTTCGATACCATCGGTACTCTCGTCGGTACCGCATCCCGTGCCAAGATGCTGGATGAAAAAGGAAACATGCCGCAGATGAAGCAGGCGCTCCTTTCTGACGCCATCGGTACCGTTGCCGGTTCTCTTTCCGGTACATCCACCGTCACCACATTCGTAGAATCGGCTTCCGGCGTAGAAGCTGGCGGTCGCACCGGTTTGACTTCTCTGACAGCCGGTTTCATGTTCCTGCTTTGCATGTTCATCGCACCGATCGCCGCCATTATTCCGGCATCGGCCACATCTGCCGCGCTTATCTATGTCGGTACATTGATGTTCAGTAACTTAAAGGACATCGACTTTAACGATCTTTCCCAGATCGTCCCTGTAGCGATCATGGTACTGGCTATGCCGATCTCCGGTTCCATCGGACACGGTATCGGTCTGGCGCTCATCAGCTACACCGTCATCAAGCTCTGCACAGGAAAGCATAAGGACATTTCTCCTTTGACCTACTTCCTGTCACTTCTGTTCCTCCTGAAGTTCTTCGTCGCTATCTGATAAGGTTCTTCATCAGCGAGGTTCTTCATTATTGAAGTATTTCTGACGGGTTCATCTTTCTTCGTTGTCCATAGCGAAGAAAAACGATCAGACACAAAAAACGATCAGACACAAAAAGGGGTTGTGACACCGGAGATTCTTTCCCGGGTTTCACAGCCCCTTCTTCGTAAGTGGTTTTTTGTATTATTTTTTTAAAACTCTTGACGCCCATAACAAAAAGGACAAGTGTTTTTCACTTCCCCTTTTTTTCTACTGGATATGAGAATGAATATGCAATCTTTTCGTCTTAGGAATACCCTTTGGCCTGCATAAGTTTCAGAAACTTTTCCAGCGGCGGACATTCCTCGTAATCAGAAAGAACACCGGTATCTCCCAGCGTTACCATCTTATTTTTTCCGTGGTAGTCACTCCCTGCCGATACCATAAGATCATACTGCTCCGCCAGATAGATCAGATTTCTCGTAAGTTTTGAAGGAAAACCGGAATAGAATGCTTCCAGTCCCTGAATGCCGAACCCGCACAGTTTCTTTACACGCGCATCCATTTCTTCGCCTAAGATCAGCTGGTCCCCGCTTCCGTAGCTCGGGTGCGCCAGGACAGGTACACCGCCGGAATGAAGGATAGCCGAAATGGCTTCTTCCGGCCGGATATAGTACCCGCCCGGCACTTTGACTCTGTCCAGATATTCCTTAATGGCGATTTCTTTGGAAGGCGCATATCCATGCTTTACCATCAGAAGACCGATGTGCGGTTTTCCGGGGTTATCCAGTTTCAAAAGTTCCTCCACCTCTTCATCGGTAAAGGTAAATGAAAACTTCTCCTTGATGCCTTCCAGACGCTTTCGCACTTTGATCATACGGTAACCATGTCCACGTTCCACCAGCTCGTTTATGGAAGAAGCATTCGGATCGTATCCATATCCCAGAATGTGATATTTTCCTTCCTCATCCTGGCAGGAGAACTCCGCGCCGGGTACATAGACCAGACCGGAATCTTTTACCAGATCCGGAACTATGGAAGAGGATAAAATAGAGTCGTGATCCGTGATGGAAAACATCTCCATTTCTGCTTCCCGGACACGGGCCACCAGCTCTTCCGGAGAATCCGTTCCGTCCGAGATGCGGCTGTGCATATGAAAGTCTATGTTGTGTATACTCACGTTTTTCTCCCGGTTCCTTCTTACCATTACAATGCTTTCTTCAGCGTCAGGATATTCTGGCCGTCCTTATATTCGTAATTGACATCATCCATGAATTTCTTCGTAATGAAAATGCCTAAGCCTCCGATATCCCGCTCTTCTGCCGGCAGCGAAACATCCGGATCCGACCTGGAAAGCGGATCGTAGGGCACGCCCTTATCAAGGAATGTCAAAACCACGCCCGGTTCCTCGGTGATCTCCACCCGTACTGTGGCCCGTCCGCGCTCCGGGTGATACGCATAGTTCGCGATATTGACGAAGATCTCTTCTGCTGCCACATTGATCTGCATCAGGGCTTTCGGCGGACATCCCACTGCTTCCAGTTTTTCTTCAATAAAGAACTGCACATCCTCTAAATATTTGACGTCCGCTTCCACATTCAGTTCGTTAATGTGGAAAGTCAGGTCATCCACCTTTTCCAGAAGCGCCAGAAGTTCTTTCTTCCAAAGCTCAATCTCCGATCGAAGTTCTTCCGTTTCCAGGCCTTTTCTTCGGATCGTGCGGCGGATCATGCGGGTATAGCCGATGATCCGCGCCTTATCGGCCACTTCCCGGATCTTGGCTTCACACCTGGTGTCCAGATACGCCGCCAGCGCATCGTGCCAGAACTTCTGTCCGGTCGCATAATCATAGCCCTGGAAATCGATGAGCGTATCGTGGTTATACTCGGAATAGCCCACCAGAGAATTAAAGACAGAAGCCAGTTCAAAGATCGGATTTCCGACCGCCAGGGTATCCATGTCGATCAGAAGGACCTCATCCCCCTGAAGCATGACATTCTTCGTGTGGTAATCGCCGTGGATCAAGTGATCGTCCTCCGGCACGGCCTCCACCATTTTCATAAGCTTGTCACCGGCTTCTTTCGGAATATATTCCTGCACGAACTTGACCCAGTGAATCACCTTATTGCGGATCTCCGGAAGCTTTCCTTCCGGCACTTTTGTGGCATGGATCGTTTTCAGAAGTCCCGCAAATTCTTTTACGCACCAGTCGAATTTCTCCGGCCGGCTGTTCAGGATCTTGGAAAAGTTCGTGGCATTTAAAAGCTCGAATACAGCACCGTAGCTGTCCCCGATCCGGACCACATCATACGAGATCGCCGTCGGGATCCCGAGGATCAATGCCAGCTTGGCCACTTCCCGCTCATGCCGGATATCCTCAATGGCATCCGGGTTGTTATAGACTTTCACAACCGTATCTGCATCGATCCGGTAAACCGTACCGTTCGCGCCTTTTCCCACGACTTCACAGCCTTCGATGGAGACTTTCCGGTAAGCTCTTTCCACTTTCATCATCTCGGTAAAACCGGTCTTATCGAAAATCTCATATACGTCCGTACTGACGTTACAAATAGTCAGATCCGGGTTAGTCTTCTTGATGCGGAGAATGACGCGAAGTCCGGCACTGGAAATGTATTCCAGTTTTTCCGCATCGATCACGACCTTGGCCGGCTCTTTTCCGGAAAGCTTTTCGTGGATCGATTCTTCGACCTTAGAGGCATTATTGGAATCGATTCTGCCTTCCAGAATAATGGTTACCAGATCTTTATCCTGCATATTCACGTTCTCCTTAAAATCTCTATCGATCTTTACCGTCGTAGCGCATGCACAGCATCGTGATATCATCGAACTGCGGCGCACCATGGGCAAACTTCCCGATTCCTTCTCTTACGGTCTTTTCGATCATCACCGGCTCATCTGTCTCGGAAGAATTCAAAACCTGCAGCATCCGGTCCGTACCGAAAAGCTGCTCATCCACATTCGTTGCTTCCGTAACGCCATCGGTATATACGAAAAGCACATCGCCTTTTTGAAGCGTCATCTTTCCCTCCCGGAAAGGAATGTCCTCGAGGCACCCCAGAGGCGGAGAATGTTTCTCCCGCAAGATCTCATAGCTTTCTCCGCGGTGCTTGATGACCGGATATTCATGGCCTGCATTGGCATAGACAAGTTCACCGCTTTTCAGATTAAGAACACCTACCCAGGCTGTAACAAACATCTCTGCCGTGTTATTCTCCATCAGCTGGTCGTTCACTTTAGATAGCACCTCAGAAGGGCTTGTAGGGATCGCCATGGTCTGGTTCTTGATCATGGTCTTGGAGACCATCATATAAAGAGCGGCCGGTATTCCTTTTCCGGAAACATCCGCAATAACCATAGCAAGGTGATCTTCATCTAAAAGGAAGAAATCATAAAAGTCACCGCCTACATCCTTGGCAGGGATCATAGAGGCATAGATATCAAAATCAGTCCGGTCCGGAAAATTCCTTGGAAGAACTGTTTCCTGAATGGCCGTCGCCAGATGCATCTCGTTTTCTTCGACGCTTCGTTTTCTGCTCTGCACCACATTCAGCACACAGTACATCAGCATGAATACCATCATAATCACCGGCGAACTTAAGGAAAGGCCGTAAAAAACGATCGTAAGGATGCCCACCGCCATCGGCAAAAGCGCATAGCAGAAAAGAGCAATCACCTGGAATTTTTCAAATCTCTTTCTGGCCCGGATCACCAGAAGTAAAGTCATAACGAGAGTAAAATAACCATAGAACATGGAGATCGGATAGAATCTTTCACGGGCATAGACACCATTGGCATCGACCGAGAAATAATATCCGAAGAAGATATTTCCGATACGAAGCAGAATCGAGAGAGAAAGCCCGATAAAGAAGAAACGGTCCCATTTATAGGTCCTTTCCTTCTCCACGTTCAGGAACGTGATCACGTACCGCCAGAAAAGATACCCCAGCCCCGGCGCCGTACAGTAATAGATCGTATTGACGATCTTATTGGCCACGATCAAGTTGGCTTTTCCGTCCACAAGCCAGGAATATTCATCCGTAAAAGCAGCTACGAAAGTCGTGATGATCATCATCAGGAAATAATTCAGATTATCCTGATCCCACTGGGTATCACTTCCGCAGCACAGAAAAAGAACGAGGCCCAGCACCATACAGAAAATATCCGCAGTGATGTTGATCACCCGGTTCGTCTCCAGTGTGCTTGGCCCTCTGTGAATGAAAGACATTAAGGCAACCGCAATGGCCGCGACAAAAAGAATAGCGGCCAGTCTTGCATGTACCCTGAATCGTTTTGAATAAATCGATATCGTCATCTTTGTGTTCCCCCCCCGTTCTACCGGAAATGCACCTCCGGTAGAGAAAAATCGCGAAGATGGCTTATTCAATGACCAGGATATCCGAGAATCCGGTCACCTCAAAGATTTCCGAAATGGTTGAATTCACATGGGTCACCTTCATGGAACCCTGTTTGCTCATCACCTTATGTGCCGAAAGAAGAACACGAAGTCCGGCTGAAGAAATGTACTCCAGTTTATCCAGATCCAGCTCCAGGGATTCGATCCCGTCCATCGAAGCTTTCAGTTCCTTTTCCAGGTCCGGAGAGGTGATCGTATCAAGCCTTCCCGAAAGCTTATATACAAGACCCTTTCCGCTCGTTTCTTTATTGATTTGCAGCATAACACTACTCCTCCTCTAACTCGATGTTTCTATTATACAAAAAATCTTTCTCTTTTTTCATCTTTCCTTCCGAAAAAGCACTTTGTTCGTGAGCATTCTGTAAATATTTCAAAGAGGAAAAAAGCCTCTCCATAAAAAGAAGGACCGCTCTTCACTTGGAAAAGCGGTCCCGTTATCAGACTTTATAAATCAGGTAAGAAGTCAGAAGGAAGGATTACTCTTCATCCTCATCCTCGTCTTCATCCTCATCTTCGTCCTCATCTTCGTCTTCATCTTCATCTTCGTCTTCGTCTTCGTCTTCGTCTTCATCTTCGTCTTCAGATCCGATCAGATCTTCCATATCCGGGAGCTTTGCTTCTCTGTAGAATTCGAAAGCTTCTTCTGTCAGATCAGCATCTGCATGACCACTGTAAGAAACGATGGTGATGACCTTACCTTCACGCTTGAGGTACATGCTCATGCACTGGTTTGCTTCTTCAGAAAGAACGGTAACACCCAGTTCACTATCCTCGTCGATAACAACATACTCGAGGTCAGAGTTCTTCGCCTTCTTCTTCAGGCTCTTCTCATCCAGATCATCGAGGGACTCAGCCATTTCATCAAAGTAATCTTCCGCAACGTCAGCACCGCTGAACTCGAAAACGGCAGCAACAAAAGAAGAGTTGCCTTCGTTCTTGATGAAAACGGTAGCATTCTTCAGGTCTTCAACATCGACATCATCGGAACCGATGTCATAATCTTCCAGATCATCACTATCAATCTTCAGATAAGCGCCATCCTCGAAAACAGAATTCTTTGTATCCATCTTCAGGATCGCCTTCTTCTGCTTCTTATCGGCCTCTTCTGCACCGCAGACATTCTCCGCTGCCTTTACGATCTTATTGGACTTTGTCTTAAACTTGCTTCCGCCAAGAAGAGAACATCCGGTCATACCAATCAGCATAATAGCTGCCATTGCTGATACTGCAATTTTTTTCATTTTCCTTCACCTCCGAAAAAATTCGAATTCATTATAGCACAAATCACAAGGCATCTTTCCTCTTTTTCTTGTGCCACTTCGATAATCTTAACAATTGCTTAGTAAACATTTTCTGTCTATGTATTACAATAAGAGAAAAATAAATGCCGGATATTCAGGAGTAACTATGTCTAACGATGAAAATACCGCGTTTTCTTCCGAGATGGAGAACGCCCTTTCTACATATCAGGAGGACTTCGTCAGAGAGAACCTCATGTCGGATTCCTTCCTCGACTTTGTCGAGCAGAACACAAAGCCCATCGACCTTCTCTTCGCTTACTACCGCTGCGCCATTATGGAAGTGGAAACGAAGTTCAATGTCCTCGATGAATCCCTGTCGGTGGAACTGGACAGAAACCCCATAGAGAGCATCCAGACCCGGGTCAAGTCCGTCGACAGTCTTCTTCGGAAAATGCGCCGGAAGAATATTCCTTTGAATCTTTCTGCCATCGAAGAGAAGATCCACGACATCGCCGGCGTCCGCGTCATCTGCTCTTTCCCGGACGATATCTATGAACTGGCCGAAGCTTTCCTTGCCCAGGATGACATCACCCTGATCGCCAGAAAAGACTATATCCGCAATCCAAAGCCAAGCGGGTACCGGAGCCTTCACCTGATCGTGGAAGTCCCGATCTTTCTGAAAAACGAGAAGCGCAACATGAAAGTCGAAGTCCAGTTCCGTACCATCGCCATGGACTTCTGGGCCAGCCTCGAGCACAAGCTCCACTATAAGCACGACCTGCCGCCGGAGCGCGCCCAGGCATTGGCAGACGAACTTCGTGACTGTGCCGAACAGATCGAGCATCTGGACCAGAGAATGCAGGCCGTCCGAAATGAGATCGTGACCTATAACAAAGAAAACCCCAAGGAATCTGAATTCCCGGGGTTCCCTTTGATCAACTGATCAATCCTCATCCAGCCGCAATACGCTCATGAATGCTTCCTGCGGGACTTCTACCGAGCCGACCTGACGCATACGCTTCTTACCTTCCTTCTGCTTTTCCAGAAGTTTCTTCTTACGGGTAATATCACCGCCGTAGCACTTGGCAAGAACGTCTTTACGGAAGGCACGGATGGTCTCACGGGCAATGACCTTACCGCCGATGGCCGCCTGTACCGGGACCTCGAACTGCTGTCTCGGAATATTCTCCTTGAGTTTCTCGGTCATCTTTCTTCCTCTTGCATAGGCTTTATCCCGATGCACGATGAAGGAAAGGGCATCCACGACGTCGCCATTCAGAAGAATATCCAGTTTTACCAGATCACTCTTCTGGTACCCTTCCAGTTCGTAGTCCAGAGAACCATAACCGCGGGTACGGGATTTCAGCGCATCGAAGAAGTCATAGATGATCTCGTTAAGAGGCATCTTATAGTGCAGCATGACACGGATATCATCCATATATTCCATGTTGATATATTCGCCTCTTCTGTCCTGACAGAGCTCCATGAGGTTACCCACATATTCCTTCGGAGTCATGATCGTCGCCTTCACGATCGGCTCTTCCATATAGTCGATCTCTGCCGGATCCGGCATATTCGTCGGGTTATCCATACGGATGCATTCGCCGTCAGTCTTATAGACCTTATACACAACGGACGGCGCGGTGGAGATCAGGTCCAGATTGAATTCTCTTTCCAGTCTTTCCTGAATAACTTCATAGTGAAGAAGTCCTAAGAAACCGCAGCGGAAACCAAATCCTAAAGCAGCAGATGTCTCGGCTTCAAAAGAAAGAGCCGCGTCGTTAAGCTGGAGCTTTTCCAGAGCATCCCGAAGATCCGGATACTTGGCGCCATCCACCGGATAAAGGCCGCAGAATACCATCTGCTGGATCGGCTTATAGCCGGTAAGCGGCTCACTTGCCGGGTTATCCGCAAGTGTCACCGTATCGCCCGGAGCCGTATCTCTTACATTCTTAATGGAAGCGCAGATGTAGCCTACCTCACCGGTCTGAAGTGTCTTACTCGGCACAAATTCACCCGGATGGAAATATCCCAGTTCCGTTACTACGAACTCAGCGCCGGTATTCATCATGCGGATCTTATCTCCAAGACTTACCGAGCCTTCCTTGATCCGTACGTTTACGATTACACCCTTATAAGAGTCATACTTCGAGTCGAAGATCAGGGCGCGAAGCGGCTTATTCTCATCTCCGCTCGGCGGCGGCAGGAACTTGACGATGCCTTCCAGCACTTCATCGATACCCACATTATTTTTCGCCGAGATTAAAGGCGCTTCGGAAGCATCCAGACCGATGACATCCTCGATCTCCTTTTTTACCTCCTCCGGCTGGGCCGACGGCAGGTCGATCTTATTAATGACCGGCAGGATCTCCAGGTTGGCATCCACTGCCAGATAGGCATTGGCCAGCGTCTGGGCTTCAATACCCTGCGCCGCATCCACGATGAGGATCGCTCCGTCGCAGGCAGCCAGCGATCTGCTTACCTCGTAGTTAAAGTCCACGTGGCCGGGGGTGTCGATGAGGTTTAAGATATACTCTTCCCCGTCTTTTGCTTTATAAAGCAGACGCGTGGACTGCGACTTGATCGTAATGCCACGCTCTCTTTCGATATCCATGTTATCCAGGATCTGATTCTGCATCTCACGGGATTCCACCACACCCGTATTCTCGATCAAACGATCGGCCAAAGTGCTTTTGCCGTGGTCAATGTGGGCCACGATGCAGAAATTACGTATTTTCTCTTGTCTCTCCATACCGTTTCGAACTAATCCTATCAGTAGAATTTCATTTTATTAAAGGGATAGATCCGCATCAGGACCTTCGCCTCGATCTGCTTTTTCTTAAAGGGACCCATACGACGGCTGTCGTTACTGCCGCCGCGGTTATCGCCCATGCAGTAGTACTCGTCCGGTCCCAAAGTCACTTCCTGATATCCTCTTGCCTGTCCCTCGGCACCGACATAGGTCTTGGTGCCCGCCGGGAGGTACTCGGATTCATCCAGAAGCACGCCGTTAATATACACGTTTCCGTCTTCGATCTTAATAGTCTCGCCCGGAAGACCCACGATGCGCTTAATGAGGTTCTCTTCGTGGGAGTAGCCTTCCATGCCCTTAGCATCGATGGTGACGATATCACCGCGGCTGAAGTTTCCGGTATACACGGAGATCATTTCCACGAAGACCGCGTCGCCGCTATGCAGTGTCGGCTCCATGGAACTTCCGTATACATCGTTTCTCTGAATGACGAATACCACCAGAAGAATACCGACCAGAAGGCCGATGGCAATATAGCGCACCGTATCGAAGATGGTATAAAGAAGGCTTCTTTCCTTGGCGGATTCTTCCTTATCCTTTTCCTTGTGCTTGTCGGCTTTTTTCGTTACGGATTTACCGGCCGCACCTTCGTCATCTTCGTCTTCTTCCTCTGCATTATCTTCTTCGGTCTCGTCGGCTTCTTCATCTTCAGTCTCTTCCTCAGAAGAAGACTCTTCCTCTTTCGAATCTTCCTCAGCCGCCTCGGTTTCTTCGGTAAATGCACTGTCGCCTGAAACTTCCGGCTCAACAGCTGAAACTACTTCCGCCGCCGTTTCTTCTACTTCTGAAGCTGTTTCCTCAGCGGCCTCTTCCACGGGTTCAGAAGATTCCTCTACTGTTTCTTCCACCGTCTCTTCAGTTGCAGAAGCTTCTTCCGCAACTACTTCTGCCACTTCTTCCACCGCGTCTTCCGGCTTTATATCAGAAACATCCGGCACATCCACGTGATCCACCAGCTGCGCCGCCAGTGCATCGATAGAATCCAGTTCCGGTTTTTCCACTTCCGCATCCGAAGCCAGTGCTTCGATGGCTTCATTTTCCATCGCTTTCACTGCTTCTTCCGGATTATCATGTTCGTGAATGTGCTCTTTATCCATCAGTTCCTCCAGTTACGGATCTCATCACCAAGATCAGATAATGCGATCTCCTTTTCGGTACCATCCGCCATCGCCTTCAGCTTCGCTTTGCCGGACGAAAGCTCATCTTCACCCAGCACCAGAAGGAACGGAATGTCCTTCTTACCGGCATATTTCATCTGGGCACGGAAAGATCTGTCCATCAGGTCGATCTCACAGCCGATCCCCTGCTTTCTTAAAGAGAAAGCCAGTTTCTGGGCTTCGATCTGTGTCTCCGGAGAAAGGTTCGCAATATAAAGCTGCACCTTCTGTTCCTTTTCGATCTCGATGCCCTGCGCTTCCATTTCCAGCAGGAAACGCTCTGCGCCCATGGCAAATCCGATACCCGGAGTCGGCTGTCCGCCGATCTCGGAAACCAGTCCGTCGTAACGGCCGCCGCCGCAGATGGTACCCTGAGATCCGACATTTTCGGACTTAAACTCGAATACGGTACGTGTATAGTAATCCAGGCCGCGTACGATACCGGAATCGATGGTGTAGCTGATGCCCAGCGCTTCCAGGTTTGCCTTTAAGCCTTCGAAATGCGCCTTACAGTCATCGCACAGATAATCGATGAGACGAGGGGCATTGGCCGCGATCGCGCCGCACTTTTCCTCCTTACAGTCGATCATACGAAGCGGATTCTTCTCGAAACGGGACTGGCAGTCCTCGCACATCTCCGAAAGATGCGGACGGAAATAATCCTTCAGTACCTGATTATAGGCCGCACGGCATGTCGGGCACCCGATGCTGTTGATACAAAGCTTGGTCTTCTTTAAGCCCATGCGGTCGAAGAAATTCACCAGGATACTGATGATCTCGGCATCGATGGCCGGACCCTTGGCGCCGAATGCTTCCACACCGAACTGGTGGAATTCTCTGTATCTGCCCTTCTGCATCTTTTCATAGCGGAAGGCCGTGATGTTATAGAACAGGCGTACCGGGCTCGGAAGGGAGCTCATGCCGTTCTCCACAAAAGAACGGACCACACCGGCAGTTCCTTCCGGACGAAGCGTAATAGAACGTCCGCCCTTATCTTCAAATGTATACATTTCTTTTTGCACCACATCGGTGGTGTCACCGACTGAACGCTGGAACAGGTCGGTCTGCTCAAAAGTCGGGATACGGATCTCCTGATAACCGTACTCCTCACAGATCTCTGCAAAAGCCCGCTCGGCCTTTTGCCACTTATAAATCTCTTCCGGGAGAATATCTTTCGTTCCCTTCTGACAACTGTATTTCATAGGATGACTCTCTTTCCGAATTACTTAACAATTCATTATACACTAAATCAGTTCGCTTCGATAGACCAACATCGCCAAAACCGCAGGGGCGGCCGTCTCTGTCCGAAGGATGCGTTTGCCGAGGGTGACCTTTTTGGCCCCCATCTTTTCCGCAAGTTCCGCTTCTTCTTCGGAAAATCCACCTTCGGGGCCAATGAAAATGCCGATTTTCGGGCATTTTCCAAAGTCTACGGAAGATAAGATCTCTCCTAATTTCCCGTCTTTTTCTTCTTCCCACGGAAAAAGCACCAGATCGCAGCTTTCTTTTGCCTCGGAAAGAGCATCTGAAAAACTCATAGGAGAAGATACTTCCGGCACGATCCCCCGTCCGCACTGCCGTGCCGCCTCAAGGGCGATGGACTGCCAGCGGGAGATCTTACTGTCCTTTCCGTCCTTGATCTTCACGATAGAACGGCTGCAGGCGGTAGGCACATATTTTGTCGCCCCCAGTTCCACGGACTTCTGGATCGACAGATCCATTCTTTCGCCTTTGGCCAGTCCCTGATAGACCACGGCCTGAAACTTCGGCTCGTTGGTGTTGGGATGCCGGTCCGTAATGGATACCGCCACATGGCCCTTACTTACCGTCTCGATCCGGCACAGATGATCGATCCGCCCTCCGTCACAAAGGATCAGTTCCTCCCCGGGGCGCATCCGAAGCACATCCGAAAGATACCTGGCATTCTCGTCCGTAAACTCCCAGGTATCGGTCGTCTCTTCGATCTTCGTATCGATAAAAAGCCGTGTCATATCGCTCTCTCCTACTGATTCGAAAATAGGAAAAGAGCCCTTTTCCTGAAAAGACTCTTTTCACTTAAGTACTATTTTACACTATTTGCCGGAAAAATCAGCGTGCTGTGATATGACCCGCAATCAGGCTGGCAACTGTGCTGATCGGCATGGTCTGGATCCAGATACGGCCGGGGCCGGTAACCTTGGTATTGAACATTCCCTCACCACCGAAGAAGATGTTCTTTACGCCCTTGACCATCTCGATATCCATCTGGACCGACTCATCCATCATGGCCAGATAACCGGTATCCAGATACATGCTCTGGCCGGCCTGCAGCTGATACTCTACGACAGATCCGTCGATCTCGACGAAGGCGGTACCATTACCGGAGAGTTTCTGCATGATGAAACCTTCACCGCCGAAGAAGCCGGCGCCCAGTTTTCTCTTAAAATGCACGCTCAGCTCGACGCCCGGCTCGGCTGCCAGAAAAGCACTCTTCTGGGCGATGATGCTGTTTCCGGGAGTGATCTGGATCGCGCGGATCTCGCCCGGGAAAGAAGAAGCAAAAGCGATCAGGCCCTGAGAGCCCTCAGCTGTGTATTTATTCAGGAAAAGAGATTCACCGGAGAACATACGGCCCAGTGCTTTTCCCACACCACCTGCCTGGGTCTCCATTCTCATATTTGTAGTCATCCAGCTCATGGCGCCACGCTCTGTGATCATGGACTCGCCCGGATTCATTGTGCAGACGACGACCGGCAGCTGATCGCCCTTGATTTCATATTGCATAAATCTACCTCCCAAAAGTTTTTCAGATACTTTTATTCTACCATAAATGCACTGCCGTCGGACAAAGAAAAGATAAGCGGCGGGTCCTTGCCTGCGCTGAAGGGGGGCGCGCAGTAAGGTTCCCACCGCTTATATATTATCTCCCTTGTTCCGAGAGAGATGGGTTCGAATCAAGGCCGCAAAGATTCATGCGACGGCGAACTTAAACGTTAGCCAGTCTCTTGAAGTTCTCGGCCATCGGAGCATAAAGATCCTTGTAGATCTGATAGAAGGGCTCGTACTGAGCGTGTACGTCTTCTCTTGCATCCATGGAGGAAGCGGAGAAGATCGTCGCGCCGCAGGCTTCCTGGATCGTCGGATAGACGCCGGCAGCCACAGAAGCCAGAAGAGCGGCACCCAGTGCACCACCTTGGTCGGAAGCGCAGGTATTCACTGTGCAGTCAAATACATCTGCCAGCATCTGTCTCCAGAACTTACTCTTGGAGCCGCCGCCGCAGGCATACATGGAATCGATCTTGACACCCAGGTTATTGAAGATGTCGATGGAATCACGGAGAGCATAGACAACGCCTTCCATAACGGCACGGAGCATATCCTTTCTCTCGTGCATAGCGGACAGGCCGAAGAATACACCACGTGCATTCGGATCCAGATGCGGTGTTCTCTCGCCCATCAGGTACGGCAGGTACAGAAGACGGTTGGCACCGATCGGTACTTCCTGAGCGATCTCATCCAGCAGCTGATATACATCGATACCGCGCTTTTCCGCTTCGATGACCTCAGAATCGCAGCAGGTATTCTTGAACCACTTCAGGGACAGGCAGGCAGCCTGGTGAACGCCCATTACGTGCCAGCAGCCCGGAACCGCGGAGCAGAATGTATGAACACGGCCCTTCGGGTCGACCTGCATATCGTCAGTATGGGCAAATACTACGCCGGATGTACCGAGGGTAACAAAGGCAGTACCTTCTTTTACGACACCGCAGCCAATGGCGGCAGCAGCGTTATCACCGGCACCGGCCGCAACCGGAATACCCGCCGGAAGACCTGTTTCGGAAGCGATCTCTTCGGTTACGCGGCCAGAAACTTCCACGGACTCGTAAACTTTTGCCAGCCATTCCTTCTTGATGTCCAGAAGCTTCAGAACTTCATCAGACCAGTCACGGTTCTTGATGTCCAGAAGCTGCATACCGGAAGCATCGGATACATCGGTAGCAAATTCACCTGTCAGTCTGTAACGTACATAGTCCTTCGGCAGGAGGATGTGAGCTACCTGGGAATAGATCTCAGGCTCGTTATTTCTTACCCACAGGATCTTGGAAGCGGTAAAACCGGTAAGAGCCGGAGATGCGGTGATGGCCATGAGCTTTTCAAGACCGACCTTCTCGGGGATCTCTTCGCACTCTTTTGCAGTTCTCTGGTCGCACCAGATGATGGACTTTCTCAGGACCTTTCCGTCCTTATCCAGCATTACGAGGCCGTGCATCTGACCGGAAAGACCGATACCTGCGATATCGTCCTTATTTACGCCGCTCTTGGAAACGACTGTCTTCAAGCCCTCAAGAGCTGCATTCCACCAGTCATCCGGCTCCTGCTCCGCATAGCCGTTCTGCGGCTGATAAAGCGGATACTCCACGGTATGGGCCGCAACCAGTTTTCCATCCTGGGAAAACAGCGCGGTCTTGGTGCCGGATGTGCCGATGTCGATACCAATAAGATATTTCATAATAGTTTCTCCTTGTTTTCTATATTTAAGGGGCATACCCCTTTAGTAACATTTTTGCCGTTTCTTATTTTACTACGGAAACGGATATGCAGGAAGTACCGCTGAGTTTTTCAGACAGCGGATCCGGCTGGCAGGTGCCGGCATAGAAAGTGAATTCATTTCCGCCGGAGATGACCTCACCTTCCTCGTTGACTACGGTAAATGCACTGTCAGAGATGGAAATCTCGACCTCTTCTTCGGATCCTGCCGGAATGGCCACACGCTTAAAGCCGCAAAGCTTCGGAAACGGCGTAGCATCAGAAGACTTACTGTGAACATAGATCTGCACAATATCTTCTGCATCCACACTCCCCTGATTCTGGACGGTAACGTTAATGGCATTTTTATCCGGGTTATAGAAGCAGTCGGTAACCGCAACTTTACTATAGGTCAGACCGAATCCGAAAGGATACAGAATGTTATCCCGGGTATAGCGGTAGGTTCTTCCTTTCATGGAATAATCCGCAAAATCCGGAATGGCGTCGATGCTTTCATAGAAAGTCACCGGAAGCTTACCGGACGGAGATACTTTACCGAAGAGAATATTTGCCAGCGCCACTCCACCAAGTTCACCCGGATACCAGGCCTGGATCAGGGCATCTGCCTTATCGCACAAAGGATTGATGGAAGAGCCTGCAGAAAGAACGACCACCGTCGGCTTTCCAAGAGCCAGGACTTTCTCGATCAGGACTCTCTGTCCTTCCGGCAGAAGAAGATCTCTCTTATCGCCGGAATCAAATGCATTACCGGTATCGCCCTGCTCGCCTTCCAGTGTGGCATCAAGACCGACGCAAAGAACAACGGCGTCACTCATTTCCGAAAGGATCAAGGCTTCGGCAATACCATCCTCGGCCATAGCCAGGGGCTGGATCCGATCTTTAGAAAGAGAAGCTCCTTCTGCATAGTATACGCGGATGTCGGAACCGGCTTCGTCACGGATACCTTCCAGGAATGTCTTCGGGCCAACAGAGGTGCCGTAGTAGTTACCACGCAGGGCATCGATACTGTCGCTGTTCGGACCGATGACAGCGATGGACTTGATCTCTTCTTTTTTCAGCGGCAGCATGCCGTTATTTTTCAGAAGCACCATAGACTTCTCGGCACACTCCAGGGACACCTTTCTGTGCTCGTCACAGGCGACCACATCGTACGGGATATCGTCGAACTCTGTATGTTCTTCGAAAAGACCCAGTCTCATGCGGGTACGCATCAGGCGTACCACGGCATTACGGATGGTCTCTTTACTGACCAGTCCCTCCTGCTCCGCAGCGATAGCGTGAACGTAAGTGCAGCCGCAGTTAAGGTCACAGCCGGCATTTAATGCCATGGCCGCAGACTCGGTCGGAGTCTTGGTGATCTTATGGGATTCATGGAAATCACGGATCGCCCAGCAGTCGGAAACGAAATATCCGTCAAAGCCCCACTCCTTCAGTTTTCCCATAAGGAATGTACTGGCACAGGTAGGTTCCCCGTTCAAGCGGGTATAGGCACCCATGACACCTTCGACTTTCGCTTCTTTAATGAGCGCTTCGAAAGCCGGCAGATACGTCTCGGCCAGATCCTTTTTCGAAGCAATGGTATTAAATTCATGACGCAGTGCTTCCGGTCCGCTGTGAGCCGCAAAGTGCTTGGCACAGCCGGCAGCCAGCATATACTTTCCGTCGCCCTGAAGATTCTTTACGAAAGACACGCCCAGACGGGATGTCAGATACGGATCTTCACCGTAGGTCTCATGTCCTCTTCCCCATCTCGGATCACGGAAGATGTTGATGTTCGGACTCCAAAGGGTCAGTCCTTTATAGATATCCCGGTCGCCTTTCTTCGAAGAGGCGTTGTATTTTGCACGGGCCTCGGTTGCGGATATCCCGGTCGCCTTTCTTCGAAGAGGCGTTGTATTTTGCACGGGCCTCGGTTGCGATGATCTTAGCAGCTTTTCCTAAAAGCGCATCGTCAAACATCGCCGCCAGACCGATCGCCTGGGGAAACATGGTTGCCGTACCGGCACGGGCCACACCGTGAAGACCTTCATTCCACCAGTTATATGCCGGCACCCCCAGCCGGTCGATGGAAGGCGCGCCATAGCTCAGCTGCGGCACCTGCTCTTCAAAGGTCATCTGGTCAGCTAAATCTTCTGCTCTTTCCTGAAAACTCAGGTTAGGGTCAAGATACTTCTCCATAGGTCACCTCTTTTTCTGTCAGATTGGTATTTTTTCTATTTACTTTCCCGCCCAAAAAGCTTCTCCCTTGGGCAGGGTATATATTTCAAACGAAAAGACGGAAAGTCCGAAAATCAGTCTTTCGTCAGGTCCTTGCAGCTCTCTCCGATAATGAGCTGCGGAGGAAGTGTCTCCGAGACTACACTTGTCTCTTCCCCTGCGATCTGCGCAAGAAGATGCTTGGCGGCGGCTTCGCCGATCGCCTTGGTATCCTGACGGATCGTGGTCAGTCTCGGACTGGTTCTCTGGGTGATCTCGATACCGTCAAATCCGACGACGGAAATGTCATCCGGTACCGAAAGACCGGCATCCCGTACCGCTTCGATCACGCCGATGGCAGAATAGTCATCGCTGGCGATCACGGCCGTGGGACGGTCATGTGTGGTGGCCTCCAGAAGCTTCTTCATAGAATCGTAGCCACCTTCAATGGAATAATAATGGGACGGGAAAAGGCGGAAAGTCGCATCCCCGTTTCCGATCTCAGCTGCGGTCTTCACCAGCGCGTCGATCCTCTCTTCGGTAACATACTTACCGCGCTCACCATGCAGATATACGATATTTCTGTGTCCCAGATCGTAAAGATGGGAAAACAGCATCCGCATGCTTTCTTTGGAATCGGTGTTGATACAGCCGATCTTCTCATTTTGGAAATCAATAGCGATCTTCGGAAGATTACTGTCGATCAGTTCTTTCGTGTCTTTCTGGGCAAAGTCCGTATTCACGATGAAAATGCCATCTACCCGGCGGTAGCGGCAGTGACCCAGGTAAGAAAGGCCTAAGTTGCCTACTTTGTTGGAAATAAAAACGATATCGTAGCCCTGGGACTCCACATAGTCCTTAAAGCTTTCGATGACCTGGGCGAAAAGATAATGCCAAAGTCCCATCTGGGAAGCATCCTGGCAAAGAACACCGATCGACCATGTCCGGCTCTGGGAAAGGGCGCGTGCGCCCGCATTCGGAACATAATCCAGTTCCTGGGCAGTCTTTCTTACCCGCTCCCTGGTAGAGGCGCTGACGTCGCTGGCATTGGATAACGCTTTGGAAACGGTGGCCGGCGAAAGCCCGCAGGCCTTGGCAATATCGTAGATGGTCGCCATAGGGAAAACCTGATCTTTCTTATAAAATTCGCTTTCGGAAGGTCTATTTGCCCTTCGAAAAAAAATGGTCGAAGTATAAAAATTCCGCCGGGACCCGACCAAAAGGATCCCGGCGGAACCGTTTACTTATTTATTGAGAACAGCCTTACAGGTAGCAACAACGTTATCTACTGTAAATCCGAACTTCTCCATCAGCATGGACGGCTTACCGCTGGCACCGAAAGTATCCATGGTAACATAACCGCCGTCGATACCGCAGAGCTTGCCCCAGGAGTAAGAGGAGCCGGCTTCTACTGCGACACGGGCTGTTACATCCGGAAGCAGGATGGAATCACGGTAGGACTTATCCTGAGAAAGGAATACGTCGAGGCACGGAACAGATACGACACGAGCATCAATGCCCTCACCTGCGAGAACGTCTTTTGCCTTGATACCCAGTTCCACTTCAGAACCGGAAGCCATGATGATCACATCCGGCTTATCCTTATTCTCTTTCGCTACGATGTAAGCGCCCTTCAGAGCTTCCTTCGAAGAAGTGGTCAGCGGCATCAGGTTCTGACGGGACAGAACGAGCGCGGACGGAGTCTTCGCAGAAGAAATGGCAGCTACCCAGGAAGCAACTGTCTCAGTTGCATCACACGGACGCCATACGTTGAAGTTCGGCATGGAGCGGAGCATGGTCAGCTGCTCAACCGGCTCATGTGTCGGGCCGTCTTCACCAACACCGATACTATCGTGGGTGAACATGAAGATCTGCGGGATATTCATCAGAGCAGACAGACGGGCCATCGGCTTGGTGTAATCAGAGAATACGAAGAAGGTCGCGCAGTAAGAACGCAGGCCACCGTGGAGCAGTATACCGTTGGAGATACCGGACATAGCCAGCTCACGAACACCAAAGTGCATGTTTCTTCCGGCACGGTCCTTGGCGCTGAAATCGCCCTTGCCGTTCATGTAGGACTTGTTGGACGGAGCCAGGTCGGCAGAACCACCGATGAGGTTCGGGATACGGTCAGCAAGCTTATTGAGGACCTTACCGCCGAGAGCACGGGAAGCCTGCGGCTTGTCGTCAACGGTCCAGAGGTCTTCGTCGTTAAGAAGTGCGGAATAATCATCGCTGAAGAACTTATCCCACAGATCCTTCAGATCCGGATAGGACTTGGCATACTCAGCGAACATAGCATCCCACTTGGCGTGAGCTTCTGTGCCCTTCTTACCAAGCTCAGCATAGTGATCGTATACTTCCTGCGGAACAACGAAAGACTCGGCACACGGCCAGCCCAGTGTCTCACGCATCTTGGCGATGTTCTCCTCACCCAGCGGCTCACCGTGAGCAGAAGCAGTACCCTGCTTTGCTTCGCAGCCGTAACCGATGATGGAACGGATCTCAATGAAGGAAGGCTTGGTCTTCTCAGCCTTGGCAAGTTCGATGGCCTTCGCGATCGCGTCGATATCGTTACCGTCTTCAACCAGAAGTGTCTGGAAACCGCAAGCTTCCATACGGCCTCTTACGTTCTCGGTAAAGGCGATATCTGTGGAACCCTCGATCGAGATGCTGTTGGAGTCATAAAGAACGATCAGCTTATCCAGGCCCAGTGTGCCGGCAAGAGACAGAGCCTCTTCGGAAATACCTTCCATCAGGCAGCCATCGCCGCACTCAACGAATGTGTAGTGATCGATGACCGGGAATTCCGGCTTATTGAAAGTCTCAGCAAGGTGAGCTTCTGCGATCGCCATACCAACAGCCATGGAAAGACCTGCGCCCAGAGGACCGGTTGTAGCATCGATACCGGCTGTGTGGCCGTACTCCGGATGACCCGGGGTCTTACTGTCCATCTGACGGAACTGCTTCAGATCCTCAATAGACAGACCGCCCACACCGAACAGGTGCAAAAGAGAATAATAGAGTGCGGAACCATGACCACCAGAGAGAACGAAACGGTCTCTGTTGATCCACTTCGGATCCTTCGGGTCGAAAGCCATTTCCTTGCCCCACAGTGTGTAAGCCATGGGGGCAGCGCCCAGCGGCAGACCCGGGTGACCGGAATTCGCCTTCTGGATCATATCCGCGGAAAGAACACGGATGGCGGAGATTGCATTTTGTTCAATTTGTGTACTCATACGTTCATACACTCCTTTGTTAGAATTGATATATCGATACGCGTATAAAACGCTGTATTGCTTAGTAAAAGTGGCCGTGGTCCCATTTTTATCTGAGGAGAAGGGGGGACCGCTCCGAAATCGCTTTCGAAAACGGGATAAAAAAATGGGAGCACGAGCTCACTTGAGTATCAGTTTATCTTCTTAAAGGGAATAAGTCAACAATCGGAAAATTCATTTTTTGTTCACAGATGACCCGTTGCTACCCATCGGAAATATGGTATCTTTATAGCAGGGTTTGAGATAAACTAATTCATCTTTGGGAGACAGCGATTGAAACTTCGAATTAAGAGAGACATGTTATTTGAGCGCCTTTCCTCTTCCGTTCTGGAAACAGGGCTTCTCGACCAATTGAAAGCTTTCAAGCAACACGGAAGCAGCAATTGCTATGATCACAGCATCGCTGTGGCCAAAGCGTCCCTCTATCTGTCGCTTCTCCTCCCATTTCGCTTTAAAGACGAACAATTGGTACGCGGAGCCCTTCTTCATGACTATTTTCTTTATGACTGGCATATTGAAAAGCCGGAGAAGCTTCACGGATTTTCCCACCCGCACACCGCCTGCAAGAACGCCAAGCGTGATTTTGCCGACCTGACGCCTCTTGAGGAGAACATCATCAAGAGACACATGTTCCCTTTAACTCCGGTCCCGCCGAGATACAGAGAGAGCGTTCTGGTGACACTGGCCGATAAGTATTGTGCGACCAAAGAGGTATTTGCAGCTCTCCGCAATAAGTTTTCCCGCGCGTGAGTGCTTCCATGCTAAGTTCCGATCTTTTACTGTGGTTTTCCGGACATAGACGAAGTCTTCCCTGGCGGGAGGGCCGTACTCCCTATTCCACCTGGATCTCGGAAGCCATGCTCCAGCAGACCCGTGTGGCAACAGTCCTTGACTACTATCCCCGCTTTTTAGAAGCCTTTCCTGATCCCGCCTCTCTTTCCAAAGCCAAAGAGGAACGGGTCTTAAAGCTGTGGGAAGGTCTCGGATATTATTCCCGGGCAAGAAACCTTCAAAAAGGCGCCATCTATCTCTGCGAGAAATGCAACGGAACACTTCCTTCTTCCCGTGATGAACTTCTTCAGGTGCCGGGGATCGGTCCCTATATGGCCGGTGCCATTTCGTCCCTGGCCTTTCAGAAAAAGGAACCTGCCGTAGACGGCAATGCCATCCGCATCTATACCCGCCTTCATGCTCTTCCGCTTCCTGCCACCGATAAGGCCACCTATAACGAAGTCTTTTCCCGCATCGAAAAAGACATGCCCGAAGACGCCCCCGGGGATTTTAACGAAGCCTTGATGGATCTTGGTTCCCTGATCTGTACTCCCAGATCTCCCAAGTGTTCCGTCTGCCCGTTTTCTTCCTACTGCAGCGCCTGTCTTCTGGGAAAAGCCGAAGACTTCCCGGTTAAAAAGCCGAAGAAGGCCGTCCCCGTAGAGGAGCACACGATCCTGAAGATCTATGTTGGAAAGAAACTTCTTGTCAGAAAGCGCCCGGACCAGGGACTTCTGGCAGGACTTTATGAATATATTTCCCTTCCCGGGATCAAGACGAATCATGAGATCCGGACCTGGCTTTCGGAAAACTTCGGGATCGCAACTAAGCCCTCGACTAACTCCGGCTCCATCTCCGGTTCTGAATCGAAATCCGACACCGTTGAACCGGATATCCGCCCGTTAGGCAATGCCCACCACATCTTCTCCCACCTTCGCTGGGAAATGCTGGGTTATGAGATCCTTCTTTCTTCCGAAGATCCTGCCGTCAAAAGAAACCTGACCTCCTGTGCCAAAAAACTGGGGACCCTTGTGACGGAAAAAGAATATGAGACCCTGGCCTTCCCCTCCGCCCTTAAGGCATACAGTGGATTTAGCTCTCAATTACCGGCTTTTCACCGATCACATTCTTAATACCTTCCGCGACGAAACTGGCATAGAGTTTGGCATGATCGTAGGTCGTGTGATAAAGTTTCGGCTTTTCTTTGCGTGAGAAGATGGAAGGGAGCAAGCCTATGCTTCAGAAGAAAAGTATTTCTCATCAAATAGGAAAGGCACGCCATGGCCGC
>CADCLV010000037.1 GCA_902802325.1 Oscillospiraceae bacterium | reverse complement strand
GAAGGTGATCGGACATGATCTCGTCCGGAGTCGATATCGTTTCCCTGGAACGGATCGAAAAGGCGATCGGAAAGCACGAGAAGGCCTTTCTGGAAAGAGTCTGTTCCCAAGAAGAAATCGCACTTTATGAAGCCATAGGAAGTCCGTCCCGCAAGGTGGAATTTCTGGCCGGAAGGTTTGCCGCGAAAGAAGCGGTGGCAAAAGCACTGGGCACGGGACTAGGCACCGAGGGCGTGGCCATGACGGATCTTCAGATCCGGAAGAAGAAAAGTGGCGCACCGGAAGTGGTCTTAAAAGGCCGTGCAGAAGAAGTATATAGAAAGCAGAATGGACGGAGCATTTCTATCTCCATTTCCCACGATGCCGGCATGGCAGTGGCATTCTGCTGTTTGGAGAAGGAAGAAGAGAAGAAATGAGACAGGAGTCCCATTGGTGGAGACAATTCAAGATCGGACTGACTAAGATTTTCCGAAAGAAACCGAAGGATGACGGAATCAGCGGAAAAGGAAGTATTCTGGAGCCTTCCGGCCAGTACGGAAAAGCGGAAGATCTGGTGGATGTCTGGTCTCTCAATAAGTCAGATTCATCCGTATCGGATAACCACAAGAGCCGCTGGCCGAGACTTGTTCTGGCGGCGGGAATTTTCATAACGATCATGATGGTCGTATTCCTTCTTTTGCCGAGGATCCTTCCCGCGTTTTTCAAAAATACAGATATTGCTTTGTTCGTGGAAAAAGAACCGCACCTGATCTATGACGATACATATCGTGTAGTAAAGGTCAGTGCGGCCAGCGTCATGTCCGAGGATGACATCACCAGCCAGCGGATCACCCAGGTCCTGATGAATGAACCGGTGCATTTCCTGAATGATGATTGCAAAAACGGTTACGTCTGCATCCGCACCATGGATAATATCGTGGGCTATGTCAAAGCGGACGAACTGAATACGGATATGTCCTCCTGCGAGCCGGAGCTGCATCTTTTTAAACTGGTCGTAGCGGATATCAGTAAGCGCGTTATGTCTCATGCCAGTAACGGTACACTGATCAGCGAAGTGCCGATGAATACGGTACTGTATGCCGATGTTAAGCGTGATACCGTTTATCAGGTGCAGCTGCCGAACGGAGAGACCGGCTGGATCAGCAGTAGTGGTGTGATCGAACTTCAGGTAGATGAGGATACCGCAGAAGTAGGTGTGCGTTATTTCGTCAGCTCAGCCAGGACTATGGTCAATGCAACTTATCTGGATGGCGGATTGACCAACCGTGGTATTTCGATCCAGGGCCTGATCTACGTGTCTGCTGCGGTAAACGGAATCGAACTTCCCCGGGAAATAAAAGATCTGATCAATTGCGGAAATGAAGTGGAGCTTCAGTATGGCGCCGTGACCAATGAACTGGTCATCGATAGTATTATTCCGGGCGATATCGTTTTCCTGGCAGATCCTTACAAACCGGGCAGTAAAGAGCCTTATGAGGTGGCGCTCTGTACGGATCCCGGAGTGCTTCTGATGCGGGCACCGACCGGAACGTCCATTAAGCTATGTAAGTTTGATGCAAGTTCGGATATCGTAAAACGGATCATATGCGTACGAAGGATCTTCTCATAAGGAAGATCCTTTTTGATTCAGGGAAGTGCATTTTCCGTACGGGAAAGATAATATTCGTGACGGAGGCTTCGGAAACCCATTTCCTTGATCTGGTCATAGGTGATCGCGTAATTTCCTTTATAGTGACGGCCGGAGTATAGATAACGGATATATTCGATCAGATAGGCATCCAGCTCCCGAAGGCTCTTATCCGTGGTGATCACCGGGAAAAACCATCGGCTCCAGGTGAAAAGATCTTCCCGGAGTTCATTATAGAATTTCCGGTTGAAAGTACGGATCAAGGCCTTGGCGGCCCGTTCGTAACCGGCATCCTTTTGCGTCTTCCAGCGAAGAAGGGAACGGGCTTTTCTTCGGATCTTTCCCTTGAGCTTTTCTTTCGTGACAGAGGAAATGTCCACCTGATGATCCTGGTAGGAAAATCCCAGAAATTCCCATGGTTCCCCCGGCGTGGAAATATGCATCTTCGAAGGGTTTAAAGTAAGCCCCTTTTCTTTGATCCGCGATGTGAATAAGGAAATGGCCCGATCCAGTTCTTCACGGCTTTCGGCGAAGATCAGAATGTCATCGGAGTAGCGGAAATAAGAGATGCCTTTTTCTTCGAATTCCTGATCCAGAGAAAGAAGGTAGACATTGGCAAAAAACGGTGAGACCGGCGAGCCTGCCATGGCGCCCCGGGACTCTTCGATGACTGATCCGTCTGAAAGGCGGCTTTTCCCGGAAAGAAGGAGACAGCGGAAGAACCACAGAAGATCAGGATCGTCCGTGATCAGTTCCTCCAGGACCGAAAGAAGTTTTTCTTCCGGAATGGAATTAAAGTAATTCGATATGTCCGCTTTGAAGCAGAAGAGAGAATCTTTGTGCTTCTGGGCAAGGATATCGAAGATGGCATTTCGGGCAGAATGGGATCTTCGGAAAGAATAGCAGCGGCCGGAAAGAAGAGGGTCGTATTGATAAAGCTGAAAGGAAAGACCTTTCAAAAAGAGATTCTCTTCTTCGGAAAATGTATATACGGTGCGCTTTTTCGTGGTGCCGCTTTTATTTATGGTACGGCGCATAGGAAGATCCAGGCAGTAGTCCCGATGCAAAAGGCGGGTGGCAATGGGAAGGTACCGTTCCTCCTCGATAAAAGAGGCCAGCTGCTCTTTTTCTTTCCTGCTCATGTACTGATGGGCTAGCTTATACTCCAGAAATTCATCCCAGGTTTTTCTGGATAGGAGCTTTTCAAAAATCGAAGTCACAGAGAGTGGAGCCGGTCCTTTCTTTTCGAACAATAAAAAAGAAGAGAAACAGCTTTGAAACAAGCATGCTTGTTTTACCGGATCTGTACCCGCACCGGTTGTCTGCAAAACCGGTCACGATGCTCGTGATCCTGAAAGGGCACGGGCTTGGTCCACCGCAGACGCGAATTCACGCATTTCTCTTCTTAAATCGAGAATACCATAAAACAGGGGAGAAGACCACATCATTTCACATGACGGGAAACGAGAGGTTTGGTCAGGTATAGCTTCGGATTAAAAAGTACCAGCATGGGGAATAATTCCAGTCTGCCTGCCAGCATGTCGAAGATCATGACCAGCTTGGAAAAGGCGGAAAAACCCGCGTAGTTTTGAGTCGGACCTACGGCCTCCAGACCGGGGCCGATATTGTTGATAGTGGCCGCAACTGCGGTAAAGGAACTGACCAGGCCTTTGTTATCGAGAGAGACCAGAAGAAGCGAGAATGTGAAAATAAGTGTAAAAGTAATGAAGAATACATTGACCGAACGGACGATCTCGTGTTCCACCGGGCTTCCATCCATAGTAATCTTCGAAACTGACTTCGGATGGACATAGGATTTCAATTCTTTTCCGATAGACTTGATCAGGATGATAAAGCGGGAGACCTTAATGCCGCCACCGGTACTGCCGGCGCAGGCGCCGATAAACATGAGGATGACCAGGATGACTTTGCTGGTCTCCGGCCATAGATCAAAGTCGGTAGAGGCAAATCCTGTCGTGGTGATGATGGAGGCTACCTGAAAACTGGAGTGACGGATCGACGCGCTGACGCTTTCAAACTGATGATACACATTGACGGAAATAATGCCGATGCTTACGAGGATCACTGCCAGATAGGCCCGGACTTCGCTCATCTTTACCGCTTTGCGGATGTGCCGGTAAAGAAGGAAAAAGTAGAAATTAAAGTTAACGCCGAAAAGGATCATGAAGATCGTCACGACCCATTGGATGTACGGAGTCTGGCTGGCAAGACTGTCCCGGTAGACACCGAAACCGCCGGTGCCGGCAGTACCGAATGATGTACAGATGCTTTCGAATACCGGAAGCTTTCCCAATACCAGAAGCATGGTCTCCAGTGCGGTCAAAAAGAGATAGATCAGGTATAAAAGTGCGGCAGACTGGCGCATCTTCGGGACCAGTTTCCCCACAGACGGCCCGGGGCTTTCTGCACGCATCAGGTTAATATTGGAGCCGCCGCTCATAGGAATGATCGCCAAAAGGAAAACCAGCACACCCATGCCACCGACCCAGTGGGTGAAGCAGCGCCAGAACTGGGAGGCGTGGCAGAGGATCTCTACGTCCGGCATAATGCTGGCTCCGGTGGTAGTAAAGCCGGAGACGGTTTCAAACATGGCATCGACCAGAGAAGGGATCTCTTTTGTGATGTAGAAAGGAAGGGCTCCGAAGAAACTCATCAGGATCCAGGAAAGGGCAGTGATGACACAGCCTTCTTTCAAGTAGATCGTTGTGTTTTTCGGTTTTTTTATGGAAAGAAGGAGACCGAGAAGGAAAAGACAGATAGCCATGACAAGAAAGACCAGGCCGTTCTTTTCGTTATAGATCAGTCCGACCGTCGCCGAAAGAAGCATGAAGACACCTTCGATACGAAGCACATGTCCAAGGATATAGAAAATCATGGAAGCATTCATATCGTACTCGGGCTCCTTACTTTAAGATGTCCCGGATCTCGCTTAGGCCCGTATGGGTCGTCACGATCATGACAGAATCTCCGACCTCGATGGTATCGGAGCCGGACGGAATAATGATCTTTCCTTTGCGGTTGATGAAGGCAATTAAGAGGTTGCTCTTTAAAGAAAGATCTTTCAGTTCTTTTCCCACAACAGGGGACTTTTCTTTGACATTGAACTCGATAGCTTCCGCCCGGGAGTCGAAAAGGTGATAGAGGGTCTCGATCTCACTGCTTCTTGAGGCGCGAAGGGCGCGGGCATAGGCGATGATCGCCTCGGAAGTAATAAGTTTCGGATAGATCACCGACCCCAGGTCCAGATCAGCAATGACATCGGAAAAATTGATTCGGTTGATCTTAGTAATGACTTTGGCCTTCGATACTTTTCTGGCAAAAAGTGTCAGCATGACATTTTCTTCGTCGATGCCTGTCAGAGGAATGAAGGCTTCCATATCTTTCAGGCCGGCGCCCATCAGACCCTCTGTCGTGGAGGCATCGGAATTTACGACCACAGCTTCCGGGAGAAGGGCGGTCAGTTCTTCACAACGGGCATATGAAGACTCCAGAATGTGGACATCCACACCGGCATGAAGAAGTTCGTTTGCCAGGTAATAGGCGGAAAGACCGCCGCCGACGATCATGGCATTTCGCACCTGCTTGGTAAAAACACCGATATGCTTGAGAAACTTCTTTCCTTCCTCGCGGGTCGCGGCGAAATAGAGAGTATCGTCTGCCTGCAGACAGAAGGAACCGGAGGGGATCGTTACCTCACCGTTTCTTTCGACTCCACAGATCAGGATGTTATGGGTAACATGTTTACCTAAATTGGCGATAGTCATCTGATCCAGAACATTTCCGGAGGGAATCTTGAACTTGATCATTTCAGCCTGACCGTGAGCAAAAGTATTGATCTGAAGGGCAGAGGGTAAATACAGGATGCGGGCCATTTCCCGGGCGGATTCCAGCTCCGGGTTGATGATCATGGCCAATCCCAGCTTATCCCGCAGATAGCCGACCTCCCGGCTGTAGTCCGGTGTCCTGACACGGGCGATTGCCGCACATTTGCTGAACTGCTTGGCTAAGGTACAGCACAGAAGATTCAGTTCATCAGAACCGGTCACGGCAATGACCAGATCGGCATTTTCCACGCCGGCTTCTTTTAAGGTGCTGTAGCTGGCACCGTTTCCTTTGACGGTAATCACATCGAATTGGGAATCCAGATCGGCGATCACCGAGGAATCTTTTTCAATGACGGTGATATTGTTTCCTTCCTTGCTCAACTGCTCGACAAGCGTACGACCAACTTTGCCGTTTCCGACAATGATGATCTTCAGACTCTTGGCTGAGGCATGCGTGAAGTTTGAAAACATGGTCTTCCCCCTAGAAATACTCACATCTACTATACTTCAAAATGAGATATTTGTGAACCGGAAAACTAGTCTCTTGTGGCCCAATCCGGGAATTCTTTCGAGAAAAAGATCTGCGGCAGTACGGAAAGAAAATGCATATCTTCCTCATTGATCGTAAAGCCGAAAATGTCCTTGTTCTCTTTCATGCGCTCTTTCTGGGAACTTTTCGGAATGATCTGGATACCGGACTGGTTGAGAAACCTCAGAAGCAGCTGGGCGACGCTGACACCATACTGTCCGGCCATTTTTTCCAGGTAGGGTTCTTTTGAAAAATACATTCTTCCCAGCGGGCTCCATGCCTGAGGAACGATACCGTGGGAACGGCAGAAATCCACTGTATACTGCTGAAGATACCCGACATGCAGCTCCAGCTGGTCCACCATCGGTACTACCTCGCAGTCATCCAGGATCACCGACAGATGATGCGGCTGGAAGTTGCAGACACCGATAGCGCGGCATTTTCCTTCTTTATACAGTTCTTCCATGGCGCGCCAGGTATCCCGGATCCTTTGTCTCCACTGAAGGTCCTGCGGATTTTTCTTCGGCCAGTGGATCAGATACAGGTCGATATAGTCGGTGCGAAGTTTCCGGCAGGATCGGGCAAAGGCCTCTTTCGTCTCTTCGTAGCCCATTTCCGTCGGCCACATTTTAGTTGCCAGAAAGATCTCGTTTCTTGGGAGGCCGCACTCGGAAATAGCTTCGCCGATGCATTCTTCGTTGTCATAGAAAGAAGCGGTGTCGATATAGCGGTAACCCAGTTCCAGCGCCTTGAGGATCGGTGCTTTTCCCTCCTTCAGGGTGGACCGGTAAGAGCCGTAGCCCACAGGCGGGATCTGGATCCCGTTATTCAAAGTAAAGTTCTCCGGATTTCCCGGCGTTCTCAGCCGATACATGCTGACCGTTCTTTCCGCTCCGTCCTCCAGCATATGATCCAGGATATCCCTCTCATAGACAAATCCGCACTTTTTCATAACGTTACCGGACGCGGTATTTCTCACATCATGACGGCCACGGAACTGCGTCTGATGAAGTGTATTTCTTCCAAAATCCAGCATAGCGCGGGCCGCCTCCGTGGCCAGGCCCTTGCCCCACTGGGATCGGGCAAAGTTGTAGCCGATCTCGAACATGCCGTCCTCTTCGTCGAAGTAAAGTCCGCCGGAACCGATCAGTTCTCCGCTCTCTTTCAGAACAAAGCCCCAGTCAAAATCCGTGTCGCTGTCTTCCTTTTCGACCACCGTCTTCAGCCATTCTTTCGTGGTCTCCACACTTTTGTGGGCATAGTAACGCATGTATTTTGCCACTTCCGGGTCGGAGGTCCAAAAGTCAAAGGCGGTCTGCGCATCATCCATGGTTAAAGGTCGCAGGATCAGTCGTTCTGTGGTGAGGATCGGGTTTTTCATAAGTGGCCTCCGAAAGATTATAATCAGTATGTTTCCATTATACACATTTCCCCGGAAGGACTGATAGCGCCGAATGGTATAATGATTTCGGCAGAAAATGCACTGTTCCTTTTCATGCGGGAAAGGGGCAGGGAACCGCCGGGGAGATTTCAATTACAGATATGTCGGTCTTTTTACTGAAGATAATTGCTGTCATCACGATGCTTATCGACCATGTGGGATATGGTTTTTTCCCGGAGGAAACCATCTTCCGTTCCATCGGGCGTGTGGCATTTCCTCTTTATGCCTTTCTACTGGCGGAAGGGTACTATCATATAAAGGACGATCCGGAAAAAGAGAAGAAGCATTTCCGGAGGATCTTGCTTCTGACGGTCATATCTGAAGTCATTTACGATCTTTTCATGACCGGAAAAGTATGGAATCCCCAAAGTCAAAGCGTGATGCCGACCCTTCTTCTTGGCATGATGGGCCTGATGGTCGCAAAGCGGTATGAAAAGAAGCCGGTGATCGCAGGTGGATTTGCGATTCTGACAATGGGGGTCGCCTATTTCCTTCATCCGAATTACGGATTGATGGGTGTACTGATGATCTATTTTTTCTACTGGTATACCAGTAACTTCAGAAAGACGCCCTTTCTTCAGAAATATATCATCCTTCTGGGTTTCTCTGCTGTCTGGCTTTTCGGCTTTAACTGGATCCGCTTTGGTTTTCCCGATGCAGATACACTTGTGAAAAAATCTCTTGATACCTGGCAGTGGATGGCGCCGTTTCCACTGATCGACATCCTGATCGCGTCGTATAAAGGGGAGAACGGGTATAAGAACCGCGTCCTCAATACCCTTTATGCCTGGTTTTATCCCGCCCATTTACTGGTTCTGGCGATCCTTGAACTTTGTATGGGGATAGTGCATTTCAAGTGGTACTGAAAAAAAGCAGAAATGAAAAAACCCGCTCTTCCGAAATCGGAGAAGCGGGATAATTCTCTTTTTCAGCCTGAAACCGGGGAGAAGAACTTACGCTCTTTCTACTGCACCGGAACGAAGGCAACGCGTACAAACATGCATAGTCTTAGGGGTGCCATCAACAACGACCTTAACGTTACGAACGTTCGGCTGCTGCTGTGTCAACGCACGACGGGAAACCTGTGAACGCGTGATGCTGATCTTTCTGCCGAAATGAGTATCTTTCTGACAGATCTCACACTTTGCCATGTAAACACCTCCTATGTGCTACTTAAATACGCGACCTGAATTACGCGCAGACAAGATGATAACACATTTATACGCCATGTGCAAGATGATTTCGAAAAAAGAAACAACGGATTTTCGAAATCAGGAATTATCCGCTTTTTTCGGTTGCAAATTCTCCCGCAGGAAAGCGATCGCGTGGGTCGGACAGCCATTGACACAGACATCGCAATGGATGCATTTGCTCTGGTCGATGACAGCCAGGGATTCTCTCATGGAGATGGCGCCCTGTTTACAGGAACGGACACATTTCTGGCATCCGATACAGCCGATATTACAGTTCTTTCTGGTACGGGCGCCCGGCCATTCATTCTGACAGCGGACTGCCACTGTGGCTGTGATCGGCATGAGCTCCAAAAGCTTTTTCGGGCAGACCTTCACGCACTGGCCGCAGCCGTGGCACTGGGCACGGTCAACGGAAACAATACCGTCTTTGAGTTTGAGAGCGCCGAAGGCACATACCGCGATACAGTCACCGAATCCCAGACAGCCGAACGTACAGGAGTTCGGACCACCGAGAAGTCCGGCTGCCGCATGGCAGCTGCTGGTGCCCAGGTACACATAGCGCTTGCTGGTCTGTTCACAGGTGCCCTGGCAGCGCAGGACCGCCACTTTCTTTTCCGGGATGGTGGCTTCTTTTCCCAGGATCTGGGCGATCTCACGGGCGCAGTCTACACCGCCTACCGCACAAAGAGCGGTATTGGTGCCGTTCTTGGAAAGATAGTCGGCATAGCCTTCGCATCCGGCAAATCCGCAGCCGCCGCAGTTGGCGCCGGGAAGTGCCTCCAATATCTTTTCTTTCGTTTCGTTCTTTTCCACGGCAAAGATACGGGAGACCAGTACGATCAGAAGTCCTAAAAGAAGTGCGATCCCCAGCATGATGCCGGTAGGAATAAGGATGTTCTCAAGTGTCTGCGGCATACTCCTCAACCTCCAAACAGATTTTCCACCAGACCCTTAAAGCCCAGGAAGGAAACGGCGACCAGGGAAGCCGAGATCAGGGTGATGGGAAGGCCTTTGAGCGCTTCCGGAACATCCGCCTTATCGATACGGGAACGGACGCCGGAGAACAGGAACAGAGAAAGGGTAAAGCCAATGCCGGCACCCAGTGCATTTACCATAGATTCAGCAAAGGTGTAGTTCTGGTTGATATTGAGGATCGTTACACCAAGGACTGCACAGTTGGTGGTGATAAGGGGAAGATAGATGCCCAGCGCTTTATGAAGCGGCGGCATGGATTTCTTCATGATCATTTCGATCATCTGCACCAGTGCGGCGATAACGAGAATGAAGACCAGAGTCTGAAGATACCCCAGTTTCAGCGGATTTAAAAGGAAATGCTGGATCGGCCAGGTGATGGCGGAGGCAACGAGCATAACGCAGACGACCGCGCCCGACATGCCCATGGCGGTCTTCAGGTTCTTGGACACGCCCAGGAAGGAGCAGATGCCCATAAACTTCGAAAGCACGAAGTTATCGACCAGGATCGCGGAAAAGATAATGATCAGGAATTCCTTGGACATAACTTACTCCTCCTTTCCTTTACAGAGATTGCAGCCGGCACAGGACAGGCAGTCGCTGGGACTTGAAGTGCCACAGGGAGAAGTGCCTTTGCCGGAAGAATGCTTTTCCTGCTTTTTCATGATCATCTGCACAAGACAGATGCAGATACCGAATACGAAGAAACCTCCCGGCGGGAGCATGAAGAACATCATGGGTTCGAAGACGGAACCGAAGAGCGGAAGCTTCATGTCAAAGAAAGTGCCGCAGCCCAGGATCTCACGGATGGAGCCCATGAGAAGAAGAGCCAGAGTAAAGCCGGTGCCCATGGAAAAACCATCCAGGATACTCGGAAGGACCTTCTGCTTACTTGCGAAGGTCTCGGCCCGGGCAAGAAGGATGCAGTTTACTACGATCAAAGGAATATAGATTCCCAAAGACTCGTTGAGCGCCGGGAAATACGCCGAGATCAGCATCTGCACGATCGTCACGAAGGTGGCGATGATGGTGATAAAAGCCGGAATACGGACTTTATTCGGGATCACATTCCGGAGAAGAGAAATGATCGCTTCCGAGGCTGTCAGTACAAACAGAACGGCAAGTCCCATGAACAGAGAGGACTTGGCGGAAATGGTGACGGCAAGAAGCGGGCAGGTTCCCAGGACCAGGCGAAGCGCCGGATTCTCGAAAAGCACGCCGTTGAGGAAAATATACTTCGGGGTGTATTTACTCTTTTTCTCGGCCAGACGCTCATCCGGTGAACGGTAGGTGACATCTTTCATCTTGTTTTCACTCATACGACCAGCCCCCTTTCTTTACAAACCTGATAGGCTTCCCTTGCCCGGTTGACACATCCGGTGGCGGCACGGGAAGAAATGGTGGCGCCGGACACGGCGGCCACATCCTGATTTAGAATGATCTCTTTATCTGTGGAAAGGCCTTTGAATCCATCCAGGAACGGACGTCCTTCCACTTCTTTTCCCAGCTTCGGGGTATCCGAAGCGGCGGTGGCGATGACCATGACGATATTTCCGTCGGTATCGATGCCGACAGTCGTTTCGATCTTTCCGGCATAGCCGAAACCGGAGGTAACGAAGATATACCCGATCACGGAACCGTCCGCATTCTTGGCCACATACGCTTCATCCGGCATGATCCCGCGGTTTAAAAGTTCCCCGCGGACCTCACTCGGGAAGGAGAGTTCATCAAAGGAACTGGCACGGGGGAAAATCGTCAGTTTTCTTTCCTGGGCAGCATCTTCTTCCTGCTTCTGGATCGTATCTTTGGTCAGCGAATAGGTGCCGGCCAGAAGGAATACGCAGATACCGCAGATGAGAGCCAGGATCAAGGCAGGGAGAAAATCTTTCAGCTTAAGCTTTGGCATTTTCTTTCACCTCCCCGAACGGTTTGCCCATCGTCCATTCGTCGATATGGGGCGTCAGAATATTCATCAGCAGGATGGAGAAGGAAACGCCCTCTGCCATGTTGCCGTAGTAGCGGATCAGGAAAGTCAGGATGCCGCAGCCGGCACCGAAGATCAGTTTTCCCTTTACCGTAAGAGGTGAGGTCACGTAGTCGGTGGCCATGAAGAAAGCGCCGAGTATCAGGCCGCCGGAAAGGAGCATGTAGAGGCACTCATGGAAAAGCATTTCCCAGCCGGAAGAGGTGGTCAGGTCTCCTGTAAAGTGCAGGACATTCGTGTGACCAAAGAAAAAGACCAGAATAAAGAAGGTGCCGATAAAGGCGGCGGGGATCCAGGGGCGGATCACGTGGCGGAACATCAGGTACAAGGCACCGATCAGCAAAGCCAGGATACAGACTTCACCGATACAGCCGGCTTTGTCGCCGATAAACAGAGACCACAGGGATGGTTCATTGGAAGCACCAAGTGAGGTCAGAGGAGTGGCGGAAGAAACCGCATCTACGGATTTGAAACTATACCAGGCGCCGGAGTGGATCGTCCAGGAAGTCATGGCTTTCGGGAAAGCGATCACCAGGAAGATACGTGCGGCGATGGCGGGATTGACGAAGTTATTGCCGATACCGCCGAACATCTGCTTGACGACCACGATGGCAAAACAGGCGCCGATCACGACCATGTAGATCGGGATTGTTACCGGAAGATTCATAGCCAGAAGAAGTCCGGTCACCGCGGCGGACAGATCATAAAGGGTATTATTCCGTTTCATGACCCGTCGGGAAATGTACTCGAAGATCAGACAGGAGACAACGGAGACCAGCGTTACCAGTACGGCACGGATACCGAAATAGTACCAGCCCGCAAAAGTCGCCGGCAAAAGCGCAATGATCACGTCCAGCATGATCGACTGCGTTGTGGCCTTGTCGCGCACATGAGGGGAATGAGAGACTTGCAGTTTCATCAGGAAGAAGATCCTCCTTTTTGCTCAGATTCAGCCAGCAGTTTCTGCTCCTGCTGGATACGGGCCCGCTCGGCGCGAACCATGATTTTTCCGTTTTTAATGCTCTGTGTCAGGAAGCGCTTTGACGGGCAGGCATACGTACAGCAGCCACACTCGATGCAATCCATAACGTGGTATTTCTCCAGCATCTGCGGATCACGAAGCCGGGTCGCCTTGTCGATGCCACAGGGGATCAGATCCATCGGGCAGGAGGCGACACAGCGGCCGCAGCGGATACATGGGGATTCCGGTGGAAGCGTGGTCTCTTCGGAACCGAATACCAGGATCGCATTATTGGCCTTGATGATACCGTGATCGATACGGTCCAGTGCAACACCCATCATCGCGCCGCCCATGATGATCTTCTTGGGCTCCTCGCGGGTACCGCCCGCGGCTTCGATAATGTCCTGGATGCGGGCACCAATGGGCACGATGAAGTTACCGGGGGTATTCAGGGCGCTGCCGTCCAGCGTCATACGCTTTCTGGTCAGCGGCACGCCTTCTTTGAGATACAGTCCGATGAAACGCAGCGTACTGACATTCATTACCAGCGTATGCACATCGATCGGAAGTTTTCCCGGAGGAACCTTTCGGCCTGTCAGTGTATAGATCAGCATCTTTTCCGCGCCCTGGGGATAGATGGTCTTCAGTGTCCGGACTTCAATATCCGGATGCCGGCCTGTCTTAAAGACACGCTTTTTGATCTCATGCGAGAAAATACGGGTAACAAGAGGCTTATTGTCCTCGACACCGATAATGGTCGTGGGGATCTCCAGCCACTTCATGACACACAGAATGCCGTCGATGATATCATCCGGATGCTCGCAGATCTGGCGGTAATCGGCGGTGATATAAGGTTCACACTCAGCCGCGTTCACGATCAGGGTATCCGGCATCTTATTCTTCGGCGGATTTAATTTTATATAGGTAGGAAATGCGGCGCCGCCTAATCCTACCAGTCCGGAATCCCGAATCATCTGGATAAAGTCTTCGAAACTTTCGACTTTCGGAGGACGGCAGAAGGGGCTGATGGTATGCTTCAGATCGGATTCGATCCGCACAGCTTCCACCGGCGCACCGTTGGCGGAAACCACATAGTGGACTTCTTTGACAGTACCGGAAATACTGGAGTGGACGGGAACAGCCATGGGCTTATCGGCACGTCCGACCATGGTTCCCACGTCCACGTGGTCACCGGGGTGCACCACACATGTGCAGGGCGGTCCGATGTGCTGCTGCATCAGCAGTTCAACTTCCCGGAACCCATGAAGGTGAATAGAAGGAAGAACATCGGTATTCTTGTTACCAAGCGGATGAACACCGCCGGTAAACGCGTGTATCGATCGTAGCGGCATGGGATGTACCTGCTTTCTCCGAATCTCTTATAAAATCATATTAACACAGAAAAAAGAAAAAAGATGAAATGATTTTCATTTCTACGAAAGATTGAAAAAAAAGAAGTTGCGTTGTAAAATCATGCTGTGGTTTTTTGTGATTTCAGACCACAAGTCTTTTTTGAGTGGGGGAATGAAAGATGAATGTTGCGCTTCTGACGGCAGCCGGAACGGGGACCCGTATGGGCCAGGATATTCCGAAGCAGTTTATTCATATTGATAACAAGCCGATACTCATTCATACATTAGAAGCATTCCAGAATCATCCCAGCATCGATGCAATCATCGTGGTTACTTTGGCTTCCTGGATCGAAGTGGTTAAGGCCTACGCCAAGCAGTTCAACATTACAAAGCTTCAGTGGGTCGTGGAAGGCGGCGCCACAGGGCAGGAGTCCATTAAGAAAGGTCTGGATGAACTGAAAGCACATATTTCCCTGGACGATGTGGTCCTGGTTCATGACGGCAACCGTTCCATGGTCTCCAGTGAGATCATTTCCGATAGCCTGGTAAAATTCAAAAAATATGGCAGTGCCGTTGCCGCGATCCCCTGCGTGGAAGCGGTATTTCGAAGTGACGATGACGGTATTTCTTCTACCGTATCGGTACCGAGAGAGCAGCTGTTCCGTACTCAGACTCCGCATACTTACACCTTGGGAAAACTTCTCTGGGCGCATGAGGAAGCGGCAAAGAAAGGCATTACGAATACAGCCGCCTCGTGTACTCTGATGCAGCAGCTGGGTGAGAAAGTCTATTTCTCCAAAGGATCGGAAGAGAATATCAAGATCACAACCACGGATGATCTTCGTATTTTCCAGGCACTTCTTCATACTAAGACAGATAACTGGTTAAAGTAAGCCGAGGCAGTACCCAGCATGAAGCATAGAAAGAAAATAACCGGAATTGTTATGATTGCAGCAACGATCGTGTCGTTGGTGCTGGCCGTCGTTTTCTTTTTATTTCCTTCCAAGGTGGTAAGTGCAGGTAAGACAAATATTACCAATTCCAAACTGCCGCGCATGTCGAGAGTATTTGATCTGACTAATGATAATGTCATGATCCTTCATTATCCCTATGAAGAGGATAAGGAGACGCTGGGCCTTTCTCTGACGATCCGTATCCTGGAATGTGATAATCCGGTCAAGCATTGTTCCCTTCCTGATTCAGGAAAACTGGTATTTTCGATAATGGATGAGGATGGAGAGACGATCCTTTCCGATTCGGTCAGCCTGAATACGATGGTAGTAGATGTCAGTAAGCCGGTAGAATACCATTTCCGTTTCGCTTCAAAGGAGATCGAAAAAGGAGATGATATTCGTATTTTCTTTGCCCTTCAGAATGTGCCGGACGATGTGAAGGTATGTTTTTACGGATACCGGTACGATGAGGAAGATGATGAATTGGATTCGCTTGCTTTTGAAAACAGTGAGTTTGCTAACCAGCGCGTACCCTTTTACCGGGTGCTGACCGAAGGCAAAGATACTTCGATGACCATGCTATTTCTCATAGTAGCTTTTGTTTTGGCGGAAGGTTCCGTACTCTATTTCTTTGGAGAGAAACATGACGGGTAAGAAAAACGGAACAATCAGAAAAGGAGTATTTGTCATGGTGGTCGCTATCCTTGTGGCCTCTCTGGCTGAGCTGCTCTTTAATATTCCGCTGTTCCGTGCACAGGGAAAGCGGGATATCACGACCAATATTACCTGGAATGCTCTTTTTGGAAGCCAGCACCAGATCATCGAGGTGGAATATGATACCCCACACTATATTGAATATGTGCACCTCAAGGGTTTTGTAATGCAGGACTCTGTGCTGGAGATCCGTGGAAAATCCATTAATGGATTCGGGAAAGAAGAAAGTTTATATTCAGAGGGCTGTTTTTTAAATCTGGAAGAGGATGCGTACATTCCTGTCCGTAAGAAAATGATTTCCTATACGGTCTCCATGAAGACGAATACCAACGCCTTCTACGTTGCGCAGGTCTCCGAAGAGACGGAACCCAGATTTAACGGATACCGTTTCTCCCTTGTATGCCTGACCGGAGTTCTGGTTATGGCGCTTCTGGTTTCGAAAGACATTAAGAAGCATCTTGTTCTGTATTTTGTGATCGCTTCTCTGGGTTATGGTTCTGTCATGATTTTTTCTACAGGTACACATCTGTCTACCTGGGATGAAGAAACGCATTTCCACAGTGTGTACCAGATGGCCGGCGTCCACGATGATTCCTGGTCGGAGGCTGCATGGAGACACCACCGGAAAGATATTTACCAGCACAACAGCCTTCTGGCCAAAGAGCAGGTTGAACGTGCTTTGGACGAAATGGATGAGACGTCCTGGTACAATATCGAAAGAAACTATACAGCAGTACCGTATACGAAACTGGCCTATGTGCCTATGGCCGCAGCCATGCGGATAGGACATGACCTGAATCTGAGTTTTACCCGGACCTACATTCTGGTAAAACTTACAAACCTGATCATGTATACGGCCCTGATCGCAGTGGCGATCTACATTTCCAAAACAAGGAAACTGTTTATTGCTCTTCTTTCACTTCTTCCGACCATGCTGTTCCAAGGAAGTATGCTGACCTACGATGGTTTTGTATTTAGTATGATCACCTTAGGCATCGTCCTGATCGCCAACGAAGTGGAAGATCCGCTTAAGCCGCTGAACCGTGCCAACATCATGTGGGCGATCGTTTTGATCGTAGTGGGTTCTGCTTCAAAAGCAATCTACATTCCGTTGATTTTGTTCCTGTTCCTCCTTCCCAAAAACAAGTTTGCCAACAAGACGGAGCGGCTGCTGTTTTATGGCGGCCTGATCCTGGTCTTTTTGATGGTTATGAGTACGTTTGTTTCACCGACCTTGTCCAATGCACTGGCACAGAACACGGATTTCGGCGGCGATTCCAGAGGCGGAGATACCGGCTCGGTAAAGCAGATCATATCTATGGTCAAGCATCCGCTGGCCACCGTGCAGCTCTATCTGGAAAACATCTTCGGATTTGATAATCTCCGTAATATGGGCTCGGAAGCATATGACCACTATGTTTTCCCGAACCTGTTCTTCCTGAACCTGGGCGATTATGGCGTGGCGAAGGATAAGTGGGTCATGCTTCTGATACCGCTTTTGCTTCTCATGTTCTTCTATAATGATGAAGAGGAGCCGTTCGTTTATAGCAAAGGACAAAGATGGTTTTTTGGAACTGTCGTATTTGTGGTAGTCGGATTGATCTGGACTGCTATGTACCTCAGCTTTACGACGATCGGAAATACCACGATCGGCGGAGTTCAGGCACGGTATTATTTACCTGTCCTGCTGCCTGTCAGTTATGCCCTTTACGGGAACCGGATCAAGTTTACGGTCAAGCCGGAAACAATACGGAAACTGGCGCTCGGCACGGTTATTTTCTTTGAGACACATCTTATCTATCAACTGATTATTCTGGGGACTGTATCATGAAAAAAGAGGGACAGAAAAAAAGAATATCGTTGAATCGGAATATTGTGATCATCGTCGCAATCGTCCTTCTGATTTGTTATGTTTCGAAATTCCCGTGGGTATTCTCGAAAAAATACAAGCATCACGATCTGGACCATGCCGAGATCAAGTTGTCTGAGGAGATCGTCACCTATTCCGGCATGGAAGTGGCCCCCGAGATCCAGGTGATCGTAGATGATGAAGTACTGAAGGAAGGCGAAGACTACGAAGTCCAGTATTTCCAGAATGTAATGCCGGGTACGGCCTTTGCCATGATCTCCGGAATCGGCGCCTATGACGGAAATAGTTTTGCCTCATTCCGAATCCTGATCAATGA
>CADCLV010000036.1 GCA_902802325.1 Oscillospiraceae bacterium | reverse complement strand
CTCTTTTGTATTCATGGCTGTCCTCCCGTTTTCAACGGCTGTATTCGCCCGTCAGGACCTCTTTAATATAGGATTCCTTCAAAGGAAGATCCGGTGTATTTCTTGCCACATCTGCCTCTGCCTGGTTATCGTAAGGCACGCATACCGATGTCATATGGATCGGCATCGGTTCCTTTGCCCCCTTCTCCCCTTCGATCAGAAGGACGGATGCCCATGGACGGCAGATCGCATTTCCGATGCTTCCGGTATTCAGGGCATAGCCGTAATTTAAGGCGCGGATAAAGGTGCGGTGGCAGTCGGCGCAGATCACGGCGTCGTACTTTGTCTTCCCGTCACTTCCGATCAATCCTTTTTCCAGTGTCTCCGTCGGATCACTGGGCTGATAAAGCGCATCGATCGTGCGGCCGTGGATCAGCCGGAAATGAAGCCCGCTGATCCATATGGAATCTTCCTGAGAAAGAGAGTCCAGCCAGGTGACCCTTTCGCCTCCCATCTGTTCCCAGTAAAAACGAAGTCCGGGATCAAAGCGGTTCTTTTTCTCGTCCGGAAGGTCCCGGTCCCGATAGGCCCGGCAGATCCACTCATCCCAGTTTCCCTTGAGGTGATGGTCGCAGTGCTCCCGGACCCAGTCACAGGTCAGGTCATTTCTGGGACCTTTTCCCACCGCATCTCCCAGAAACCATATCTCATCTGGCTTTATCTTCTCGATTTCTTTTTCCATAGCCTTCGTGGCCGTATAGTTACCATGAAGATCTGCCAGGAACAGTATTTTCGTCATAAATTCTTTTCCTCCGATGTCTTCACTGAATCGCTTTTCTTTTCCGCCTTTTTCAGCTTATATAATTCTTCCACGGCAAGCCTCGTCTTCGTCACCACATCTTTCTTTTTCGGGAAGCAGTAATAGAGGCAGTCCTTCTTTCCGATACAGATCACATCCCCGATCTCATACCAGAAATAATCCGCGTTCAGACTGTGGCTCTCCGTAGGTTTCTGCACATAATGAAGTTTACCATCACATCCGTCCAGTACAAATCCATTTTCATCGTGATGGAGGGTACCGGACCCGATTCGGTACAGTGCTTTATAATCTATCAGCACGGCAATATCGACCTCGGTATCAAGAGAATACCCGTGAGACAGGATCTCCTCTTTCACGCCTTCCCGCTCCCATGTATACCAGTCCGGAACATGATCGATATGCTTACGAGGGAAAGAAGACAGTGCATTTCCATCCGAAGAAGGCATATTCTTTTCTTTCAATACACCATATTCATCCAGTTCCCACACGGCCTCGCAGGCATGGCACAAAAGCTCCGTGCCCTTTCCTTCCATATGTCCTTCTTTTCCGCAAAATGCACAGCGGTATGCGATACGGTGAAGTCCGTCTGCCCGGAAAGGCTCCGTGATGGCGATGCGGTTCTCCTGCTGCCAGCGGAAGTAGTCAAAAGAGAATGCCTGATCCAGTATCGCGTCCATCTCCTCCACGCTCTTTTCCTTCATCTCCTCCGGGGTCAGAAGGCAGGTCATTTCGGCTGTCACATGAAGCTTTCGCTTTTGAAGATTATTGTAAAGAGGATCTCTTGTAAAGGAACCGTAGGTGGTGATCATGACCACAGGAACGGACAGCGCCTTCAGAAGCACGCCCATTCTCCGCGGCAAAGTCGTCGTTGTGCCATCGAAGGAATACCCCGCCTCCGGATACATCAGCACCGACATTTTATTCTTCGTCAGGGCGTATTTGATGTCCGATATTAAAGTCATATCCGATACGAATTTCTGCGTGGGAATGCAGCCGAGATTGCGCATAAGCCACTTCTTTCCCACCAGTGCATCGGTCGTGCATACGATCTGATATCTCTTTGGGAAAAGCACTTTCGAGGCGATCTCCAGATCCAGGAAACTGGCATGATTCATCAGGATGAACCAGGGTCCTTTCCCTGCTTTTTCCATGTTCTTTTTCGTGCAGGAAAACTTTACGTCACAAAGGTCCGGAATCGAAGCGAGCCGCATCACTGCACTCAGGATACGGCTCGGTTTTTTCGGTTTTTTATGTTCCGGACGCGGAAGGGCCAATACCTCTTCCCATGTCTTGTTTTCCACCTTGATCTTCATGGGAAGAAAAAGGTCGGATCACATGGAACCCGGCTTGTACGTCGGAACGATCCCCTGGACGTACTTCTTGATGTTCTCGTCATCTTCCTGGCTGTCCTTATCCAGTTCATCCAGTTTTTTCAGGAACCACTCGTCATCCATCTCGATCGGCTTACCGATAAAGATAAGCTTGTTGGCAGTGGTCTGAATTCCTTCTTCGTCCATGAGCTTCTCTTCGAAAAGCTTTTCGCCCGGACGAAGACCGGTGTATTCGATCTTAATATCCACATCCGGAGTGTAACCGGACAGCTTAATGAGGTTTCTGGCCATATCGTCGATCTTGACCGGATCACCCATGTCGAGAACGAAGATCTCGCCGCCTTTGGCATACTGGGAAGCCTGAAGAACAAGAGATACCGCTTCCGGAATGGTCATGAAGTAGCGGATGATATCTTTGTGGGTAACCGTAACCGGACCACCCTCGGCGATCTGCTGCTGAAACAGCGGTACAACAGAACCATTGGAACCCAGAACATTACCGAAACGTACAGCCACGAAATTCGTAGTGGGAACTTTACGGTTCATCATCTGGATAACCATCTCACAGATACGCTTGGAAGCGCCCATGAGGTTGGTGGGATTTACCGCCTTATCGGTGGAGATGAGAACGAAAGTCTTTACTCCTGCAGCGGCCGCAGCCTGCGCGGTCTTATACGTACCCATAACATTATTCTTAATGGCCTCACACGGGCTGTCTTCCATCAGCGGAACGTGCTTATGGGCGGCCGCGTGGAATACAATGTCCGGCTTATACTTATTCATGACGCTGTTGATACGGTGCGTGTTACGGACCGATCCGATCAGCGTCACCAGATTCAGCTTGCCCTGATACTTACGGATCAGTTCCTGCTGGATCGCATAGGCATTATTCTCATATACGTCGAAGATGATCAGCTGCTTCGGCTGATGGGCCGCGATCTGACGGCACAGCTCCGATCCGATGGATCCGCCGCCGCCGGTGACCAGAATGGTCTTGCCCTTAAGCATCTTAAATACTTCGTCATTATCGATCTCGATGGGATCACGTCCCAGAAGGTCTGTAAGTTCCACATCCTTCAGTCGGCTGATGCTGACATCACCATTGGCCAGCTGGTATACACCCGGAAGGGCACGCACCTTGGCACCGGTCTCTTTACAGATATCCAGGATCTCTTTTCTATCTTGCGGGGAAGCAGTCGGCATTGCAAGAATAATGGACCCGACATCGTATTCAGCCGCCTTTTCCACGATATCTGCACGGCCGCCGACGATCGGCACACCATAAAGTTCACGTCCGACCTTTCCGGCATTATCGTCGATGATGCAGACCGGTCTCTGGTTCAGATGCTTATCGCTGTTGAGCTCACGGATCATGACAGAACCTGCGGAACCGCCGCCGATGATCATAACGTTCTCCACATCACCTGTACGGTACTCGGAGATCTTGCTGTAACGGGTGGTCAAAAAGTGCAAAAGACGGTACGCAAAACGCACGAACACATGCAGCACGAAGGCGATGAATATACCGAAGAAATAGAAGGATCTCGGCATATCGATCTCCATAATGTATTTCGAAAGGATATAGCAGCACACAAGGACCGTGTAGGCCTTGATCATGACAAAGGCTTCATCGATACTGACATACGTCCATATACTGTGATACAGCTTGAACAGGAAAAAGACCACGATGGTGATGACACACCAAACCGGCATAATGCGCAGATAGGTCTTGAAATACTCATTCGGGATCTTTCCGAACTGCATGTCGAAACGGATCCAGAGCGCGGCAAAATAGGAGAACATCACCACGGCAAGATCGGCCAGAATGACAACGATCGAATGGGCGACCCATTTCAGATCAAACTTGTGACTCCCCTTTTTCTTATTGTTGATTGTTTGTTCTTTACTCATATTCTCTTCTCGCTTATGTGTATCCACACTCCGCCAATTGTATACTATAATAACACGAATTTATCATGCGTACGAATAGTAATATACAATCATACAAGTGTCAACTACATGCCCCTTGCGCAGATTTCCCAGTTTTTCCACCCTGCCTTTTCCAACTTCGTGCAGAAATGTCAAAAACTTTCCTGTCTTCGTGTCATATTCAATTCTGAAAATTGTTATTATGGATGAGGGAGGAAGATGAAAGATGAACCACAATGCCGATGATGCCAAGATCGTAAAGCTTTTCTGGGACCGGGACGAGAAAGCGCTCGCCGAGGTTTCCAAAGCCTACGGGCGCTTCTGCACCTCCATCGCCGGAAACATTCTGGATAACGAGCAGGATGTGGAAGAATGCGTCAACGATGCCTATCTGGCCACATGGAATACCATCCCGCCTCAAAAACCTTCCTTTCTTGCTCCCTTTCTCGGACGGATCACCCGTAACCTGGCCATCAACCGATATAAAAAGAACCACGCGGAAAAGCGCGGCGGCGGATCGGCAGAGCTGATCCTGGAAGAACTACAGGAAGTGATCCCCGGCGGGATCTCCGCCGACAGCGAACTGATCCGAAAGGAAATGCTGGAAGTGATCTCCCGCTTTCTTACTTCCCTTTCTCCGGATAAGAGAAAGATATTTGTCAGACGCTACTGGTACGCCGACCCGATCACGAAGATCGCTTCCGCTACCGGTCTTTCCGAGAACCACATAGCCGTAACTTTAAGCCGGATGCGGAAAACGCTCCACAAACTTCTAATGGAAGGAGGCTTTGACCTATGAACACCCAAGATCTCTTTTCTCTGATCGGCGAGATCAACGATACCTGGATCATCGAGGCGGAAGAACTGTCTTCTCCGGTTTCTTCCTCTGCCCCTTCAGATCCCCGCAGCTGGAAACGTTTCTTTCCTTCCTTCGGGCTTCTTGCTGCCAGCATTCTTCTTGTGACCGGTCTCTTTCTGATTCCGAAGTTTCTGAAAAAAGAAACCTCTTCCCCCACCTCCGACTTAGGTCAGGAAGAAACCGTTCCTGCTATCCTTCCTGTCACGGAAAACCTGGAAGAAACGACCTTAGAAGAAACAATACCGGAAAATTTTTCCGGCGGTCCCGGAAGTCAGGACGGAAACGGGAACGGAATTGCGATCCCGCCAATTCCGTCTGACCATACGATCTGCTACGAAGGAAAAAGCCTGACTGAGAAGGAAGCTGCCGCCTATTTTTCCGAGAATCTTCCCCGGATCATTTCTTCTCTGAAAGCCAGCGGTCTTTCTCTTTCCGATCCGCGAATTTCGGAAACCGGATATAGTCATGTCTGCTACGGAAATGAGGCGGATCACGGAAATCTGGTATTAAACCGCAATTTCCGGGATTACCCTCTCTTTGACGGAGAAAACCTGGTTGCTATCGTCACTCTCTTTAAGATCGAGGAAGATGACCTGATCCACGATTCCGTAAGTTTTGGCGGAGAGTGGTTCTCCTCCTTCGGAGATTTTCTCCGCGCGCATCAGGGAGAAAAACTCCTGTTCATCTATATCAACCGCTTCTATGAGATCATACTGACACCGGACGGCAAATGCTACTCACCGCAAGGCAATGAGATCTCAAAAGTCTCGGAATCTTTCTCCGGTATTTCCGATCCCTATTCGATCCTTTACTGCGAGGAAGCCGTATACACACCGTAACAGAAACAGATTACACCCCTTCACATAGGAAAGGAGGCATTCTTATGAAAAAACACGCACTTCGGAATTTATCCGCACTTTTGCTCCTTGCTTTTCTTCTTCCCCTTCCCGCATGCTCCAAAAAGAAGAATCCGAATATCCCGGAAAAATCAGTTGTTGCCTCTTCTGATCCGGGTTTTTATTCCGAGCTTGAAGAGAAAAAGATCACCCGTCAGGACATGATCTCGGCCTGGGGCGAGCCGGATGGAAATCCGGCAAACCAGAAAGTTTCCCCGAACTATTCTTTCTGGAAATATGAGGAGCACTTTATCCAGGTCTGGTTTAATGAAAAAGATATCGTCCAGTCCATCTTTCGTTCCGTAACCATGAAGTGTGTCATTTTCCTTATGGATGACACCACACTCTATGCCGTACCGGTCCGGGATAACGGGATCGACTATGCCAACCCCTTTATCCTTTACAGCACGTGGCTCCCTTCAGAGGCACTGGAAAAGGCCGAACCCGGCGTGATCCTGGAAATGGAATTTGAAGGCAGATTCATGGAAACTTATCCTGCACAGATCGCTCCCCCTTACCGCATCACCTATGTGGGTATTGAAGAAGAAAGCGAAATGCACCGGCTCCAGGAAGAAGCCGATGCACTTCGGGAATTTGTATGGTATAGAGAAGAGGAATAAAATCACTCTTTCCAGAAAGTTTCCTCCGGTCCGAGATAAGACTTCATCGGCGGCATATCCTCCTTGAAAAGCACCAGCTTCAGAAGGACGAAGTTAGGGCTGATGGCTGCGATATCGATGGTGTTCACGCCCTTATCCAGCGAAATAACCACATCGGTAGTGCGTAAGTTATCCAGCACACCTTCACTCCAGATGGCGTTCCCGTCGCCGACAGCAAATCCTTCGCGGATCATGTTGACCTTCTTCTGCTTTCCGGAATTGACGGAAACACCGCAGAAGATCTCCGGCACGTGGGAATACGGATTACTGGGATTGGTCAGAAGACGAAGCACATATTTTCCGCTCTCCGGCACAGCCACATCATAAGACAGCACGGGCTGCTCCTCTTTCTTACCGAAGATCTGATCCTGCGGATAGGCCTTCACTGCCGAAAATCCCCGGGAATAATCTTCGACTACGGAGAAAGCACTCTTCTTTCCTTTTGTGCTCCGGCTGAAGTTGGAAGCAGAAATGGAAATATATTCCTTCCCTTCTCCGCACCAGAAGAAGGTCTTGCCTTCGTTCTTTCCTGCCTTGGCGGAAAGCCCCGACAGAACGCGGACCGAAGATTCCGTGTTAAAAGGTACATATACATCTACAAAAGCATCGGCGAAGCGGACCGTGATCTTTCCGGCTTCTTCTTTCTTCGGAAGCTTTTTCCGGTCGATCCGTACCTTCAGAAGCTTTCTTTCAAACGGAACGACACTTCCGGAAGAGGGAGAAACCGTCAGATACTTGGCATCGCATTCCACTTTGTAGGAAAGTTTTTTACTGCAGGCAGTTGTCAGTTCAATCGTGGCCTCATCCGTGCAGGGATCCAGGAAAGCCGGAAGCGCCAGTGCTTTTCGCGTCCAGAAATAGCCTTCAGAATACTGCCCGGTACCCGGGATCGCTACGATAATGCGATCCTTATTTCCGGGCACAAAAGTATGAAGGACCGGATACTGGCATCCTTCTTCGCACCAGTTTTTGAAACCGATATGCTCGGAAAGGCCCATACCGTACCACATGCCGCCATGGATCTTATGAAGCTCCGAAACCAGTGCCTGATCTCTTTCCAGACAGGCATCCACTTCCTCCGCCAAAGTCAGGGCATATGTGCTGCCCATCTTTGCATAGGCGTGATTCAGTGTGGTCAGAAGCCACATCTTCTGCACATTCAGATTGGCCATCAGCGGGAGATAGATCATCTCATAGAAACGGTATGCGGCATTTCCGGAAAGAGTGCCGTAAAGTGCTTCCGTATCCGCCATAAGCTTTCCGATGGTGGAAAGAAGTGCCTCTGTCTCGCCATACGCCATGGGTGCGTACACAGTATCATTCATGGCCTCGGTACGGCGGGCATGGGTGATCCGGGTATAACCGGAAAGAAGCGATACTGCCTTTTTCTTCTGGGAGGAAGACAAGGTATCGGCAAAATATTTCTCCACGAAAAGCTTCGTGTATTCTTTGGCGCTGTTCTTATTATCCGTGCCCCAGCGGTCGAAATCGTAAGCCAGATCCAGGAAATAAGAAAGGGGATATTCGTTACTGAAAATGTCACCCACGTTCACGATCCAAAGATCCCGGATGCCGAAATCATAGGCGGTAGTCATCTGTTCCCACACTTTTGTAAGATGGGTGGTATTAAACCACTCAAAGGAAATGGGGAACCCGTGATAATCAAAGTGGTAATACATACCGTAGCCGCCCTTGTGGTCACGCATTTCCGGCGTCGGTACGGTACGGAGATTTCCGAAGTTGTCATCACAGAGCATGAGTGTCACGCCATCCAGCTCCGGATCGCCCATGAGGCCAGGCGTCTTTTCATCGCCATAGAAATACGGCTCCACTTCCTTATAGAGCGCCAGCATGCGCGGCACTTCATCCAGATCGGAATTAACATACTTTCGGATCAGGGAGTTCTGGGTCTTTAATACCTTTCGGAGAAGATCGATATTGTCCTTCAGCGTCGCATCTTTTCCCATGATGGCGGTATCAAATTCACCGCGCATGCCGACAGTGATGACATTTTCAAACTTGCCGGAACGCTTCAGGCCGTCTTCCCAGAAACGGGTGATGCCCTTTTCATTTTTCAGGAAATTCCACGCGTCGCCGTAGATCGACTTGGGTCCTCTTAAGTACTTATATTCCTCGCCCTGTCGAAGACACGGCTCGTGGTGGGACATGCCCATGACCACGCCCAGCTCATCCGCCAGTTCCTCGTTTCCCAGTCCCGGGCCATCGTTGGGGAAGATCGCCGACCACATGGCCGGCCACATATAGTTGCCCTTCAGACGAAGGAGAAGTTCGAACACATGCTCGTAGCACTTGGCATTAAATCCGCCGAAACGCTTGTTGCACCAGTTGCCGAAGGCCGGCCACTCATCGTTAATAAAGAATCCGCGGAACCGTACAGAAGGCTCCTTCGAAGTATAGTTGTATTTCCCGGGGATCGAAAACGAAGTCATCTTCGACGGCTTCACATCCAGCCAGTCAACAAACGGCGAGACACCCAGCTTTTCGGAAAGAGCAAAAAGTCCGTAGATCGTACCCCGTTTGTCGGATCCGGAAATGACAAGTGCCGTCGCTTTCTTCGGGAAAAGCACTCCCGCCGGGATCTCTTCGATCACCTTGTGCCGGTACACCTCTCTTCTTCCGGAAAGGTCAGAGGAAGTAAGAAGCTTTTCCTTTTCAAGTGTTTCCAATATCGACTGTGCCTTCTTTTTCGATTTTCCTTTTTCAGGGGAAATCCCCACCGTTCCCACAAGGATCGGAGAAGTGATTTTTTCCAGTTCCTCTTTTGAGAGGGAGGACAGAGAAGAAACTTTCGGTTCGGCTCCAAATACCGCCCCGATATCCGATGCGACTTTCGATGCGATCTTCTTTACACCGGACAGTGCATTTTCATCGTAAAGAACAGCGATACTGCCGCCTTTTATTGCCTTAGTGGAAAATACAAAACTCATACGGACCTCCTATAGGCTTTTATCTTCCATACAAGTATACCACACATTCTGTGCTTACATCCATCTCTTTCTTCTTCCGTTAGTGGAAACCTTAGAAAGCGGTGTATCCGGCTCCGGGTCCAGTTTTTCCATTTCCCGGACAAGCTGGTGGATCTTTCTACGGAGATGTGCCGACTTATCCACGTGTGTACTGATCTCGCCGCCGAGTCCGTCTGTCGTTTCCAGAACGGAAGAAATCGATACATCGTACTCCTTCTGGATCCTCATTTTTCGGAGCAGGGCAAATGCGACGGCACCCTCACCCAGAGTTGAGAGGATAATGAGTATGGTCAAAGTTCTTTTGACCTTTTTATCATTTTCTTTCTCCTTCTCCTCTTTTTCCCGTTGGCGTTTTTCCAATTCTGTTTCGAGGCGGCGGGTAGATGATTCATTCGGATTGGTTTCGACTACCAGAATAAAATCTTCATAAATGGATTCCCAAGCATCGTCTTCGATCTCGGGAAGATCGCTTTCCTGACCCGGAACTTCAAGTTTCGTGTACGCCTTCGTCTTACCTGTATTCGTCGAACGATTACTGGTTGAAACCACGTATCCGTTGGTTCTGCGTGTCGTAGTCTTCGTCGCACCGGGAGCATTCGGGATCCACAAAAAAACCGACAAAAGAAGAAGGATCCATAATCCATATATAACAAGTGAGAGGATCAGCATCGGTTTCGGATCCACAATGGTAGTACCGTAGCGATCATCCGGATCCCGCACTGTCACGCCCACCTCATCCTTTTCCTCTTCCAGTTTGTGCAGTTTCTGAAGATGCTGCTTCCTGTCTTTTCTGAGAGCATGGATCTGCTGCTGCTCCTCTTTATACTCTTTTCCCGCTTCCAGAAGCTCATTCATTTTGGAAAAATAAGGAGCATGTTCCGGACGGCAGGCTGAAATCGCCTGCTGCACGGAAGCGCTGACTGCGCCGTTATCCATCCTCATCAGTTTCGCTTCCGACTCCAGTTCCGACAGATTTCTCGCTGTCGCCGAAGCCAGGATCCGTCCGCGAAGAGCAGAAAAATTATTGGGTTCTTTTGTCAGCATGAAATCGTACGCTTCTGCGGCAGAGTGGAACTCTCCGGCCAGGAGAGAACGGGTCGCACGATCGATCACATCGTCTTCATTGAAATAAGCATAGTCGAACGTTACTCCGCAAAAAGGACACTCGTACATCTGACGAGAAAGATCGACTCTTAACTGACCTCCGCAAGTCGGGCAAGTATGCTTTTTTACATTTAAAACACTATCAGACACTTTAATACCCTCTCTTCTAGGAATATACTAATTTTCCGAGCCGGATTCAACAAGAGCAGTCCGTCTGAAATATGAAGCGGTATTTTCCTTCCCGTCTGCAAATACACTTCCTTCTTTCTCCCCATGGTATAATGAGACATATTAGGGCGGGCCGTTTCATTTCAGGCCTTTTATTCGGGGGAGGAAGTAAAGTTTATGCCGGATATTATCATCTGTGAAGACAATCAGGAGATCGGCGATCTGCTCTCGGCTTTTCTGAAGAAAGAAAACTACACTGTGGCCATTGCCCCCACAGGCGAACGGGCCATCGAACTTTTCGAAAAATACGGTGCCAAGCTTCTGGTGCTGGACATCATGCTGCCGGGTATCGACGGATTTGCCGTATGCAGTAAGATCCGGGAAACTTCCAATACCCATATCATTATCGCCAGTGCGAAAAGCGATAAAGAGAGTAAACTGGAAGGACTGGCATTAGGTGCGGATGATTATATCGAAAAGCCTTACGATATCGACATTCTTCTTGCGAAGATCCGCGGTATTTTCAAGCGCAAATATGCCGTGGAAGAAGTGATCGACGGAAACCTAAGGCTCAATACCGTGCAGCGCACTTTGTCCGTGGACGGAAAACCGGTGGATGTCACCGAGAAAGAATTTGCCCTTTTACAGCTTCTTATCGAAAACAAAAATACGACCCTTCGGAAAGAATATCTGTTTAATACGATCTGGGGCGCCGACAGTGATTCGGAGATCCAGACACTGACCGTGCATATCAAGTGGCTCCGGGAAAAGATCGAAAAAGATCCGAAGAAACCTGCCCATATTCTCACAGTATGGGGAACGGGGTACCGCTATGAGTAAACTTCTTTCGGGAAAGAACTCCGGCATGATGCGGTTCCGGTGCATTTCCATCAGTATCATCGCGGTTCTCCTTTTGCTTCTTTTGGGAAGTAACCTGCTGATGATGGGTCATTTCCGGAATCAATCCGACCGGGAATACCGGGTGGATATTGCCAGAGCCTCTTCCGAACTTTCAGTTCATTTTCAGGACTGTGGAGATTTTCAGTTCGTTTTCGAACGGGACGGAAACGGATCTTTCACCACGCATATTTTCCCCGACTGGGGCTTTGATTTCGAAAAATATCCGTCGCTTCTTCGTGTCTCCACCTTCCAGCCGGAAGAAGTGATCAACCATGATTACGAGGTGCGGGAAGTATGCGGGAAAATGGTCTGCTTTGAATACGAGATCAAGCCGGACTACCGTCCCCTGATTTATATGAATATCGGCATGGTACTTTCGATCGTTGTGACTTCTTTCGTTCTTTTCTATATCGGCAACCGCGTGCTTCGTCCTTTCAATAAGATGAGCCGCTATTCCGAGGAACTGGCGCGGGGAAACTTAAGCACTCCCATAAAAGCAGAGAAGAATAAATTCTTCGGTAAATTTCTCTGGGGCATCAACATGCTTCGGGATAACCTGGAATCCAACAAAGAGCGGGAGCTGGAACTGCAGAAAGATAAGAAGACTCTCATTCTTTCCCTCTCCCATGATATAAAGACACCGCTTTCTGCCATTAAGCTTTATACCCGGGCACTGGATGAAGAACTTTACGACACAGAAGAAAAGAAAAAAGAAGCCATTTCCGGCATCGCCCATAACGCTTCTGAAATCGAAAAATATGTCAGTGAGATCGTCACCGCATCGAAGGAGGATTTTCTGGATCTTCAGGTGCAGATGCAGGATGTCTATCTTAACGGGATCCTGGAGCGGATCGAAGTACTGTATAAAGAAAAATTCTCGCAGCTGCATACGGATTTTTTCATTTCCGGTCATACAGATGTACTGGTTTCCGCCGACCCGGAAAGGCTGGAAGAAGTCATGCAAAATGTGCTGGAAAATGCGATCAAATATGGAGACGGAAAAAAGGTCGCTATTTCTTTTTCTGACGAAGAAGACTGCCGTCTGATCACCATTTCCAACAGCGGATGTTCTCTCAAAGAAGAGGAGATCCCTCATCTGTTCGAGTCCTTTTACCGGGGAAGCAATGCCTCGAATGTGAAAGGTTCCGGACTGGGCCTTTATATCGCCAGAACGCTGATGCGCATGATGGACGGAGACATTTTTGTCCGCATTCTTCCTTCCGAAAAAGAAAATCACACCGGGGATTTCGCCGTCACCCTGGTGGTGAGAAAGGCTTGATCCCCGGTGTGATTTGCCGCCAAAGAAGTCTTCAGTTTCTTTTCTATTTCTTTTTCCTTTTTCTATCCTTCACTTTTTTCTTCTTTGGTGGAGGTATCCGATCCTGTGAGGATTCGATTGAGGGAGAGTAGATATATTCACAGGATCTTGCGTTACCGTCTGATTTTATTGCACGTCCGGATCCTTTCCGTCCGTCTCTTTTTCCGGCTCAGAAGGCTTCTGTTCTTCCTTCTTTTCGTCGGAGGTATCATCATTCTTTTCAGTTTCCAGATCTTTCTTTACCTTTTCCGCAGCTTCTTTCTGTGCCTGGATCCGGGCTTTGATCTGAGCCTGATTGTTGGCCTTGGTTTCTTCTCTTGCCTTCTCTTCTTCTTTCTTCTGCTCTTCTACTTGCGCCCTATGCTGCGCTTCCAGAGCTTCCCGCTTTTCTCTTCTGATCTCGTTTCTTTTCTTGATCTTCTTTCTTACGATCTTCACAACCAAAAGAACGATACCGGCAATGATCAGGAAGATCACGATTCCCCACCATCTGGCAATGAAGAACATCAGGATGCCTTCCAGGAAGGCCAGGAATTCTTTCCAGGAATCCTTTGCCGCATTCTTCACGCGGGTACCGAAGTTATCTTCCTTTTCCTTCTCTTTTTCACGTTCTTCTTTTTCTTTTCTTTCTTTCTCTTTCTGCTCTTCCAGTTCCTTTTCTTTTTCCAGATCCTTTTCGGAGACCTTATGGATCGTGACGGTCACGTAAGAATAGGCCACATCACTTTCCAGCATGCTCATCTCGGTCTTCAGGTCCGAGATGGTCAAAGAAAGATTTCTTAATTCCTTCTGGATCTGAAGCGCGATCTTTTCATCTTCTGTCTCGTTATACTGCTTGAGGTACCGGTCATATTCTGCCTGGTAGATCTCCAGTTCATTTTTCAACGTACCATAACGGGTAGCCACATTATCCACACTGGAATTCTTGGAACGGAGAATGCCGAGGCCTTCTGTGGAAGCCACAAAGGTTTCATAGTATTCAGAAGGAACACGGATCGTAGCAATATAGTAGTAGTCCTTCTCGTCTTCCGAGATAGCATAGCGTCCGTTTCCGCGGCTTCCATCTGTCTGGCTTTCCCGCTCGACGAATCCGTGATATTCGGAGATCTTGTTTTTCAGTGCCGCCAGCGTGGCATCAAATTCCAATGTATCCATCGTGATCTGACAGCGGTAGACCAGCATTTCTTTAGAGATATCGACCTTCGTATCGCCCTGCTGACCGCTGGATGAAGGATCCCCTGAATTCTGGGATTGGGCCTGTCCGCCATTTTCGCCTGCTTCAGTAGGCGCATCGTAATTAAAATCGATGTTTTCACTATCGTAGTCTTCGTATACATACTCCGCTTCTTCTGAGTATGCTGCAGTAGTCTCTGCTGCATAGTAGTAATCGTCGCCGCTTACGTATTCGTCCACGGCTGCGGCATGAGCCGAAACAGCATTCTTTCCACTATATCCTTTATTCTTTGCTGAAGATTCATTTTTCGATGCACATGCCGCTGCCATAGAGATACCCATGATCGCAGCAAGTATCCATGCAACTTTCTTTTTCATACACTCCTCCTGAGTTTTCCACATTGTATATAATGATATAATCTGCCGCTTGAGCTCAGGTAGCGGCTTCTGACTATTAGACGAACATACCCGCCGTTTCGTTTCAACAATCTGAAAAAATTTTCAAAAAGTGCTTTTCCCGGATTTAATGAACGTTTAATAATTGCCGCGGTATGATGTGATCGTAAAATAAAAACACATGCAGGAAAGGTGGAAACAGGATGTTTCTGAGAATACTGAAAAAAGACTTGAATAAGAAACGGGCCATGAACCTGATCGTATTTCTGTTCATTACCCTGGCCGCCATGTTCGTCGGAGCCGGATTGAATAATGTGATCTCGGTGTTCAACGGTACCGGCTACTATCTGGATCAGGGTGGCGTCGGAGATTATGTCATCATCACCATGGGAAAGAATTCTCTGGGTTCACTGGATGATGTACTTGAAAAGGAACCGGCCATCGAAAGCTACCGGATGGATAATGTGGTTTACTCTTCCCGCGACCTTCTGAAAAAGGGAAACGGAGAAAAGATCGAAACCCGGAATGTACTTCTGCTTCAGAGCTTATCTGATTCCACTTTCCACTTCTTTGATAAGAATAACAATGAACCCGCCCCTCTTTCTCCCGGACACTGCTATGTCACCGGAAATTTCATGTCCGCCAATGATCTCTCCGTCGGAGATTCCTTCTATGTCGGTCAGGGCGATGTATCGGTCAAGCTGATCATCGATGGAAAAGTGAAGGATGCACTTTTAGGTTCTCCTTTCATGGGAAACGTTCGTGTGCTGATGCATAATGATGATTTTTCGAAGTTTACCTCGGATCCGTTCATTCTGGAAAACTACTCCGGTCAGGTATGCTGCATCGATACACAGGATGTGGATGCCCTCGAGCAGGCCTTTTCCAGCTGCCGCAACATGACATTTCACAACGGCCGTGACACCATTCAAATGTGCTATGTCATGGATATGATCGTCGCCTTTATTATTCTGATCATGAGCGTCTGCCTGATCATCGTATCCTTTGTTGTTCTGAAAGTCTCCCTCTCCTTCACCATCACAAAGGAATTCCGCGAGATCGGCGTCATGAAGGCGATCGGCATTAAGAACTTTAAGATCCGCAGCCTCTTTTTGACCAAGTATCTGATCCTGGCGATCGCCGGTTCCCTCTTCGGTTTCCTGGCCAGCATCCCGCTTTCCAAGATCCTGATGCAGTCCATTACCGAGAACATGGTACTGGGAAACCGTCTGGGTTATCTCATCAACGCGATCGGCGCCGTACTGGTCGTCGTGATCATTCTCATCCTGGCTTACGCTTCGACTTCAAAAGTGAAAAAGGCAACACCGGTGGATGCGATCCGTACCGGACAAACCGGAGAAAGATACAGCAAGAAGAGCAAGCTGCACTTAAGCCGCAGCCATATGGGATCTGCCCGCTTTATGGCAGTCAACGATGTGCTCAGCAGCCCCCGCCGCTACATCTCCATTATCATCGCCTTCTGCCTTTGCATGCTCTTTGTGCTTCTTCTGGTCAACACCACCAACACCATGAGAAGCGACAGTCTCCTTCCCTGCTTCGCCAGTGATGCTGACCTTTATATGACAGATGTCACCCGCAGCATGGAGCTCATGGGAGGCACCGAAGAAAATGCAGAAAAGATCCTTACGGACATTGAGAAGGATCTGGCATCTCTGGGTATGCCGGCATACGTTTTCCAGGACCTCCAGTTCAGTTATCCTGTCACAATAAATGGCAAGTCCACTACCGTCACTTGTGAGCAGGGCCGCCGTTCGGATCACGACAACATCGATGTGATCTCCGGAAGCAGACCGCAGAATGCCAATGAGATCGCCATTACAAAGATCCTGGCCAAAAAGCTGGATGTTTCCATTGGTGACACCATCACCATCGATTACGGAACCGAGAAGAAAAACTGTATCATCACAGGTTATTACCAGTCCTTCAATCAGCTGGGCGAAGTGATCTGGCTGACCAAAGACGCGCCGACAGATCTGAATGACTGCTCATCGGCAATGGGTTTCGGAATCCGTTTCACCGATGCCCCGTCTTCCAAAACGATCAACGAGCGGAAAGAAACACTTCGGACTTTCTACCATAACGATGAGATCTTTAACCAAAGTGAATATGTAGCAGACTGCATCAACGTGGTCGACGTCATGGAATCTGTCCAGTACCTGCTTTTAGGCCTTACCTGCCTCGTCGTGATCCTGGTCACGATCCTGATGGAACTGTCCTTCATCAACGACGAAAAGAGTCAGATCGCCCTTTTAAAAGCCATGGGATTCAAAAACAGAAAGATCTGTCTGTGGCAGGTACTTCGTTTCACATTGGTGGGCATCATCGCCGTCATTCTGGCTGCGATCCTGTCGATCCCCATGACCCATCTTTGCATCACGCCGATCTTCGGAATGATGGGTGTCTCGAAACTTACCTACGCCATTAAGCCTTTGGAGCTGTTCCTGATCTACCCGGCCATCGTTCTTGCCGTCACGATTCTGATCAGTTATCTGACTTCACTGAGCGCCCGTACGATCAAGAGTGTAGATACCGCAAATATTGAATAAACCCCGGGTTCGATCCGGATCTGAATTACGAAGAGAATAAAGGAGAATTACTATGAAAACGATTATGGAAGCGAAAGATCTTTGCAAGACCTACGTTATCGAAAAGAGACAGAATAATGTACTGAAGAATGTATCTTTGAAAGTAGAGGAGGGAGACATGGTCGCCATCATGGGACCGTCCGCCTCCGGTAAATCCACTCTCCTGTACTCGATCTCCGGTATGGACCGGCCCACTTCCGGTCAGGTGACTTTTAACGGAAAAGATATTACCGCCACTCCGGAAAAAGAACTTTCGGAGATCCGTCTCAATGAAATGGGATTTATCTTCCAGCAGATGTTCATGATGAAGAATCTGACGGTCCTTGATAACATTCTTCTTCCGGCTATCGAAAGCGAAAAGGGCGGCTCCAAAAAGGAGAAACTGGCCCGCGCCGAAGAACTGATGCGGAAGCTGGGGATCATCGGAATCGCCGATAATGACATCAACGAAGTATCCGGCGGACAGCTGCAGCGCGCGTGCATTTGCCGCAGCATGATGAATTCGCCGAAGATCCTTTTCGCCGATGAACCGACAGGCGCGCTGAACCGCCAGTCCTCCATCGAGGTCATGGACGAACTGTGCAAGCTGAACGACGAAGGCACCACCATCATGATGGTCACTCACGATGCCAAGGTTGCCGCCCGCTGCTCCCGCGTGCTGTACATCCTGGACGGCCGTATCAAAGGAGAATTCAAAAATGACAAAAACAAGAGCCAGGAAGAGCGGGAAAGAACGCTCAACAACTGGCTCCTGGATCTTGGCTGGTAAGTTTTGCAGTTTACATGAACTTCTGAAGCATACCTAAAAGATCGCTTCCGTCAATACCGCTTTTGCCAGACGCTTCTTCCTTGTCGTCGCTGCTCTTCATGAAATTCTTGAGGAACCCGCCCAGGAAGGAGCTGTCGCCTTTATCACTCTTGGCGGCCTCTTCTCTTTCTTTTGCGATCTTCTCCTGCGACTCCTTGGTATCCGGCTTGGCCGCAGCGGAAACCGTGGAAAGGATCGCCGGTGCGATCGAGCTTAAGATGGAGTTGGTCTGCCCGATATCCAGACCGGCCTTCTTGGCAATAGAAGAAACGAAGTCGTCTTTTCCGCCGCCCATGATCTTGCCGATGATCTTGTTTCCGTCTTCTTCATCTGCATTTTCGATCTGAGAAGAGATCTCGGCCTTATCGTTATGCTGGGAAAGAGCACCCAGAAGAGACTTCGCGCCTTTTTCTGTGGATGCATTTTTCGTCATGGATCCGATCAGAGACGGGATCGCCGAAGTTAATGCCTTCTCGATGGAATCCGCAGAAGCGCCGGATTTTCCGACCAGCGCGCCGATGGAAGACTTCGAAGTCATATTCTTCATAAGCATATTTACAATATCCATAGTTCACACCTGCCTTTATACAGTTTTTTAAGCTGGTTTCATTGTATCACAGAAACGGCGGCAATCGAGTAGGGGGAATTTAATCCCCCTCTCACACCACCGTACGTGCCGTTCGGCATACGGCGGTTCAACTTAACTTCAAAGCGTGGCGCTCATTGT
>CADCLV010000035.1 GCA_902802325.1 Oscillospiraceae bacterium | reverse complement strand
TGGTGGAAACTATGGGGTTTGAACCCATGACCCCTCCCCTGTGAAGGGAATGCTCTCCCGCTGAGCTAAGCTTCCGCGAAATATAATAACACACATTCGAAGATTGTGCCAACTTTTTTGCCCCTTCAGGAAAAAGTCCCAATAATCGTACTTTCTTTTTCGTAGAATTAGTTCAACAACAAAAACAAACCGATATTTCAGGATCTGCGACAGCATGATGAAGACAGCAAGAACAGGAGGTGCATGATCAAGAATGGGTTTAGAAATGTAGTGGCAGGTGTGATTCTGCCGATTCTGGCCGGAACGGTTATTTACCTGATAATTAGCCCACAAGCATATGTGACGAAGTTTTTCTGGCAGATAAGTGGAATGGCCAATCCTTTCCGGAATATCAACATCAATGAGATGCCGCTTTTAGTCCGGGTCATCCGGTATTATCTCTGCGATTACCTTTGGGCACTGGCGCTGACTCATATGATCTTTCTGATTCTGGGAGGGGAAAAACCGGGGATGTCCATCATCATATCCATGGCATTTTGTATGGCATATGAAGTTTTACAACTGACTTCTTTCGTGCCGGGAGTATTTGATCCATGGGATCTAGTGGTGGAGAGCATTGCGGGACTGACCGTGATTGCTGAAGTTTTAAGAAAGAGGAGAAAAGAGTATGAAAAAAGTAATCGGAGTTTTATTAGTTCTGAGTGTATTTGGCGCGATGGCTCTGGGCAGCGGATCGAGTAAGTCGAACAGCACGGTAGCTAAAGCAAGTGCAACGGCAGCGAAGGATTCTAAGGAAACTGAAAGTGTTGAAACTACCGAAGCACCAACCTCAACTGAGGAAGAGATTAAGTACGAAGTCACGAATACGCAGTTCCACTATTACAAAAACAGTATTGGCAGCACGGAATACTATGGATTTGTGGAAGTCGAAAACACGGGTTCAACATATTTATATCTGGGTGATTGTACTTTCGATCTTGAAGATGACAATGGACATTTGCTGCAAAGTGATGATCTGATTTATACAAGCCCGGATGTTATTGCACCTGGAGAGAAAGGATATTACTTCAATGGATTGGGAAGCAATCTGATTGATGAGAGTGTTTCTCTTGATAATGGTGTGAAATTGGTTCCGCAGTTCAAATTGGAAGTTTGTAAAAAGGGAGCAGATGCAGTAAAAGAGTATGAAGTCTCCGATACTGACATGAAAGATGGCACATATGGCCCGAAGATTACCGGAAGAATTACGAACTCAACAACTGAAGATGAGGGAATTGTATCCATCTGTATTCTTTTCCTGGATGAAAACGGAAATGTGCTTGCTGTTACTTCGTCTTCCGTAACGGGATTAGATGCGGGTATGACCAAGAGTTTTGATTGTGAGTGCATGTTTATGAATGACGAGATCAAGGACTTGATTAAAGATTACAAGATCATCGCGAAAAGCGATTATATTCAGTTCTGAAATGTATCATATTATTCAACGTATTGAGGGGCGGATCTTCCGTCCCTCTTTTTAAGTCGGCAGAATAGTGAAACATTTCAGAAGAATCTGCATACTTCGCAAGAGCGTTTTTCTGTACAATGGAGTTAAGTCAGAAATGAGAAAGGCGGGTTAGTCTTATGAAAGTGAAATGGGGTGTGCTGGGTACAGCATCGATTGCATCTTATGGAACGATTCCGGGTATGCAGAAAGCAAGTAACTGTGAACTTTATGCGATTGCAGGAAGGTCACAGGAGAAGGTGGATCTTTATAAGGAGAAATTTGGTTTTGAAATCGGATATGTGGGCTACGAAAAGCTTCTGGCCGATCCGGAGGTGGAAGCCGTCTACATTCCGCTTCCCAACAATATTCATAAAGAGTGGGTGTTCAAAGCGCTTCAGGCAGGAAAACACGTGCTTTGCGAAAAGCCGATGGCGATGAATGCGCAGGAAGCCAGAGAGATGTTCGAAGAAGCGAAGAAAAATAACGTGGTCCTCATGGAAGCCTATGCTTATTTGCATGGCGCATATGTGGAGGCGCTTTGCAAAGATATTGCATCGGGCATCATCGGTGATCTGGCTTATATCGATACCGCATTCGTCACCCAGGGATATAAAGAAGATTTCCGCCTTCATAAGCCTTTGGGCGGCGGCATGATCTACGATCTCGGATGCTACTGCACGACTATGATCCTTTCGCTACTTAAGGCAGCGGGGAAGGATATGGATCCGACTTATGTACGGGCCGTTGCCGAGATGTCTGATGAAGCTGAGGATATCGGAAACGGGCAAGTGCCATCTTCCGATGACCGCGTCGATGCATTTTCCGGTGCCATCTTAAAATTCCCAGGAAATGTACGTGCCTCCTTTAATGTGGGCATGATCCTTGGGGTGAACGGATTCGGAAGATATGACCGTCTTTATATCCATGGTACCAAAGGCGCCATCCGATCAGAAGTCGAGTATAACCAGGAAGGAGATCTCTCGTATAGGATCTTCCTAGGAGAGGAGACCATCGAAAGAAAGGTCCATGTCGAGCAAAACTACCAGCTGGAAGTGGAACAGCTGGGGCGCTGCATCCGGGAGGGAGAGAAGCCTCATGTTTCTCCGGAATTCTCTATCAAGAATGCAGAACTTCTCGATGCACTTCTGGAAACGGTCGGATTCTGAAACGGATGCCGTTACGGAGATCATAGAAGATAAGAGAAAAGGGGATGCCGGTTCGACATCCCCTCCGATTCTATTTGAAGAGTAAGGTGATGCATGGATCACCGATCGTGGTGGCACCTTCGAAGGAGGGAAATTTCGATAACCCCAGTTTACTGATGATCTGGGGATCGGTCACATCGACCCAGGCGCCATCGATTTCGATAAAGGATCGCCCTTCCTCCACCTTGGTTTCATAGTGTACAGGTGTCTTATGTGTTGCCGTATATTTTTTCATTTCCCGGGGGAATCCTTCAAAGCGGGCGCCGCCGGCAGTAGATAAGACAACGGTGCATTTCTTGATGGAAAGCGGTGTATCTAACTTGATGGTGTGATATCCGGCATAGTCAAATGTTCCGCTGAAGGAAGCCAGGACTTCACCGAATTCACCCTCTCGGATCTCCAGGGTATATGGCTGGTTCGGAGTCAGACTCCAGAAACCGACTGCCGCCAGATCTCCTTTTTTCTCGAAGACCGTGGCACAGGTGATATTGTTCCAGCTGTTGATGGTATCGGCATCCATGTCAAAAATTGTCTGGTCAGCGCTCAGTTCTTCTGCGGCGTCGGAAGAATAAATCACTGCATCCGGAAATCTGCCATAGGAAAGAGCCGAGGTATATTCCGTGCTGACCTGGCAGCAGCCGAAATCCTGCAGATACTGGTCATAGGAGATCCAATAGTATCCCATGTTTCCCCAGTTTTGACCGAAGGTGTTCTGCACAAGCCAGGCGCCGTTGCGGGACGGTTTGGTGGGAAAGCCATCAGCCGGGAAATCATCATCCCATCCAACCAAAGTGGCGACATGATCAATGTCGTCTTGCGGATAGTACTGGGCGCGGTACCCGTGCATGTCTTTGCAGTTCTTCTGATAATTGACTCCAATGGAAATCGAGCCGTAGGTCCGGATCAGGTCCTTGATCTCTTCTTCGGATAGATCGTGAAAAGAACTGAACTGGTTCGTCTCGGTGATCAGGTATCCGTTTAAAGGATCGGCACACATAGCTCCTGTTACCTGGACGATACTGCCGCCCAGATCCTCTGCCGGGTCCGAAGAAAGATAGTACTTTTCTTCTTTATACTCCTCGGTTTTCTCGTCGGAGTAGATACGGTGAATGACATCCAAAGGATTCAGATCGATGAGCGTGCCGTCTGCTTTCAAAAAAGCGCACTGCATCGTGGAGACGGCAGAATAGGCATAGCATCCGCCCCATCCCTGGGAACGGACCGGGGTGGCAAGTCCTTCCGCTACGGTACAGTAACTGTGATCCGGATCCTGGAAAGGGACATAGTATTCTTTATCTCCCTTGACGAAAAGGTCTTCTACATTCTGGATCGGGGCGATCGTGGATTCCGGTGTGCCCTGAGAGCTTTTGTCCGCTTTCTTGCAGGCGGTCGTGAGAAAAAGAGTGAACACCATGGACAATGCCAGAGTTCGTGCGAGAAATGATTGTGTCCGAAAATACTTCATGTGGAACTCCTTTCTATAAACCGGCTCCAGAATAGCACTGGTAGATAGGGGAGACCACATACTGGTGGTAAGGATATGAAAAGAGAAAACCAAGACTTCCGGGAAAGCGCTTTTTAAACAGAAAGAAAATCGCGGATCTCAGAAAGATGTGCTTCGGTTTCTTTTCGTCCGATCTTATAAACCCTTTCCAATTCTTTCGGGTCTTTTTCCGTACGGCCGATACCGAGATCCTCGGGAGGACGGATCACGAAGACTTTGCCTTCTTTTTCCCGTTTTTCGATCTCTTCCATCTGGCGGTTATACATTTCATGACGGTGAGCCATGGCTTCGGCGACCAGAGGATATTTTCGAAGAAAAAGCTTGAACAGCGTAGAGCTGCTTTTCTTTTTTCGGTAGCCACGGGGCTGGGTCAGGACCAGAAGGTTTCTTTCGTAGCCGAGCTGTTCCATGTAGGCATAGGGAACGGAGTCAACGATGCCTCCATCTAAAAGCCGAAGACCGTCTACCTCTACTACATGGGAAAGGATCGGCATGGAGGCAGAAGCCCGCATCCATAAAAGGTCAGTTTCTTTTCCATCTGTACAAAGGTGATATTCGATCTTTCCGGTATCCACATTCGTGGCGCCGACATAGAACTTATGGGGATTCTTCCGGAATGTTTCCCGGTCGAACAGGTCCAGTTCATCGGGAAGGGTCTCGTAGCAGAACTTGGCACCGAAATAATCTCCGGTCCGAAGAAGGGAACGGAAGCTCCCATAGCGGGGATCCCGGCTATACGTCATGTTGTAGCGGATAGGACGACCGATCTGGCGGGATTTGAAATTGCAGCCGAAGACGGCACCGGCAGAGATGCCGGCGGAGGCAGGAAAGTCGATATGATTCTCCATGAGGACATCCATGACGCCGCAGGTGAACATCCCGCGCATTGCGCCGCCCTCCATAATCAAAGCTGACTTAGAATTTGCCATAGTTCTCCCTCTTTCTTCCCGCCACCAAACAGAACTCATTTTACTATATCCGACGTAGGAATGAAAAGCGTTCTGAAATTGAATGAAAATGTATTGTGCAATCCATTTTGAAGTGCTACAATGGCGGTCGAAAAGAAAACAGAGGGGAGCTTGTGTGACAGGCTGAGAGGAAGGATCTATACCTTCGACCCATAACCTGATTTGGATAATGCCAACGTAGGGATGCCTGAAGTACATCGGTAGAACGTGAGCCGCAGTCCGAATCGGAATGTGGTTTTTTCTTGTCCGAAAAAGCACTGCCGCCTCTTGTTTCAAATCGGAGTCGCCGGTTTTCCCCGGCGGGAAAGAGGTTTCTATGAGTGGTGAAGTAGCTCGTATTTCGATGGGCGAGTGTCTGGAGAAGGTCAGAAAGACTTGTCCGCTGGTTCATAATATTACGAATTATGTGACGGTAAATGACGTGGCCAATGTGCTTCTGGCCTGTGGCGGAAGTCCGATCATGTCGGATGAGCCGGAGGATGTCTTCGACATCACTTCGATCTGCGGCGGACTGAACATCAATATCGGTACATTAAATACGCGATCCATCGAGGCCATGAAGGTGGCGGGAAAGCGGGCAAAGGAACTGGGTCATGTGGTGCTTCTGGATCCGGTGGGCGCCGGTGCCAGTGCCCTTCGTACCAAGACTGCCCGGATGATCGTAGATGAGATCCATCCGGATGTTATCCGCGGAAATATTTCGGAGATCAAGAGTCTGGTTTCCGGTTCCGGTACGACTAAAGGTGTGGATGCTGATGCGGCAGATACAGTAACGGAAGAGAACCTGGATACTATGGTTCAGTTCGTAAAAGATTTTTCTTCGAAAACGAATGCGGTGATCGCGATCACTGGCGCGATCGACCTGGTAGCTGATGCAAATGAGTGCTACGTGATCCGTAACGGCCGCCCGGAGATGAGTAAAATCACCGGTACCGGATGTCAGCTTTCCGGTATGGCGACAGCCTATGCGGTAGCCAATCCGGAGCATAAGACGGAAGCCGTGGCAGCAGCTGTCTGCCTGATGGGCCTTTCCGGTGAGATCGGATGGAGCCGGATGCAGGAGGGAGACGGAAATTCGACCTATAGAAACCGCATCATCGATGCCATCTATAACGTGGATGCCAGGACACTTCAGGAGGGGGCAAAATATGAGATCCGATAATGCCATTTCGGCCGGTATGACTCTGGCGGATGCCTGTGCGGCCGGGATCCGTAATATTCAGGAGAAGAAAGAACTGAAAGATAGTCTTCTTTTATATGCGGTTACAGACAGAAGATGGACCGGGGAGGAAACTTTGTATCAGCAGGTGGAAGATGCCTTGAAAGGCGGCGCCACCTTCGTCCAGCTTCGGGAAAAGAACCTGGGAGATGCGGAAATGGAACAGGAGGCCCGGGAGATCGCGGCGCTGTGCCATAGGTATCACGTGCCTTTCGTTGTGAACGATAATGTGGAAGTGGCAAAGAATATGGGCGCAGATGGTGTACATGTGGGCCAAAGTGATATGGAGGCCGGGGATGTACGGGCGCTTCTGGGGCCGAATGCCATCTTAGGTGTATCTGCCTCTACGGTGGAACAGGCGGTGCTGGCTGAAAAAAGAGGTGCCGATTATCTGGGTGTGGGAGCGGTATTCCCGACAGGCTCCAAAGACGATGCAGTGGAAGTTCCTCATGAGACATTGAAAGCCATCTGCGAGGCGGTATCCATTCCGGTTATTGCCATCGGCGGGATCAGCGCGGACAATGTCCACGAGCTCTCCGGAACGGGGATCTGCGGAATTGCCGTGATCTCGGCGATCTTCGGTCAGAAGGATATCCAAAAGGCCACAGAAGATCTTCGAAAGAAGACAGAAGAAATGGTCGGAAAGTGATCGAAAGAAATCGTCCGTGATCGAGAAGGAATGAGAGGGATAGAAATGAAAACTGCATTAACGATCGCCGGTAGTGACTGTTCCGGCGGCGCCGGTATCCAGGCGGATATTAAGACCATGACCATGAACGGTGTGTATGCCATGAGCTGTATCACTGCGCTGACGGCGCAGAATACAACGGGAGTTACAGGGATCATGGAAGTGAGTCCGGTTTTTCTCGAAAAGCAGATCGATGCCGTGTTTACGGATATTTTTCCGGATGCGGTAAAGATCGGAATGGTTTCTTCTCCGGAACTGATCGAGGTGATCGCGGAGCGGCTTCAATTCTATAAAGCAGGAAACATTGTGGTGGATCCGGTCATGGTGGCTACATCCGGATCGAAACTGATCTCGGATGATGCTGTTGAAGTGCTGATCGACAGACTGATGCCCCTTGCGACAGTGGTCACGCCGAATATTCCGGAAGGCGAGATCCTTTCCGGAATGAAGATCACTTCGAAAGAGGAAATGGAGGAAGCCGCATCGAGGATCTCCGAAAAACTTGGCGGCAAAGTATCCGTGCTTCTGAAAGGCGGACACAGTATCTGCGATGCAGACGATCTTCTGTATTCGGAGGGAAAGGCAAGGTGGTTCTCGGGAAAGCGGATCGATAACCCCAATACCCACGGAACCGGATGCACCTTATCCTCGGCGATCGCGGCGAATCTGGCTTTAGGAAAAGAACTTTCCGAAAGTGTTCAAAATGCAAAGACCTATATTTCCGAAGCTCTTTCTGCGGGGCTTGACCTGGGAAAGGGGAGCGGACCTCTTATGCATAACTTTGCACTATATGAAAAAGCCTAAGTGCATTTACCGAAGATACATCCAACAAGAGAAAAATAAGCGAAACGAATAAAAACAGAAAAGTGAGGAAGAAAAGATGAGTGAGTACACGACACAGATGGATGCGGCAAGAAAAGGGATCATTACCCCGGAGATGAAGAAGGTGGCCGAGAAGGAATACCGCACCGAGGAAGAGATCCGGAGGTGGGTCGCCGAAGGTAAAGTGGCGATCTGCTGCAATAAGAATCACAAGTGCATTGACCCCAATGGCGTGGGATCCATGCTGAGAACGAAGATCAACGTCAACCTGGGTGTGTCGAAGGACTGCAAGGATTACGATATCGAGATGCAGAAGGTAATGGCGGCGGTGGATATGGGCGCCGAAGCCATTATGGATCTTTCTTCCCACGGAAATACACAGCCTTTCAGAAGAAAGCTGACCTCGGAGTGCCCGGCCATGATCGGCACAGTGCCGGTTTATGACTCGGTTATTCACTACCAGAGAGATCTGGCCACACTGACTGCCAAGGATTTTATTGATGTGGTCCGCCTTCATGCGGAAGACGGTGTGGACTTTGTAACTCTTCACTGCGGCATTACCAGAAAGACCATCGATCAGATCAAAAAGCACGGCAGAAAGATGAATATCGTTTCCCGTGGCGGTTCTCTGGTCTTTGCCTGGATGTGCATGACCGGCGAAGAAAACCCGTTCTATGAATACTACGATGAGATCCTGGATATCTGCCGGGAATATGACGTGACCATTTCCCTCGGCGATGCCTGCCGTCCGGGGTGTCTGGCGGATTCTTCGGATGTGTGCCAGATCGAAGAACTTGTCCGTCTCGGTGAACTTACCAAGCGTGCCTGGGAAAAGGATGTGCAGGTCATGGTAGAAGGCCCGGGTCATATGGCCATGGATGAGATCGAAGCCAACATGAAGATCCAGCAGCGGATCTGCCAGGGCGCGCCTTTCTATGTTCTGGGGCCGCTGGTTACCGATATCGCTCCGGGCTATGACCACATTACTTCTGCCATCGGCGGCGCCATCGCGGCGAAGGCCGGCGCGGCATTCCTTTGCTATGTAACGCCTGCCGAGCATCTGGCTCTTCCGAATGTGGATGACGTTAAGCAGGGTATCATCGCTTCCAAGATCGCGGCCCATGCGGCGGATATTGCCAAGAAGATCCCCCATGCCAGAGATATCGATGACAAGATGGCAGATGCCAGAAGAAAGTTTGACTGGGAAGAGCAGTGGAACTGCGCCATCGATCCGGAAACCGCCAAGGCGATCCGTGATGACAGATCTCCGGAGATCGAGGAGAGCTGCTCCATGTGTGGAAAATTCTGTGCGGTCCGTTCCATGAATAAGGCGCTGGCCGGAGAATATATCGACATTCTGTAAAGTGCTTTTGCCGTAGAATGTTTACTGACGGCATGCACGGAAAAAACCAAAGAGCAAAAAGCCGGTCCCGGTGGATCTTCTTCGCAAATGACGGAGAAGAAAAATGGATGCGATCCATTTACGCCATCGGAATCGGCTTTTGATACATATACGGATGTGACAATCATGTCAACTACGGATATGCATGGAAAATGCTGGTCGGAAAATGAAGAGGTTCCGGATGAATCCGTGCAGGACCTGATCGCTGAGTACATCACAAGGAAAACCGAAGAAAAAGGTGCGCTGACCCCGGATGATTTTAATTGGAAGTGGGAAATTGCCTAATCTGTCTAATCTGTCATTTTCTTACGGAATCGGTATATATAATTAAAATCGCACAATGAGGAAAGAAACTTGATGTGAAAGTCATTTCTCCCCGGTGCGTAAACGCGACGAAATAGAGGGTATATAAGAAAATGAACAGAAGGATCATGGCAAAATGGGGAAGCCTGCTGATGGTCGTGACCTGCCTTTTCGCGGGCTGCGCCAAGCAGGAAGGATCCACGACAAAAAAGGCAAAACCAACTGAATCGACACGTCCGTCCGTCTATGTTTCCATGGCGGAAACAGAGACGATCTCATCTAAGGGAAATGCACCGTCGGACGGTGCAGGAGCGGATCCTTCCTCAGCTTCAGATGGTACCGGATCTTCCGATAACGGAGTACTGGGAGAAAGTACGAAAGGGGACGGAACAAGCGGGGAAGCTTCTGAAACTTCGGCTCCTTCCGGCGACTATCTGACCAACCTTCTTTCTTTAAAGCAGCAGATGCTGGATAAGAAAGATTACTATAACGGACTGGATAACGTGGCGGAAGATACCTGGTGTTTTCAGAGAAAAAAAGACCATGAACCGTCCGGTTCCTATGAATATTTCAATTTAAAAGAATATGGCGGATACTATATTAATGATCACGTTTCGGAAGGAGATAAGGTCGTCTATCTGACTTTCGACTGCGGTTTTCTGGATACGCTGAAAAAACATAATGTAAAGGCCAGCTTCTTTGTCACGAAGATGTATCTGGAAGAGTGCTCGGATTATGCCATCCGCATGAAAGAAGAAGGACACATGGTCTGTAACCACACCGTGAATCACAAGGACCTGACGGTGATGGAGGTGGAAGATATTATTTCGGAGATCTTCGATGTGGCCCAGTATTTCTACGAAAAGACCGGCTATGAGATTGATCCGTATTTCCGTACTCCTACCGGTTCTTATACGAAGCGGGTCATGCAGATGATCAAAGATGCGGGCTATACGACGCTGTTCTGGAGTCTTGCCTATGATGATTACGATCAGAATAACCAGCCGGCGCCGGGCTTTATCATTGATCACTTCCAGAAGTTCCACCATAACGGTGCGGTGATCCTGATGCATAATGACTCATCATCCAATGAGCGGGATCTGGATGAAGTGCTGACCTATCTGGAAGGAGAAGGGTACAGGTTCGGACTTCTGGACGAGATCGCTTAAATCCGTAACATATTGAATACAGCCTCTTAGAGGCAGAAACCTCTTGCACCCCGCGATGAAAGTGGGCAAGAGGTTTCGTGTTTTTCAAAGAAACCTCTTGATACCCGTGATGAAAACCTGTAGGTGGAAGAGTACAAATAGGGAGGAGAAAAATCATTTTTGAAAAACCTATTGACAAAGTAGGTAATTTCATTTACTATTGCGATAACCTACTGACACAGTAGGTTGATTCTTAGGAGGACAGTATGACGAAGTTAATGATCCAGCTTAACCGCCAGAATTACCGTTTCGGACGAATGTGACGCCTTGGTTTGTCTTGCCCCGAGGGGCCGCGGATCCGATTATACCGGATCGCGTTTATCCTATTTATTCATCTTTTTACAAATAAATAAACCGAACACATTTGATTCGAAAGGGAGTATTACTATGTCTAACTATAAATTTGAAACTTTACAACTTCATGTAGGCCAGGAGCATGCAGATCCGACAACTGATGCACGTGCAGTACCGATCTATGCCACTACTTCTTATGTATTTAAAGATGCGGCTCAGGCAGCTGCCCGTTTCGGTCTTTCGGAAAGCGGAAATATCTACACACGTATCATGAACCCGACATCGGATGTTCTGGAACAGCGTATTGCTGCTCTGGAGGGCGGCGCTGCCGCTCTGGCTGTAGCATCCGGTGCTGCTGCCATCACTTATGCGATTCAGAATATCGCTACAGCAGGTGACCATGTGGTTGCTTCCAAGAATATCTACGGCGGTTCTTTCAACCTTCTGGAGCATACCCTCGTTGACCAGGGTGTAGAGACCACTTTCGTAGATCCTTCCGATCCGGAAAACTTTGCCAAGGCTGTAAAGCCGAACACGAAGCTGTTCTTTGCCGAGACTCTCGGAAACCCGAACTCGGATATCCTCGATATCGAAGCTGTTTCTGCTATTGCACATAAGAACGGTGTACCGCTTATTGTGGATAATACTTTCGCCACACCTTACAATCTCCGTCCGATCGAGCACGGCGCGGATATCGTAGTGCATTCCGCAACGAAGTTTATCGGTGGTCATGGTACCGCAATGGGTGGTCTGATCATCGATGGCGGTAAATTCGACTGGGCTCAGAACGATAAGTTCCCGGGACTTTCCAAGCCGAATCCGTCTTACCACGGTGTGGTATTTACTGAAGCTGTCGGTAACCTGGCTTATATCATTAAGGCCAGAACCACACTTCTTCGTGACCAGGGCGCGGCGATTTCTCCGTTCAACTCTTTCCTGCTGCTTCAGGGACTGGAGACATTGTCTCTCCGTGTTGAACGTCATGTTTCAAATGCACTGAAAGTGGTAGAATATCTGAAGAACCATCCGCAGGTGCAGAAGGTGAACCATCCGTCTATCGATCCGTCCCAGAAAGCACTGTATGATAAGTACTTCCCGAACGGCGCGGGTTCGATCTTTACCTTTGAACTGAAGGGAACCTCTGAGCAGGCCAAGAAGTTCACTGAGAATCTGGATCTGTTCTCCCTTCTGGCGAATGTGGCCGATGTAAAGTCACTGGTCATCCATCCGGCTTCTACGACCCATTCCCAGCTTACGGAAGAAGAACTCTTAGCAGCCGGCATCACTCCGACTACGATCCGTCTTTCCATCGGTACCGAGCATATCGATGACCTCCTGGCGGATCTGGAGCAGGGTTTTGCCAAGGTGGCCGCTCTGTAAGAAAAGAAAGAAGGGAATCTATCATGTCTAATTTTGTTACTTCTGCTGATCAGATCATCGGCAATACTCCTCTTCTGGAGCTTTCCCACATTGAAAAGTCCGAAGGTGTCGGTGCCCGTGTTTTCGCCAAGCTGGAATACTTTAACCCGGCCGGTTCCGTAAAGGACCGTATCGGTAAGGCCATGCTGGACGATGCAGAAGAAAAGGGCCTTTTGAAGCCGACAACGACCATCATTGAGCCTACATCCGGAAATACCGGTATCGGTCTTGCGTCTGTCGCTGCTGCCCGCGGATACCGCATTATCATCGTGATGCCGGAGACCATGTCCGTGGAAAGAAGAAAACTCATGAAGGCCTATGGTGCCGAACTGGTACTGACAGAAGGCAGCAAGGGCATGAAGGGCGCCATCGCCAAAGCGGAAGAACTCCATGCGGAGATCGAAGACAGCTTTATTCCGTCCCAGTTTACCAATCCTGCCAACCCGGCGATCCATAAGGTGACCACAGGCCCGGAGATCTGGGAGCAGCTGGATGGAAAAGTAGATGCGTTCGTAGCCGGTGTCGGTACCGGCGGAACGATCACCGGCGTAGGTGCATTCCTAAAAGAGAAGAATCCGGATATTAAAGTGTTTGCGGTAGAGCCCCAGGATTCTCCGGTCCTTTCCGAGGGCCGTTCCGGTGCTCATAAGATCCAGGGGATCGGCGCCGGTTTCGTGCCGGAGGTTTTAGATACCAAAGTATATGACGAAGTCATTCCGGTAAGTAACGATGATGCCTTTGCCACAGGAAGACGGATCGGAAAAGAAGAGGGCGTACTGGTCGGAATTTCTTCCGGAGCGGCTGCCTTTGCCGCACTGAAAGTCGCTTCCCGTCCGGAATTTGCCGGAAAGAATGTAGTGGTGCTTCTGCCGGATTCCGGTGACCGCTATCTGTCTACCGCACTGTACGAAGAATAAGACATAGAATCACTCCTATAAAAGTACCTGACCTGATCCCGCTGTTTTAGAAAACGGTGGGATCAGGTTTTTCTGTGGTGCGAAGTAAAAGACGGAGCGTAGAATTCTGAAACGGGAAATGGTTCTGAAAGAAAAGGTCATGAAGACCTGCGATGCAGACCGGCCCGTCGTGCTGAAATCCCATTTCCCGGGCTTTGTTCCATATATGCCGGAAATACACTTCGGAGCTGTCATAGTTGCATTTGATGGCCAGGGACAGCATGGTGCAGGTGGGGATCTCGATTATGTCCGGCCCGCTTTCGTGATGAAGAGTCGGGATCACGGCCCGGACCTGGTGCGTTTTCCCGTCGAACTGGCCGATGGACTTACTGTAGTCCGCGTCTTCCACATAGATCTTCATGGTCTGCTGGATATTGGCGGTGATCCGGCGCGAAATGAACTCTGTCATCGTTTTTCTGGCAAAAGAAAACATATTCTCCGCAGTAAAGCACATTTCCGTGGTCCGGGAAAAAAACGTACCGCCCAGTGTGGGAAGGATACGGATGTTTAATTGCTCCGGATGGTTCGGATCTGCCGGCTGGCCGAGGTTGGAGGTCATGTTTTCCAGTTCCCGAAGAAGAAAAAGATACTTATGCCGGAGCGCGTCGGTGGCGGAATGGAGAAGAGAAGGATCATGGATGAAGCCATGGATCTCCTTCTTAGTAAAACCCAGATGCTGGTACTGTAAGATCGTAATGATGTTTACGAAGTTTTCACTGTCGTAATAGCGGTATCCGGAATCTTCCGATTTCCTTGCCGGAACCAGAAGACCGTCTTCTTCCATACGAAGGAGGGTGGCCCGGGAGATGCCGCAGGTATCTACGATATATTTCATAGGGAAAAGTGTTTTTTCTTTCGAAATGTCGGATTCCATTCTGTTTTCTTCCCGTCCTTTCGTTGACTCGTCCATGTATGGACATGTTAAAGTATAGCAAAGAAATTGACAGATTAAAAGAAAGTAGAAACTATGACTACATCTCTTCTATTTGACAACAACCAGTACTTCCGATTTTGGACTTCTTTCTGCATGCTGATCCCCCAGCGAAAAAAGTGAGCCTCGTGAAGTAGTCGTTGTTGATATTGCGTACGGAAGAAGCACTATCCTTGACTCTGGATGGTGCTTTTTCTTTTAGAAGCAAAAGGGTGAAAAGAAAGGAACGATATGGAGAACAAAGCATTTAACAATGTTACAAAACCTGAAACTTCCACCTCTTCGGACAATGCCGCCGAAATTCTGAAGGCGGCGTTTCCGGATGTAAAAAGCGTGATCTTCAGCGGCATCGAAGGATCTTTCGCGGCCATTGCTGCCCACCGTCTCTTTCCGGAAGGAGAGTTTTCCCACGCGCATTCTTTTAAGGAAGCCTACGAAAAAGTTTCGGATGGCACCTGCGATGCAGCGGTCCTTCCCATCGAAAACAGCTATGCCGGAGAAGTCGGACAGGTATCAGACCTGATGTTCGGCGGAGATCTTCAGGTGCGTTTCATATATGAACTGAATATCTCCCAGTGTCTGCTTGGTGTTCCCGGAGGTTCCATCGAGGAGATCCGAACCGTTATTTCCCATCCCCAGGCGCTGGAACAGAGCGCGGAGTTTATTTCCGCCCATAACTGGGAGACGCAGCCTTATGAGAATACGGCCCGGGCAGCAAGAGAAGTGGCAAGAAGAGGAGATCCCCAATTTGCTGCCGTAGGTTCTGCGGAAACGGCAAAGCTTTATGACCTTACGATCCTTGCCAGGGATATTAACGAAAGCTCTCAGAACACGACCCGCTTTGCGGTCTTTGTCCGCCCCGGGGAAAAAGAAGGTAGAAAAGATGGGGCGACAGTGACTTTGCCGGAGAAAGAAACAGCTATCGAAGAGCCCAAAGATAATGCATCTTCGGAAAATACCATCTTGATCTTTACCATTAAACACGTGGCCGGATCTCTTGCCAAAGCGGTGACGATCATCGGCATGTATGACTTTAATATGCGTGTCATACGAAGCCGGCCGGTAAAGGAAAAGAACTGGCAGTACTACTTTTATACAGAACTCGAAGGACGGGTGGATACAGAAGACGGGAAAAATATGCTGAAACTTCTGCGCACTGCCTGTGAACTGATCAAGGTTGTCGGAATCTACCGTCCGCTGAAGTAGGGAAAGAGAGGAAAAGATATATGAACGGAAAGATCATTCGAAAACTGGCCAATCCGGAGGAGGTAAAGGAACTTTACCCGTTGACGGAAGATATGCGCCGGATCGTGGAAAAGAAAAAGCGTGAGATCGAAAAGGTGCTAAAGGGAGAAAGTAAGAAGCTGATCCTCATTATCGGACCTTGCTCGGCAGATCACGAAGACAGTGTCATCGACTATATTTCCCGGCTCCGGGAAGTGCAGGAGAAGGTCAAAGACGACATTCTGATCGTACCCCGGATCTATACCAACAAGCCCAGGACCACAGGCGAAGGATATAAGGGAATGCTCCATCAGCCGAACCCGAATGAAAAGTCGGACCTCTTCAAGGGGATCCTGGCCACCCGTCATCTTCACATGCGGGCCATCGCCGAGACCGGATTTGCCTGCGCCGACGAGATGCTCTATCCGGAAAACTACCAGTACCTGGATGATGTACTGGCCTATGTTGCCGTGGGCGCCCGAAGCGTGGAAGACCAGCAGCACCGCCTGACGGCAAGCCTTATCGATTCCCCTGTGGGCATGAAAAATCCCACCAGCGGCGACTATGCGGTTATGCTGAATGCCATTGTGGCGGCATCCCATCCCCACACATTTATTTACCGTGGCTGGGAGGTACAGTCAAACGGAAACCCGTACGCCCATGCGGTGCTTCGCGGATATACCAATAAACATGGTGAATCCCAGCCGAACTACCACTTTGAGGATCTTCTGCGTTTGAGTGATATGTATGCTTCCCGAAATACACCTGTACCGGCGGCGATCATCGACACCAACCATGCCAACTCCAATAAGAACCCGTTTGCCCAGCCGCGTATCATTAAGGAAGTTTTGAACTCCATGCGCCTTAATGAAGACGTCTATAAACTGGTAAAAGGCTTCATGATCGAAAGTTATATCGAAGACGGACGGCAGGAAGTCGGAGGATCTGTCTACGGCCAGTCCATTACAGATGCCTGCCTGGGCTGGGAAAAAAGCGAGAAACTGATCTACGAGGTTGCGGATATTTTCTACTCCATCTGATCTGATTTGTTTGAGAGGATACCGTAATTCCCGCCTTCTGTGATACAATACTTACAGAAAGTGGAGGGCATATGGAACTGATCAAGGTATTTATCTGCGAAGACGAGAGTATTGTACGCGAAGGACTGCGCGACATGATCCCCTGGGAAAAATATGGATTCGAGTTCGTGGGCGATGCCCCGGACGGTGAAATGGCGCTTCCCATGATCCGTAAAAGCCGCCCGGATGTCCTGATAACCGATATCACCATGCCCTTTATGGATGGCCTTTCTTTAAGTAAGACCATCACCCAGGAACTGCCGAACCTGAAGATCATCGTCATCTCCGGCTACAGTGATTTTGAATACGCCAGAAAAGCGATCGAGCTTGGTGTGGAACAGTATCTTTTAAAGCCGGTCACCAAGCAGGACATGATCAATGCTCTGGAAGGGATCAAAAAGAAGATCCAGGAAGAAAACGAGCAGAAGAACTATCTTCAGCAGTATGAGCAGGAATTTAAAAAATTCGAGCGTCTTTCCCACAGGGCTTTCTTTGAAAAACTGGTGGAAGGATCCCTTTCGGTTCCGGAGATCTATGAACAGGCCAATAAGCTTCACTTAAATCTTCTGGCCAATGGCTATAATATCGTCATTTTCTCGATCCGGGATCTTACCCAGTCGACCTATACGGATGACGCGGCCAATGTCACGGAAAGTCTTCTGAACCGTTTCCTGCAGTATCCGGATTATATTCTGTTCCGCTGTAATCTTCTTTCTTATGCGGTACTGATCAAAGGTGAGTATGAGGATCTTTCCCGTCTGGAAGATAAATGTGTGCAGCTGATCCGCGAGCACTGCGAAGCTTCTCCGACCCAGCTTGACTGGCATGTGGCGGTAGGTGCACCGACACATAGATTAAGCGGACTTTCTTCCTGCTATGCGGATGCCAACCGTGCTTTTTCCTACCGTCATCTTTTCCCGAGACGGCATATCTTTACTTCTGCCCAGCTTCAGACGGAGCAGTATGTGCAGACAGAAAATGAAGCCCATAAGATCGATGCGGGAAAATTCGATCCCATGATCATCCGCTATTTTGTGCAGACCGGAACGATCAACGAAGTGGATCCGTTTACGGATGAATACATCATGCGGCTGGAGGGAAGCGAGCAGTCCCTTCTTTTCCGCTATTATCTTCTGGTCAGCATCCGCGTGAATGTGGAACTGGCGCTGAAAGAAACAGATGTGTCTCCGGAGGATATCGAGAAGAATCTTCCGATCTTTGATATGAACGATACGGCCGGAGAAGTGAGAAGCTATCTCCATGAGATCCTGACCGTCGCCATCCGCATGCGTGATACGGAAGCACAGAAAAAAGGAAACGACATTATCGATAATGCCGTGGCCTACATTAACCAGCATTTTTCCGATGAGGATATTTCCCTGGACAGTGTGGCGGAAGCCATCAACATCAGCGCCAATTACTTAAGTGCGCTTTTCAGCCATAAGGTGGGATTGTCTTTCGTGGAATATATCACGAAAAAGAGAATGGCCAAGGCCAAGCAGCTTCTGAGAAATACCAGCAAGCGCTCCGGCGAGATCGCCTGTGAGATCGGCTATAAAGACCCCAGATATTTTTCTTTCGTATTTAAGAAAAACACCGGTCTTACGCCCAGTCAGTACAGAAGCGGAGATGTGGCAGAAGAATGAAACGGATCCGTGCGCGCTTCGATAAGCATACCGTTCAGGGGAAGATGAACCGTCTTCTTCTCCAGATGGTGCTTCCGATCGTGGCGATCCTGGTAACGCTCTTTGCATTTATCCTGACCCGTAACCTGATGTATGCTTCCGTATCCGGAAACATCGTTAAGGCATCCGGATTTAACCAGAATTTTAAAAATGATGTTGACCTGAAGATGTATCTTTATGTCAGCGGCAGCAGTGACAAGATCCCGTGGGATGACGTGTACTCGGCCCGTATGCTGGCTGGCCGGCTTCTTAAGAACACCACCAATCCCGAAAGCCGTAAGGCATTAAATAACGTTCTGACGCTTTGCGATAACCTCAGTAACAATATGCGACGGATCCAGCAGACCAAGCAGTATGAACAGAGAATGGATCAGCTGGATACGAATATTTATGGCGTGACCCAGCTTATTGAGGACTATATCTATAAGTACCTGTACCACGAGGCCGGTGAAATGGCATTGCTGCAGAAGGAGCTGGATTTCTGGCTGAGCATGGAAGTCGGATTTGTCATTGTGGTAATGGTCATTGTGTTCCCGGTCGTACTGGGCCGTTCCATGCTTATCAGCAGAAGTATTACCAAACCGATCGAAAAGATGAAGAACCGTGTCGAAGGAATCGGTCATGGAGATCTTCAGCCTCAGCCGCCGGTTAAGACGGACGATAAAGGAATGGCGCTTTTAAGCAGCGGTATCGAAGACATGGCTTTGCGGTTAAATAAGCAGATCGAGCTGAACCGTCAGGAGCAGATCCGTCTTCGTGATATCGAGCTTTCCCTGATTCAGGCGCAGATCAATCCCCATTTTCTTTACAACACACTGGATGCGATCGTGTGGCTGATCGAGATCGGAAAAAACGAGCAGGCGGAGAAGATGGTCACCAGCCTTTCTTCGTATTTCAGGTCCTTCTTAAGTGACGGTAAAGAGATCGTTACCATCGCCGAAGAAAAGACGCACATCGAAAGCTACCTGGAGATCCAGCAGGTACGCTATAGAGATATTCTGGATTACGATATCCAGATCGATCCGGAGATCGAAAGTACCAAGCTTCCGAAACTTACTATGCAGCCGCTGGTGGAAAATGCCATTTACCATGGTCTGAAACCGAAGCGGGGAAAAGGCATGATCTATGTTACCGGTACTTCAGATGAGAAAGATATCCTTCTGGAAGTGCGTGATACGGGCGCCGGCATGACTGATGAAGTTCTGGAAAAAATGCGGTCCCACATGATGGATGAAGATACGAGAAGTTTCGGTCTGTCGTCTGTGTATAAGCGTCTGAAGCTTCTCTACGGAGAAGGCTTTTCCCTGGATATCGAGAGCACCCCGGGAGAGGGGACTTCGATCCGGATCCATATTCCGAAAAAGGTGGAGGTGGAAAATGCGACGATACTTTAAGTTACTGCTCTTAATACTGCTTTGTACAAGTCTTGCCGGGTGCCGTCTGAGCCGGGTCCCGAAAGAGGAAGACAATAATCTTTTCGTCATCGGCTTTTCCCAGCTGGGTTCGGAATCGGACTGGAGGATCGCCAATACCCAGTCCATGATCGATACTTTCACCAATGCAAAAGGCTATGAGCTGATCGTGGAAAATGCACTGCAGCAGCAGGATAACCAGCTGGCGGCGATCCGCCGTTTCATTCTGGAAGAAGTGGACATGATCATTATCGCGCCGACTACGGAGGAAGGATGGGAACTGATCTTAACGGAAGCCCAGGAGGCGGATATTCCGGTCATCATCATGGACCGTTCCGTAAGTGTCTGGAATAAGGATCTGTATCTGACAAATGTGGGTTCCAACTTTCTTCATGAAGGAAAACTGGCGATCCAGTGGCTGGAAGAGCAGAAGATCGATACCGGTGACGAGCCTTTAAAGATCGTGCATCTTCAGGGAACTTATGGCGCCACTTCCCAGCTTCTCCGTTCCCGTGCTCTGGAGACGGCCGTAAATGAACACGAAAACTGGGAGATCATATCCCAGCTGGGCGGTGACTTTACCGAGGCCAGAGGATACGAAGTCATGCAGCAGTTCCTTTATAAGAATAAAGACGTGGATGTGATCTACAGTGAGAACGATAACATGACCTTCGGCGCCATCCGTGCCCTGGATGAGGCCGGATTGACATACGGTCCGGATGGAAAGGTCAAGATCATTACCTTCGATGCTACGAAGAAAGCCCTGCAGCTTTGCCTGGACGGGAAGATCGATGTCTGTGTCGAGTGTAATCCGATGCACGGCCCCACGATCGAAAAACTGATCGATCAGTATCGCAAAGGGGAAGTGATCCCGAAGACGGTATATATGGAAGAGTCGATCTATACAAGAGAAGATCTGACCCAGGATTTCATTGATAGCAGAGGATACTGATCCTTCGGGAAATGCACCTGGGCCTTTTACCCGCTTGCACGGACGTGAAGTTTCCAGGGAAGGGAGACGGAGCGGGCCGGCCGGTGCAGAAGAGAAGCGGTAACGGCTTCACACAGTGCATGGCTTACGGCTTTTTCTTCATGTCCTAAGGATGTAATACGTATATTTCCGGAGGTAGCGTAGTAACTGTTATCGAAACTGACAACAGCAATATCCGAAGGAATATTTTTCCCTTCTTCCGAAAGAAGCCGGATCAGCTGGTAGGCGATCTGGTCATTCTGGCATATCACCGCGGTATGCCTTGGAAGATAAAGACGGATGAATTTGAGGAGTACGCTCCGGTCTCCCTGCATAAGTTTTTTCTGTTCTAAAGAGGAGAACAGGAGAAAAGATTTTTCATCATAGGCCAGGCCGTTTTCCAGAAGGGCTTTCATACAGCCCTGGTAGCGGGAAAGCCCACAAGAATCATCAGAACGGAATAAACCGCAGATCGAATCATGACCTCGGTCTTTCAGATAGCGGACCAGCATGGCGCCGCCTTCTTTATTCTCTTCACCGATTACGACAGGGTCCGTGACAGCCGGATACGCCGCATGGAAAAATATGACTGGAATGCCTTTCTTTTTCAGATCTTCGATCAGTTTGATATTCGGGTTCGGAATGACATCGTTGATCGGATCGATAATGACTGCGGCCGGAGAATCGGAAAGGGCAGAAAGAAGGATCTCTCTTTCTTTTCCCACAAGTCCGCCGGTGCTTTTCGGGCATAATGTATAACTGGTCTTCTGAAGATAAGGACGGATCTGGCTGAGAAGATCCGGATAGATATAGGCATCTTCATCCTCTGTAATAAATAATATGAGATCATGCATCGGTGATCCGGAATCGGAAAGATAGGAGCCGCTTCCATGGCGCTTGACGATCTTGCCTTCGCTTTCTAAGATCCCGAGGGCAGTACGGACCGTTTGCCGGCTGCAGGAGAATTTCTCGGAAAGCTGCGATTCGGTCGGAAGCTTAGTCGCCCCGGAAAGCCGCATCTGCCGCATTTCCAGCTCCAGCTGGTTGAGAAGTTCCTGATACTTTGGCGCCATATTGGTCCTCCTTTCTTTCACTTTGCCTAAATTATAACTTTTCGTGCAAATGCCTACAATTACTGCGTTGTAGGAAAATTTCTCCTCTTTTTTATTTAAGTTAAAAGTGAAATAAAACTTGTTGGATATATTCATGTGTTTTCAGTTAAAAAAATACGTTTTCCTCTAGATGAGCGGTCTCTTGTTGAAAATGTGCTTCATATTTTCAGAAAACGGAGGGAGGCCATCGTAAGATATTCAACAAATCCACCCATAAAATCCGTAAAAATTGTGAAGAAGAAAGGAAGTTGTATGGCAAGAAACGTTTCTTGCGGGAAGTTGTATTTGGGCGAAATTCCCAATCGAAAGACGCCATACGAGGATTCGTTGACCCCTGAAAATGCGCTGTGGTCTACTGGAGGCAGAAGCAGGGGGGCGGGAAAAGCCCCGTCCTTCAGAGAAATTCAAAAAACGAAGAAAGAGGCGAACACGTATGAAGAAAATTGCAAAGATTCTGCTTTCTGCCGCAGTCATGAGTTCCATGGCACTGGGTATGACCGGATGTAATTCCGAAAAGAAAGATGAGACCACCAAGGCAGCCGGTGGAGAGACCACCACGACCGAAGCTTCTAAATCTGAAGAAGCTGACAAAACGGAAGGGGATACAGAAGCATCTTCCGAAGAAGGTGCCAAGACCAATGATGGTGAACTGATCAAGGTCGGTATCATCAACAACGATCCGAACGAGTCCGGTTACCGTACTGCTAACGACAAGGATATGCGTGAGACATTTACGAAAGAGAATGGGTACGATGCTTCCTTCGCATACAGCCTGAAGAACGATGAGCAGATCGCAGCTGCCCAGCAGTTCATCCAGGATGGTGTGGACTATCTCCTGATCTCCGCAGCCGGTACTGCCGGATGGGATACGGTTCTGCAGGATGCACAGGATGCCGGCATTAAGGTAATCCTCTTCGATAGAACCATCGATGCGGATGAGAGCCTCTATGAAGCTTCCATCGTTTCCGATATGGCTAAAGAAGGCGAGACCGCTGTTGACTGGCTTTCTTCCCAGAACCTTTCTGAATATAAGATCATCCACATCCAGGGTGTGATGGGTTCTTCTGCTCAGATCGGCCGTTCCGGCGCACTGGACAGCAAGGTGGCAGCAGAAGCTAACTGGACGATCGTTTCCCAGCAGACCGCCGAGTGGAACGCGGAAACAGCCCAGCAGATCGTACAGGCTGTCATCGACTCCGGTGAAAAGTTCAACGTTATCTATGCAGAGAATGACGATATGGCCAAGGGTGCTGTACAGGCTCTGGATAAGGCAAACATCTCCCACGGTGTCGGTAAAGACGTTATCGTTATCGGTTTTGACTGCAATAAGTGGGCTCTGGAAGAACTCCTGAAGGGCAACTGGAACTATGACGGCCAGTGCAATCCGTTCCAGGCTTCCTACATCGATGACATCATCAAGAACGGCGCTAAGCAGAAAGTCGTCATCATGGAAGAAAAGGGCTTCGATGCCGCTACCATCACACAGGACGATGTCGATAAGTACGGTATCGGTAACTGATGAAAAAACACTTTCGGACAGCTTTGGTTCTGACATACATCGTATAGAAAACAAGTAGACAGTAATTACAGTTCTCCAAGATAGAGATGTGCGGTGCGGCCACCCACCGCGCCGCACATCTCTTTTTTAAAAAAGGTTGGAAAGGGGCGAATACTATGGAAAATAGCGTAGTACTGGAAATGCGCGGAATCTGCAAGTATTTCCCGGGTGTGCGTGCACTGGAGAATGTGGACTTTACTCTCCGGTCAGGAGAGATCCATGCGCTGATGGGGGAAAACGGCGCTGGAAAATCCACTTTGATCAAAGTGCTTACAGGTGTCTATCCGAAGGACGAAGGATCGATCTCCCTAGAAGGTCAGGAAGCGCATATCCGTTCTCCTCAGGATGCACAGAATGTGGGTATCAGTACGGTCTATCAGGAGATCACTTTGTGCCCGAATCTCACTGTGGCAGAAAATATGTATATCGGACGGACCCATGGTCCTCTGACAAACTGGAGAAAGATCAACCGGGATGCCGGTAAGATCCTTTCGGAATTAGGGATCCCTGCCAGGGCGACCCAGCAGCTGGGAAGCTGTTCGATCGCCGTACAGCAGATGGTCGCCATTGCCCGTGCCGTGGATATGGATTGTAAGGTCCTGATCCTCGACGAGCCGACTTCCTCACTTGACGAACAGGAAGTCAGTAAATTGTTTAAGCTGATGCGTTCTCTCCGGGAAAAGGGAGTCGGAATCATTTTCGTGACTCACTTTCTGGAACAGGTTTACGAAGTCTGTGACCGGATCACGGTCCTTCGAGACGGAAAACTGGTGGGAGAATATGTCATCGAAGATCTTCCCCGCGTGAAGCTCGTATCGAAAATGCTTGGTAAGGATTTTGACGATATGGCCGAGATCAAAAGCGAAGAAGATGTTGAAAAGATCGAATATAACAGCACGCCGGTGTATGAGGCCAAAAGCCTTTCGGGAACCACCGGGATCCAGCCCTTTAACTTTGTCATTCATAAGGGAGAAGTCAACGGTTTTACCGGACTTCTGGGTTCCGGAAGAAGTGAATGCGTGCGTGCCATTTTTGGCGCAGATAAAGTCAACGGCGGTAAGGTTTTTGTCAACGGCCGAAAAGTAAGGATCAGAAAGCCTCTCCATGCCATGAAGAATGGAATCAGTTATCTTCCGGAAGATAGAAAAAGAGACGGTATCGTCGGAGATCTTTCGGTACGGGATAACATCATACTGGCACTTCAGGTCATGAAGGGATTCTTCCATCCCATAAGCCGTGCCCAGGCGGAAAAGTATGCAGATGAGTATATCAAACTTCTCAGCATCAAGACCGCTTCTTCGGATACTCCGATCAAGTCCCTTTCAGGCGGAAACCAGCAGAAGGTGATACTGGCCAGATGGCTTTTGGCCAACCCGGTATATCTGATACTGGATGAACCGACCCGCGGTATTGATATCGGAACAAAGGTGGAGATCCAGAAACTGGTTCTAAAACTTGCTTCCGAAGGAAAGTCCGTTACCTTTATTTCTTCGGAACTGGATGAGATGATCCGTACCTGCTCCCGACTCGTCGTCATGCGCGACGGAAAAGTCGTCGGAGAACTTAGGGGTGCTGATCTCAACCAGAATACGATTATGGCAACCATTGCAGGAGGTGAATCCTGATGTCTTCATCTGAAAACAAATTGCAGAATAATACGCTGCTGGCCACGATCAAGAAGATCGTGTCGAAGCAGGTCTTTATTCCCATTGCGGCGCTTCTGATCCTGGTGATCTTTAATCTGGCCGCCGATCCGTCATTCTTTAAAATCTCTGTGGATAAGAGCAGTTCCGGGGATCCGATCATGTCCGGTTTTCTGGTGACGATCCTGGATAATGCATCGGAGCTGGCGATACTGGCGATCGGTATGACGCTGGTCACTTCCGCTTCCGGAGGACAGGATATCAGTGTCGGCTCCGCCATCGCGATTGCGGGAAGTGTGATGCTCCGCGTCGTATGCGGTACTTCGGCACGTCCGGAGTCCCTGCATGCACCGATCATTGTCGCCTTCCTGGTATGTGTTCTGGTCTCTATGGCCTTCGGTGCATTTAACGGAGTACTGGTGTCCTACTGTAAAATTCAGCCTATGGTCGCCACCTTGATATTGTTTACTGCAGGTCGTTCTATTGCCTCCTGGATCAATAATAATCAGCTGCCGGTAGTCTCGGATCCGAAATTCGGTTATTACGGAAATTTCATTCCGGGAATCCCTGTTCCGACGCCGATCTTTATTGCGGCCATCTGTATGATCGTAATCGCGCTGATATTGAAGTTTACCAATCTCCGGCTTTATTCCCAGGCGGTAGGTATCAACCCCCACTCCTCGCGGCTGAACGGTATCAATCCGCAGCTGGTAAAGCTTCTGACATTCGTGATCCTGGGTGCGTGCGTGGCTGTTGCCGGATTCATTAAAGTCAGCCGTCTTTCCACCATCAACTACGCGGTAATCGCCAAAGACATCGAGATGGATGTCATCCTGGCCGTGGCACTTGGAGGAAACTCTTTAAGCGGCGGTAAGTTCAGCATGACGTCTTCGATCCTGGGTGCATACGTGATCCAGTTTTTGACCACAACACTTATTAAGTTCAAGGTCAGCGCCAACGCAATCGCTGCCTATAAGGCCGTCGTCGTAATCATACTGGTGGTCATGAGTGCCCCGATCGTTCGTGAGAAACTGGGAAGCCTGAAGAAAAAGGTGCTTTCCAGAAAAACAGTAAAGGAGGTGGCTTGATATGCTGAGTATGAGTATCAATACTTCGGCGGAAAAACAGCTGAAGAAGAGAGCCGGCATTACCGATACCAATCTTCTTCTGTTTATTACCATCACCGTATTCTTTATTATGTATGCCTGCGCGGTGATCTTTCTGAAAAAAGGTTTCACCAAGCCCCAGTCTTTCCTGAATATCTTAAATGAAAATGCAGCCTTGATCATTCTGTCCTGCGGCATGAGTCTGGTCATGATCACCGGCGGAATCGATATTTCCGTAGGTCAGGTCACGACTCTGATATGTATGTCCTGTGCTGTTCTTCTGGACAGGCATAACGGAAATGTACTGGAGGCGCTTCTTCTGGCCTTAGGTATCGGACTTTTCTTTGGCCTCGTCCAGGGATTTCTGGTGGCTTATATGGACATCCAGCCCTTTATCGTCACACTGGCCGGACTATTCTTTGCCAAAGGCATGACGACCATAGTTAATGAGACCCAGTTTAATGTAGAAAATGCAGCCTTTAAGAAACTGAAATCCACGAGGATCAAAGTGCCGTATCTGGGCTCGGTCAATAAACTGGGGAAATATATACCGGCCTATATCGAGATCGGTGTACTGGTGGCCATTTCCGTCGTGATCATTCTGTTCATTGTGCTTCGCTGGACCCGTCTTGGACGAAACTTCTACGCCGTGGGCGGAAATAACCAGAGTGCCAATATGCTTGGAATCAATGTCAGAAGGACCAAGTTCATGGCACATCTTCTTTGCGGCCTTCTGGCCGGCATCGGCGGTTTTGTTTACTTCATGCACGTTGGTTCCGGATCCACGTCCCATGCGCAGGGTGCGGAAATGAATGCGATCGCTTCCTCCATTATTGGCGGCACGATGCTGACCGGCGGTGTCGGAAATATCATCGGTACTTTCTTCGGCGTACTGTCCTTAAGCACCATTAAGAACATCGTTTCGTCGCTGGGTCTGGATCAGGCCTGGTGGACCAATATCACCGTGGCGGCGATGCTTTGTGTCTTCCTTCTGGTGCAGAGCGTGCTCCTGGCAAGAAAGCATAGTAAGAAAGTGAAGAAGGTGAAAAAGGTAAAAAACCAGGTCAGCGAAGATAGTTCGGAGGCGTCCGGCTGACAATTTCAATTGCTCTTCCTCATACATAACCCTGATATCACGGAGAGGTCCTCGTAATGCGGTGGGGCCTCTCCGTGCGTTTTCTGGGAAAAGTGCATTTCCCGAAGATGAAAGATCCAAATGAAAATCACTTGACACCGTCCCAGGTATTTGTGATATAATCGCCTCAAACCGTAGAGAAAGAGTGAGTAGAAACAGAACTCCTTCCATACAGAGAGCTGCCGCTGGTGAGAGTGCAGTACGAAGAAACTGTTTTGAATGGACTTTCGAGGGCAAGGGGAAAGCGATGTATCGCAAGTATCTGCGCCGGGGCGAGGTTCCCCGTCAAGAACGACCAGCATATGTCGGTATGCGTAAAGTGGACCGGCGACGTAGAAAGCGTAGCCGATCAAGCCGGGTGGCACCGCAGGAAAGAATATCGTTCCTGTCCCAGCAGAATGAATAAGCTGGGGCGGGATTTTTGTTTTTCCGGCAGAAAAGAAGGATCTGCCCCAAAAAAATGAAAGGAGACAATATTATGTCTGAGAAAATTCCTTACAAAACCTACCTTGACGAAAAGGAGATCCCAACCGCATGGTATAACATGCGTGCGGACATGAAGAACAAGCCGGCGCCGCTTCTGAATCCGGGTACCCATCAGCCTATGAAGGCTGAGGAACTGGCTCCTGTATTCTGCGAAGAACTCATTAAGCAGGAACTGGATAATGATACGGCTTTCTTCCCGATCCCGGAAGAGATCCTGAAGTTCTATAAGATGTACCGCCCGTCTCCGCTGGTCCGTGCGTACTTCCTTGAAAAGAAGCTCGGCACTCCGGCGAAGATCTACTACAAGTTCGAAGGTAACAACACCAGCGGATCCCATAAGCTGAACTCCGCGATCGCACAGGCTTATTACGCAAAGAAGCAGGGTCTCAAGGGTGTGACCACCGAGACCGGTGCCGGCCAGTGGGGTACAGCTCTTTCCATGGCCTGCTCCTACTTTGACCTCGACTGCAAGGTCTACATGGTTAAGGTTTCTTACGAGCAGAAGCCGTTCCGCCGTGAAGTCATGAGAACCTACGGCGCTTCCGTAACACCTTCTCCTTCCGAGACAACGAAAGTAGGCCGCGAGATCTTAAAGAAGCATCCGGGTACCACTGGTTCCCTCGGCTGCGCGATCTCCGAGGCAGTTGAAGTGGCTGTAGGTACAGAAGGATACCGCTATGTACTCGGTTCTGTTCTGAATCAGGTACTTCTCCATCAGTCCGTGATCGGTCTGGAGACAAAGGCGGCTCTCGATAAGCTCGGTGAAAAGGCGGACATCATCATCGGCTGCGCCGGCGGCGGATCGAACCTCGGCGGTCTTATTGCTCCGTTCATGGGCGAGAAGCTCAGAGGAGAAGCAGACTACAGAATCATCGCTGTTGAGCCGGCTTCCTGCCCGAGCTTTACCCGCGGTACATTCGCTTACGACTTCTGCGACACTGGTATGGTTTGTCCTCTGGCCAAGATGTATACACTGGGTTCTGACTTTATCCCGTCTGCCAATCACGCCGGCGGCCTTCGCTATCACGGCATGAGCTCCACACTGTCCCAGCTTTATCATGACGGATACATGGAAGCACGTTCCGTTAAGCAGACAGATGTATTTGAAGCAGCAGAAATGTTTGCCCGCGTAGAAGGCATCCTGCCGGCTCCGGAAAGCTCCCACGC
>CADCLV010000034.1 GCA_902802325.1 Oscillospiraceae bacterium | reverse complement strand
TGGTCGGAAACTATGTCAGAGGCGAAGGCGAGAAGCTGGTGTCCGGAGCAGAAAACGCCAAAGTCTTCCACATCTCTTCTCTGCGCTTTTCTTATGAAGGGCCCGATGAGCTTCGTCCCTATGCTAAGCGGCTTTGGAAATATTGCCGGCTCATCCGTTTTTCCTACGGCGTGCCCATGGACATCGAGTGGGCAGTTTCGAATAAGAAAGTCTATATCCTTCAGGCGCGCCCGATCACGACGCTCCGGCGGCTTTCCATGTCGGACTATTCTGTGAACGGAAGCCGCTCCGGCTATAAGATGCTGACCAGGACCAACGTGGGCGAGATCTTTTTAAAGCCCGTCTCCCCCATGACCTTCAGCGTCCTGGAAAAGATCAACCACTTCCTTGGTATACCGGACTGGCTGGATAACATTTACGGACAGACATATATGAATATTTCCGTGATGTGCTCCATGCTGATCAGTTTCGGCAAATCCGAAAAAGCCGCCTTTGAAGCCATCCGGGATCTGGTAGGAAATATCCCGCCCGGAACCACTGTGCCTGTCGCCCCTTTCGATCGGAAAGCGTTTCTGAAAAATCTGAAAGCGATCCTTTTTCCGAAGAATAAGTCGAAACTCAATAAGAAAGAAAAGCATCAGATGGTCAAAGATCTTCCGGATCTTTCCAGAAAATGCATGGCCGAAATCGAGAAGATCGACCGTCCTTATCTGCTTTATCGGTATTGGGAAGATAATCTGATTCCCATGCTCAATGACGGTCTGGCGGCGATTTTAGGAGAAGGTGGTCTTGCCATGGTACCCCTTTTCGGAACGAGAAAAAAGATCAGCAAAATCGCCGGGGAAGATATGGCTAACCGCCTTTGCGGCGGAGGTGTCGGTGTACTAGACAGCATGAAACCGCTGCTTCTTCTCGAAGATGTACTCGATGGCAGAATCACCCGTGAGGAGTATATCCTTACCTGTGGCCACCGCTGTGCCGGAGAAATGGAACTTATGGAACCCCGTCCCTATGAAGATCCCACCTTTTTAGACCGTCGTCTTTCGGAACACCAGAAAAGCGGCGTAGATCTTCACGCGATGCAGAAGGTCCAAAAGGAAGCCTTCGATCTCGCACTTTCGGAATTTCAGCAAAAGTATCCGAAGAAGAAAAAGTGGATCGAAAAGCAATTGCAGAAGTTTTCCAAAGCAAACTCCTTCCGTGAGGATCTCCGAAGCCGGGGTGTCTGGATCTTCTGTGTATTCCGTGAATATCTCCGCAAGGCAGGGCGCCTTCTGGGAATCGGGGATGATGTTTTCATGCTCACCTATACCGAAGTGTTCGACCTTCTAAAGGCCGATGGATCCACCTCTTCCACAGAGGTTCCGGAAAATGCTCTCTCGCTCATTTCCAGAAGAAAAGAAACGTACACCCGCTACCTTACCTACCCGGTCTTCCCTTCTCTGATCGTCGGTCCCTTCGATCCGGATGAATGGGTCATGTCACCTGACCGCAGAGGCGATTATTTCCTGTCTGAAGAACCCGCCATCGGTCCGGCTTCCGATTCAGATGTGAAAGGATTCCCCGGGGCCGCCGGAAAGATCACCGGTGCCGTACGCATCGTTACCGATCTGGATCATATCGATGAAATAAAAGAAGGTGAGATCCTGGTCACTGTCGCCACCAACATCGGATGGACTCTGGTCTTTCCGAAAGTTTCCGCCGTAGTCACAGACATCGGAGCCCCTCTTTCCCACGCAGCCATCGTGGCCAGAGAGTTCGGTATTCCAGCCGTTGTGGGCTGCGGAAATGCAACCACAGTACTGCATACAGGCGATGTTGTCACGGTCGATGGCGCCTCCGGAACCGTCACCCGCATCAGCGGAAAATGAAGTTGCATTTGCCGTCCGAAACAGACATAAATCTGTCCAGTTGACAAATGTAACAAAAATTCTTGCAAATTTCTTCAAAACCCTTGCATAAAATCGAAAAAAGAGTGTTAAGATGGAAACAGAGGAACAAAAATAACTCGATGCTCGCACTATAAAGTAAGGATTTTGGAGGGTGTTATGAAGGATCGGTTGAGAGGTGCTCTGGCTTGTTTTCTGGTGTCATTTTTTGCATATTTCCGATATCTGTTATTGATCGGAACGGCTTTACTTATTGGAGGAATTTTTTTCCACCCATTGCTTTACGCAGGTGCATTAGCCCTGATTCTTGACGCCTTCTTATCGATTTCCGTAACCGTACAGGTTAGCTTCGTCGCACCGGTATTTAAACAGGATTTTCTTTTCCAGCAGGATAACAGATTATAAGAAGAGATCACATCAGATCTTGAAGTGTATGGTTGTCAAGATAGTCGTTGACGACCGTATTTAAGCCTTGCCAAAAATCCACTGTCTTACATATATTCCGTCTTTCGCAGACAGGGGCGCCTTCTTTTAAGCACCCCACCGGTTCCAGATCTTTTTCCGTGAGACGTAGAACTTCCCCGATCCGGTAATCTTTCGGATCGCGTGTCAGGCGGTAGCCGCCGCCTTTGCCCTGGATCCCGATAAGAAGCCCGCGACGGGTCAGCGGCGGAAGAATCTGTTCCAGATACTTCAGCGACAATCCCTGTCTTTCCGCCACATCCTTCATGGGAACATGTCCGTCCCCCTGATTGGTCGCTATATCGATCATGACCCGGAGTGCATACCGGCCTCTCGTGGAAATCATAGTGTCTTCCGCCCTTTTTAAATCTTAGTCGCCCTGCATGGCGTAATATTCTTCCGTCTCATCAATATCGTTGACCGGCGGTTTCAGTCCCTCGACTGTAATGCCGTTCTTCTGTGCGTAATCCCATAATGCGGCATGGATCGCCTGTTCCGCCAGAAGGGAACAGTGGATCTTCACCGGCGGAAGTCCGTCCAGTGCCTCCATTACAGCCTTATTCGTCACCTTCAACGCTTCTTCCACGGTCTTTCCTTTTACAAGCTCAGTTGCCATGGAACTGGTCGCGATCGCCGCGCCGCAGCCGAAAGTCTTAAACTTGGCATCCCGGACGATCTGATCCTCATCGATATCCAGATACATGCGCATGATGTCGCCACACTTGGCATTTCCGACCGTACCCACACCGGATGCATTCTCGATCTCACCAACATTTCTCGGATTGGAGAAATGATCCATTACTTTTTCACTATACTCGGTTACCTGACTCATTTATGCCTCCTGATTCTTCTTAACAAAATCTTCGTAAAGCGGTGACATGCTCCGCAGTCTTTCAATGATCTGCTTGAGTGTCTCCACAATATAATCAATATCTTCTTCTGTGGTCTCCGTAGATAAAGTCAGTCTCAGAGAACCGTGTGCGATCTCATGGGGAAGACCGATCGCCAAAAGCACATGGGACGGATCCAGACTTCCGGATGTGCAGGCAGATCCCGAAGATCCTAAGATCCCCTTCTGATCCAGAAGCATTAGAAGCGACTCGCCCTCCACAAAACGGAAGCAGAAATTCGCATTATTGGACAGACGGTTTTCCAGATCACCATTGACTCTTGTAAACGGTACCTCCTCAAGTACTCTCTTGATCAGCTTATCCCGAAGCGCGCTCTCGTAAGCCTGTACCTTATCCATGGAAGCGACCGCCAGTTCCGTAGCTTTGGCAAGGCCGATGATGCCGGCTGCATTGGTGGTACCGGCACGCTTTCCCCGCTCCTGGGCACCACCGTGGATCAGGTTGGAAAGTTTGATACCGGAACGCACATACAGGAATCCGGTTCCCTTCGGACCGTGGATCTTATGGGCGCTGACCGACATCAGGTCAATGTTCAGTTCATTTACCGAAATCGGAACATGGCCGAATGCCTGAACCGCATCGGTGTGAAAAATAACGCCGTGCTCGTGGGCGATTTTTCCGATCTCTGCAACGGGCTCAATTGTACCGATCTCATTATTGGCAAACATGATCGAGATCAGGATCGTTGTCGGACGGATCGCCTTTTCCAGCTCTTCCAGGCTGATCCTTCCTTTCTCATCTACAGGAAGATACGTCACTTCAAATCCGTGTTTTTCCAGAAATTCACAGGTGTGCAGTACCGCATGGTGCTCAATTTTACTCGTGATGATGTGATTTCCTTTCGAAGAAAGCGCATCGGCAATACCCTTAATGGCCCAGTTATCCGATTCGCTTCCGCCGGAAGTAAAGAAGATCTCTCTGTCGCTGGCACCGATGGCATCCGCGATCGTCTTTCTTGCTTCCGCAACCTTGTCCGCGATCTGGCCGGAGAACCGGTACGCGCTGGAAGGATTGCCATATTGTTCGCAGAAGAACGGAAGCATCGCGTCGAATACTTCCGGCGCCACTTTCGTTGTTGCTGCATTGTCCATATATATCTGCTTCATAGCATATGCTCCTTTTTACCTATCTGATTAGTAGGTATTATGCACGCATTTACCTACTGTGTCAATAGGTATTTTGATAATTGTTTCTTATGACGGAGCCACACAAAAAAGAACTGTGAATCCCCGAATATGTCTCCAGGTCTTCACAGCCACTTTCTTTATTCACATTATTCTTTTTAAAACAGGAACCCGGACTTATAGGTCTTTCGGATCCACATACTTCTTTCTCTCATCTTCCGTGTAGGCAAGAATTCCCATATTCAGCGCCTCCGTTCCTTGTATTGGTTTGACTGTAACACAGAGAACATCAGACCTGATCATTATCCGGAACTGCTTCCAGCCATTCTGTACTGGTCTCTTCTCCTTTGATCTCGATTGCAAGATGAGAGAACCAGGAATCCGGAGCCGCACCATGCCAGTGTTTCACATTCGCAGGAATGTTGATCACCTTTCCAGGTGTCATCTCGACCGGTTCTTTTCCTTCTTCCTGATAGAAACCTCTTCCGCCGACACAGATCAGCATCTGCCCGCCGCCGCTCTTTGCATGATGAATGTGATAATGATTCTTGCATCCGGGCTCAAAAGTCACATTAAAGATCGGAACCTGCTCCGTGGATACAGGTGCAAGATAACTTTGTCCCTCGAAAAACTCTCCGTAAGGATTCGGATCCCCGATCGGGAAGAAGATCGTATTCTGATACTTATCCTTTTCGGACAATTCCGGGATCTTCTCCTCATATACCTCTTTTGCCAGCCGGAAAACGGCCCAGGCCTTCGGCCAACCGCTGTAGAAAGCAACATGTGTGATGATTGCTGCCATCTCTTTTTGTGTCACGCCGTGTTTTTTTGCGTTGCTGATATGGTATTTCAGCGAACTGTCCGTGATACCCTGGGACATCAAAGATACGACAGTGATGATCGATCTGGTCTTCAGATCGATATCCCCGTTATTCCAGTTTTCTCCAAAAAGCACATCGTCATTAAAGTGTGCAAATTCCGGAGCAAATTCTCCTAATGCATCTCTGCCTGCTGTCTGTACGATTTTCTCTGCCATACTCTTTCCTCCTTAACTTTCAGCGGATACTTTTCTGACCCATTCTTTCGTCTCATCTTCAGAATTCTTCACCTTTTTCCCTCTTATGGACAAGGCATCTTCTGTACGCACCGTTGCATTCGGGATCAATCTTGTGATCGTAGGAAGACTTCCTGCTCCGTCTGATGATCCTTCATGGGAAAAGAAAGGGATCACTGTTTTTCCGGAAAAGTCATAGCTTTCCAGGAACGTCCACATCGGCATCGGAAGATCATACCACCAGACAGGAAACCCAAAGTAGATGACATCATATTTATCCAGCTGTTCCTGCGTCAGATCGATATTCAATTCAGGCCGGATCCCGTTGTTTACTTCTTCTTTCGCACGGTTTACTGTATCGTCATAGTTTTCCGGGTACTCCTCTTTCGTCGTTACCCTCAAAATATCTCCTCCGGTCTCTTCCGAGATCCAGTGTGCCATCTTCTGAAGATTTCCCGACCAGGAAAAATACACTACCAGTACATTCGTCTGATTCTGAAGGTTCTCCTCCCCTTTCGGATCCACTCTTTTCGGTTTACCCGCGCATCCTGCAAGCATTACACATGCTGCCAGAACACTTGCGATTTTTGCTCCGATCGAATTTCGTTTTTTCATTACCGTCGTCTCCTTTCACTTTTCAAAAGGAAGATGCATCTGCGCATATTTTTCTTCCTGGGCATTATCTGCGTGATAGTATCTCTTCGTGCCATCCAGTTTACTGATTTTTTCCATTTCTTCCGAAGTTAGTGTGAAGTCAAAGATGTCCCCGTTATCCCGGATGTGATCCGGATTTTTCGATCCCGGGATCGTAATGAATCCCATCTGTGTATGCCAGCGGAGAATGATCTGCGCACTGCTTTTTCTGTATTTATCGCCGAGTTTTTTGAAGATCTCTTCATCGATCAGACTTCTGTCACCATGACCCAGCGGATACCATCCCATGGTCTTTGTACCGTATTCTGAAAGTCTTTCACGGATCTCTTTCTGTGTGAAATAAGGATGTACTTCCATCTGGATCACGTGCGGCTTGATCTCCGATTCGGAAAGAAGTCTTTCCAGTTTCTCTCCCTGAAAGTTGGAAATACCGAGAGATCTTGCTTTCCCTTCTTTATATGCCTTCTCCAGCATCTTGTATCCGGCCATGAAGTTTCCCGCCGGCTGATGGATGAAAAGAAGATCGACATAGCTAAGTCCCAGGCGCTCCAGCGTCTCTTCAACTGCGGTCTCTTTCTCATACATCGTGGCCCAGATCTTGGTGGACACGAAAACTTCCTCTCTGGTGACGATTCCCTCGGAAATGGCCTTCTTCAGTGCTTTTCCCACGGAAATTTCATTCATGTAGGCATTCGCTGTATCGATCATGCGGTAGCCGAGCTTGAGCGCGGCATATACCGACTTCTCCGTGTCATCCGGACTGATCATAAACGTACCGATTCCTAAGACCGGGACCTCAACTCCGTTATACAGTTTCACGCTTTCCATATTGAATACCTCCATTTACCGGGCGTCTTTTCTCTATGGCTCGAGTTTAAAACATTTGCAGTTTGATGTACAATGCTAATAACGGCGACTGCTATAACATTTCTGAATAGTGAGGAGACAGCACATGATCGATATTTATATGCTTCAGCAGCTGAAAACGTTTGCAGAATGTGGTACCCTTTCTGAGGCAGCCGAGATCTTGAACACATCACAGCCCTCTCTTACAAGATCCATGAAAAGACTGGAAAACGAGGTCGGGGTTACATTGTTCACCCGTTCGAAAAACCACCTGGGCCTGACCCCTACCGGAAAAATGGCCGCCGAATATGCCGCCCAGCTCCTCTCCGTCACCCAGGATTTCGAAAGCCGGGTACGCGTCTATGACCGGAGCCTGCACACTATTTCGATCGGCTTTTGCGCACCGGTTCCCCAGACCGTGCTCACGCCGATGATCAACACCGTCTTCGAAGGCATGACGATCTCTTCTGACATGACAGACGATGCTGATTTTCTCATGAAGATCCGGAACCATACCTACCAGCTGGCGGTCACCCATTTCGAGCCGGAAGATCCGGCCTTCCACAGTAAAAAGATCGGCCATGAGAGCCTGTTTATCTCCCTGACACCGGGAAACCCTCTCGCCTTTTATCCGGAAGTTCACCTCCAGGATCTCGATGGACTGACGATCCTGCTTCTCAGCCGCATCGGCTTCTGGTCGAAGATGCATCGGGAGAAAACGCCAAACAGTAAATATCTTATTCAGCTGGAGACAGATTCGATCCTGGAGCTCGCCACCAATTCCGAATATCCGGTCTTCTCTTCCAGCTACTATATCGACCGCGGCGAAACCTTCCCCGGAAGGATCAATATTCCTATCGTGGATGACGAATGCAGTACCGATTTCTATCTGGTATGCCTATCTTCCGAGAAAGAAAAATACGCGCCGTTATTCCGGCGCGTAAATGAAAACACCATTCGCTGACGTCTTCTGATTTTTCATTCTGTTCCGCTGATACCCGCTTACGGTTCACTCCTCGCGGGCGCACTGGATCATCGGATTATCGACAAGTTCCAGACGGATCTCGGGTACTTCCACACCCAAAGAAATCAGATTCTTTCTCGCCGTCTCCAGGAAATGCACTGCATTATCGGACTTGATTTCGGCCGTGCATTTTTCGAGGTTCTCTGACGCCTTGATCTCCACTCCGATCTCCTTCAGGACCGCATCCAGATCCTTCTCATTCTTCAGCGCTTCCAGCACAGATCGCAGCTGGAAGTATCCGTAGATCATGACGTTGTTGATCGCTTCAGTATTCCAGATCCGTGTGTAGAAGTCTACGAAACCCTCGCCTTCCGGCATCGGCGCCGGCACCTGATTTAAGATGTTTGTCAGACGCTCTTTCAGCTGTCCCAGCTTTTCGTCTTCTCCCATGTAACGGTAATACGCAACCGCCAGAGAATTGACATACATTTCCTCATCCACTTTCGAGAACTCTGCACTCTGCTTCTCAACGATGCAGTGACCCATCTCGTGAACGAGATTGTACCAGTGGAAATAAAGGTCGAAGAAATACTGGATATTCTCCGCGCCGAAAAGCATCTTGTACCCTTGCTGCTGCTCTTCGTTTCCACTTTCGAATTTACCCGACATAATGACGTACTTCATGTGTTTTTTCTCTCCTTGTTCTCAAATTATTATTTTTGGATGTGATATCCACCATCCGCATAGACATTCGTTCCGGTCATGTAGTCCGAAAGATCCGAAAGAAGGAACATCACCACATTGGAGATATCCTCCGGTTGCCCAAGTCTTCCAGCGGGAATCAAAGCTTCGGACTGTTTTCTGACCTCCTCGTTATCGAAAGATTTCTTCGTCATACCGGTATAGGTAAAGCCCGGCGCGACGGAATTCACCTGAATATGGAAAGGCGCCAGATCCAGAGCCATCGCCGAGGTCAGGGCAACGATACCACCCTTGGATGCCGCATAATCAGTCATGTTATTCCGGAATATTCCTGCACGCAGGCAGCTGATATTTACGATCTTCCCCTTCTGTTTCGGGATCATTACTTTTGAGACATATTTCGACACGATATAGGTTCCGGTCAGGTTCACCGACAGGATCTTCTCCCAATCCCCGGTCTCGATCTCATAGAAAGGCTTACTGTTCCCCCAGATCCCGGCGGCATTTACAAGTCCGTCGATCCTCCCGAATTTCTTCTCGATCTCACTTACCACACGGGCGATTTCTTCATCGTCCGTGACGCTGGCTTCGTAGTGCATATAAAGAGGATCTTTCAGGTCACTTCCTTTGGCATCGATGCCGACGACATTCGCCCCGGATCGCAGAAGCTGCTCCACACAGCTTTGGCCGATACCGGAAGAAGCTCCGGTCACAAGAAAAACCTTACCTTCATAGTTCCATTCCTTCATGGTCCTGCCTCCCGATCGAGATTCATTTCTTCAATTATATAGCATCCACCACAGAAAAAGTGACGTAAATAAAGTGATTATATCAACAGTTGAATCCTTTCTGGAAAATGCATAGAAGATTTTCCGAAAAAAGTACTTGAAAAGAATTTTTAATCATATTAGCCTCTTTATCAGGACGTCCAAATCCTACAACAAGCGAGGCAATCAGAATGAACCAGAAACAGCTTCACAACTTCATCGAAACAAGCACAGGAAACGAGAGCAACATCTGCCAGATCTATGCCATAAAGGACGGAAAGACCGTCTACGAAGATAACTGGCGCGGCTTTACAACGGAGGACGCCATGAATGTCAACTCCGTAACAAAGGGCGTCATGGGCCTTCTTGCCGGGATCGCCATCGATCAGGGCAGAATTAAGAGCGTAGATCAGAAGGTCATGGACTTCTTCCCGGACTACGAAGTCAAGCGTGGCGAGAAAACGATCTACGACGTCACGGTCCGCCATCTTCTCACGATGACCGCACCGTACAAATACAAGTCCGAGCCGTGGAAAAAAGTCTGTACTTCCCAGGACTGGACATTGACCGTACTGGATTATCTCGGCGGAAGAAAAGGCATCACCGGCGAGTTTAAGTATGCCACGCTCGGCATCCAGATCCTTTCTGGGATCATTGAGCACGCCACGGGCGAGAAGTGCTTTGATTTCGCGAACCGAACTCTCTTCCTTCCTCTCGGTCTTCCCGCGCGCGTCCTTCACGGCGATTCTTCTAAAGAAGATCAGTTTGACTTTCTCATGAATAAGAACCCGCGAAAGAATGAGTGGTATTCAGATCCGACTGGCGCCGTCACCGCCGGCTGGGGACTCTGCGCTTCGGCAAAAGATCTGGCACGGATCGGGCAGCTTCTGGTAAACGACGGAGAATACGAAGGGAAAAGGATCATCTCGAAAGAGTATCTACAGGACATGACCGGTTCCCACCTTAAGCTCGGCGAGCGTTTCGGCAACATGAACTACGGTTACTTATGGTACACACCCTATGACGGCAGAAAGATCCACGCCGCTATTGGTGACTGCGGAAACATCATCTACGTCAATAAAGAGAAAAACGTATCTGTCGGCATGACAGGTACGTTCAAACCTCGTATCTTTGACCGTGTGGAGTTCATCGAGAAAAACGTGCTCCCGCTCTTCTGCTAAAGATCCGGCACCTTAGAGATCCCTTTGCCCAGCGGCGCCTTGAAATGCACTTTTCGTGCAGACAGATGTGTCACTTTCGGATAAACTTCTCATCGGCAGCGCCTTCGCTACCGTCATCTGAGATATATCTTTCCACCGTCATATGCAGATCATATTTTTCCCGAAGTCCCATGATCGTTTTCATCATAGGGGAAGCATGGTGGATATCGATAGCATTCTGGTTTTCCCAGCTGTCGATGAGAAGTACGGTCTCCGGATCATCCATCGAAATATAGTATTCATACCGCAGATTCCCGTCTTCGTTCCGAATCTTCTGAACCGTTCCGGAACTCACCATTTCTTCCGCAAACTTTCTGGCGCTTCCATTTTTACCTTTATATCTGAGATTTACCGTAATTGCCATTTCAAACTCCTTTTTATTCCGCGTTCCGCGGATCGATGGAATCAATATATTTGTGGTATTTTTCTTTCTCTACATACATGTACTTATCTGCACGCTGAATATACATCTCGATCGTATCTTCCTGCCCGGGTTCAATGATCGCATATCCGATACTGGCATGAAGGACAAAGGCAAGATTCAGCGCCTCAAACTCCTTGCTCATTGCTTCGGAGATCCGCTTGATCAGATCTTCCATGCTCTCCTCTTCCGGATAAGATCCGACACCGATAAATTCATCTCCGCCGTATCTTCCGAATAGCCAGTCCGAAGGAGAATGCTTCCGGAAAGCTTCCGCGGTCGCCTTGATGGCAAAATCACCGTTCAAATGACCGTATACATCATTGATCGTCTTCATTCTGTCAATATCGGCAAATACGAGAATAGATCGTTTCCCTTCGGCTTTTCGGGAAGAAATATATTCGTACAGCACTTTATTACATCCGGTGCGGTTATACATACCGGTAAGGGCATCTGTCATGTAGATCTGCTTCAGTTCATCATTCGCCCGCTTGGAAAAAATATGCCGGCGCATGCTGAACAGCTGCGCATTCATGTTCATACAGTATTTACCCAGTTCAAGTGTATAAAGAAGTTCAGGTGAATTCTTGATCGCTACATATCCGGCAATAAAATGCAGATAGTTCAGCGGAGCAAAAATATACAGGTTCGAATCTCCTTCTTTATGAACATAGTCCGGATACAGTTCCTTGGAATCAAAGTGCCGGATCGGCATTCTTTTCCCTTCACGAAGTTCATAAAGAATATCCATATTCGCGCTGTAGCCACGAATTCTCTTCGGGTACTGTTCGTCATCCACCTCAAAGAATTCCGGCTCCGTACAAAGACAATAATCCGGTCCTAAAGACGGAAGATCCGGGTTATCCTTCATTCCTTTTTCCATATAATCTTCTTTACGGGTAGCCATAGATAACGGTATCTGAAGTCTTCGGAAGAAGATGTCCATCATGTCCTGTTTAAGCGTAGAATAATACGAATTCCGAACCGCATCAAAACGGTTCTTCACTGCCTTCTCGGATGCAGGACAACCGCAGCTCTCAGAAGGAATAAAATACGAATGGCACTCTTCCGTAAATACCTCATCCGGATGAGCGATCTGGTACATGAGTTTATCGTATGCCACTTCGCCGAACTTTTCCCATCCACGCGATACTGTCGACAGGATCGGGAATGTATGCTGCCCGATCTTTGTCATGTCAAACCCGGTCAGAAGAACATCTTCTGGAACACTATACCCTCTTTCATTCAATGCGGAATTGATCCCAAGAGCCATATTATCATTCGCGCAGACAATGGCGTCCGGAAGTGCATTTCCCGCATCGAGATAATTATTCATCTGAAGAAACGCGGTGTAAAAACCATAATCACACTGGAACTCAGCGCAAAGCCCGATACCATGTTCATTCAGCACATCCACCAGTGCCTGTCTTCGGATCTGATTCTCCACATTTCCTTCGATTCCGTTTACGTAGATGATCTTCTTTGCTTTGTGATGCTCCAGAAGATGGATCGCCAGTTCCCGCACTCCTTTGTAATTCTCGGATTTGATGCAGGACATTTGCGGAACATCCACCTCGATGGAAATCATGGGCACGCCGGCTCTCTGAAAACGGGCACAGACACGTTCCTGTTCATCGGGAAAATTAAAAGTATTCGTCAGCATGATGGCCCCGTCAAAATCTTTCGGGTCCGGAAGATGGAAAAGATTCAGCTGACATTTATTCTGCAGCACGTGATCGTTGGCGGTGCAAAAGGTAACAAATACAAATATATCCACGCCATCGATTTGGGCTCTTTTCTGTAATCCGGTAACGACCTGCTCAATAAACTCGTTACTGTATCCATTGGTAAAAACCGCGATGCGCTGGTTCATGTGCTTCTCCTCCGAGCCAAATCAAAGCCTGGAAATGCTCTGCTTCAAAATCACCTTATGTGAAAGCAGATATATTATACCATGAATTGCCTATGCCACGGTGAATAGGTGCCAGCATAGGTAAGCTTTGTAGTGGCACAATATCACTGCGGTTATCCGCTTCTCTCTTTCCATTTCTTATGGAAACTCCAAAAAAACCGGCATACCTGTCAGGCATGCCGGTTTCTTTTTGTTTCTTCTACAAATATCAAGATCAGAAATCTACTTCAGTATCGTAGTAGCAGCACTTCAGGAGCTTTTCCATCTCTTCGACGGAAGGCTGACGCGGGTTCGATCCGGTGCAGGCATCTGCGATTGCATTGACGGCGATGTCGTGAAGTCTTTCCAGGAATACTTCCTCCGGAACGAAGCCCTTCTCTGCCGGGTAGCTGTCCGCACCATAGGTGCCGATACCGTGAGGAATATTGAGGTCATCGTTCATCTTTCTAAGGTAAGCGATAAGCGCTTTTACCTTATCGTCATCGGAAGCATTCTTATCAGCAATACCCATGTAGTCCACGATCACGCCGTAACGCTTCTTCGCTGTCTCATCCTTTGCATTAAAAGCAATTACCTTCGGCAGGTACATCGCGTTTGCCGCGCCGTGGATGATATGTGCACCGTAATCTGCAAAAGCAGCACCGGTCTTATGTGCCATGGAGTGAACGATACCGAGAAGGGCATTGGAGAATGCCATACCGGCCAGGCACTGTGCATTATGCATTCTGTCTCTTGCCGCCATGTCACCGTTATAGGAAGCAACGAGATCCTTCATGATCATTTCGATGGCGTGGATCGCAAGCGGATCTGTGTAGTCACAGTTGGCGGTAGAAACGTAGGCCTCTACTGCGTGAGTCATGGCATCCATACCTGTGTGGGCAACAAGCTTCTTCGGCATGGTCTCGGCAAGTTCCGGATCTACGATCGCCACGTCAGGTGTGATCTCAAAGTCCGCGATCGGATACTTGATACCCTTGGAATAATCGGTGATGATCGAGAAAGCAGTAACTTCGGTAGCTGTACCCGATGTAGAGGAAACAGCGCAGAAGTGTGCCTTCTTACGAAGCTCCGGAATACCGAATACCTTACACATATCTTCGAAGGTGCAATCCGGATACTCATACTTGATCCACATAGCCTTCGCTGCATCAATAGGAGAACCGCCGCCGATGGCTACGATCCAGTCCGGCTCAAACTTCAGCATTGCATCTGCGCCCTTCATGACCGTCTCAACAGACGGATCCGGCTCGATACCGTCAAAGATCTCAACTTCCATGCCCGCTTCTTTCAGATAGCTCTCTGCTTTATCGAGGAATCCGAAGCGCTTCATGGAACCGCCTCCGACGCAGATCATTGCCTTCTTTCCCTTGAAGTTCTTCAGTGCCTCAAGTGCGCCTTTGCCGTGATAAATATCCCGAGGTAATGTGAAACGTGCCATAATGCAGTCCTCCTTTAGTTTTCTTTCCAATTAGATTATAATGCGGGTAATAATATATGTAAAAAGTATATTTCATATATCAGTCATATGAAATTTATATGAGGCAATGAATGAACAGCAACTGGGAATACTATAAGATCTTCTATTATGTCGGAAAGCACGGAAGTTTCACGCAGGCCGCCCGTTTTCTTCACAACAACCAGCCGAATATCACCCGCGTGATCAACATGCTCGAGTCCGACCTGGGATGCCGTCTTTTCGTCCGGTCCCAAAAAGGTGTGACCCTGACTCCGGAAGGCGAACGGCTTTTCGCGCATATAGAATCGGCATATCAGCAGATTGAAAAAGGAGAGGACGAGATCCGGTCCGACCGGCTCCTTCAAAGCGGAAGTGTATCTGTCTCCATCAGTGAGATCGCACTTCATGTCCTCATGCTCCCGATCCTTCAGAGCTTCAAAGCCAAGCATCCCGGTATCCGGATCCGCGTATATAACCATTCGACTCCCCAAGGTGTGAGAGCACTTGAACAAGGCCTTGTGGACCTCGCTGTCATCTCTTCACCCCTTAAGGTCTCCGATTCACTCGAAGCCACCCACGTCAAATCTTTCCAGGAGATCCTCATCGGTGGCGAACCGTACCGGTCCCTTTCCAGACGCAAGCATTCCCTCGAAGATATCTCTCAGTATCCGCTCATTACCCAGAGCCATGACTCGACATCTTTCCAGTATCTTACCGACCTTTTCCTAAAAGCCGGTATTACCCTTAAGCCTTCGATCGAAGTCACTACGACCGACCAGATCCTTCCGATCGTCGAACATGGTATGGGGCTCGGATTCGTGCCGAAAGAACTGGCCATGTCATCTATTGAACGGAAGAAGGTCTTCCCGATTCCGCTTACCGACAAACTGCCATCTAGAAGTATCTCGCTCCTTCAGGATAAGGTCCGTCCCTTAAGTCTGGCCGCTCTCGAGCTGAAGCGCGAAACACTGCAATAGCTTACAAGCAATAAAGCGGCTGCCGTTCCTAATACTGCTGTGGTGATAATGCTTGCTTCGATTCCGTACACGCCGCCGTTTAAGATGCTGCTTCCTGCAGATCTCATGTCAAAGATAGAAGAGACGATCTCACCATTTCCGCTCAGGTTGAGTCCTAAGATGCTGTAAAGAATATAGTTCCAGACCGAGTGCATACCGCATGCCGCCCAGATACTCTTAAAGCGAAGAGTCAGAAGCGAGAAGATCAGCGAAACCAGGAAAAGATTGACGACCGCAATCGAAGCAATAGCAGGGTTTCCGAAGTCCATGCTCGAGAGGTGCGGGATAGTAAAAAGGACTGCACTTACGAAGATCGCAGAAGGGACGGAGGTCTTTTTCTGAAGGAGCTGCTGGACAATACCTCTGCAGAGGATCTCTTCCAGTGCTCCCTGAAGAACAAAGCAGATAAACATGACTGCCACCATCTTATAGTCGATGTTACCGAATACGCCGTTATACTCGATCGCTCCCGTGAGAGTAATGGCCGCCACGGAGATCAAAAGAAGGACCATGCCCGCCAATACTCCGGCAAAATAACTCGCCGCCGGCTTTACAAATCCGAGTTCTTTCAGTCCTTTTTTCTGAAACAGTTTCCAGAAAAGCGCGATGATACCGATCATGATGCCGTAGCCGAAGTAAGTAATCAGAGTGATCGTGTTATTGCTGAACATTTCACCTTTCAGCGGGTTCTTCCCGCAGGCGAAGTGAAGTGCGATCACAAGGCCTTCACCGATCAGTTCCGCCCCGAACTTAAATACCCAGAAGATCAGGATCACCTTGATGATATAAAGCATCTTCGGCATGTCGGTACGGTTGTTAAACGGGCTGATATTTCTAATTAGTTCTTTTATTCTGTTCATGGGAATACTCCTTTTTGAGCGCAGTAATCGAAGGTCCGGTCACACAGCGGACTTTCATACAGTTCAGATCTACGTAATTATTTGGAAATTATCCGGGGAATCCGTTTACGAGAAAATAGATGATCATTGAGATCAGATCTATGGCAAGTAAAGCTCCGGCGCCGATCAGGAACCACTTCAGTGCGGTCTTCATGCGTTTGCCGTTCTTCTCGGTAAGAACTTTCTGGTCGATCACATCAGCCATGGTCTTATGCTCATCCGCCTTGACCGGTTCGATCCCTTTAAGGAGATAATCTGTAGTTACTTCGAAAATATCACTCATGATCACGACCTTTTCAAGATCGGGAGTCGCCTGTTCACTTTCCCACTTCGAAACCGCCTGACGGGATACGCCGATTCTGTCCGCCAGTTCTTCCTGAGACATACCTTTTGACTTTCTAAGGCTCTGGATTCGATCTGCAATTGTCATTTCTTTCACCTCCAAGGTTTTGTTGTCTCAAGACTAGCAAAATCCCTCTTAACAAAACCACCATCTGTAGCTTGAACTTTGTCAACCTGTGGTTGCAACCCTGTGTTTTCAGCCATTTTGCGATTCTTTTGAATTCTGTCTGTCCATGCTCTTCACTGTTGTTTCATGTAGCGTAAAAGTGCTTTTTCATAAGACGGATCTTTAGAACGCATATAAACGATCGCCTTTTTCCCGGGTTTCTTTATGGCAATTCCCTTAAGCACTTTATGGCGGATCGCATAGACCTTCGCGCCCTTTTCAAGAAGTTCCCGGAACTCCGCCTGTCTCTCCGGAATTAGCTTTTTCATCTTCTCCCGGTACTTCTCGCGCTGCCTGCTATCAAGGCCGTTGCCATACCCGTTTTCACGTTGAGTATGCTCGCGGATAATGCCATCAGCGACTTCAGGGCTCCATGTAAACGGCAGGATCTCGGTTTCAAACGGATATAGATTATCGATCAGATTCGAATCCGGATCATATGTCGCATGGCTGATACCGAAATATAGACCCGTAAAAGCTCTCTCAGGAACATCCTCCGGTACCGGGCCTTTCCCGATGATCCGGAAATTTCTTTTCTTAAAATAGAACATGCTGCTGGCCGTAGAAAAGCAGCTGCATCCATTGAAACTTATCTCTTTCAGCTGATGAATGTCGATTTCTTCCGGCGAGCCATATACACCATCAAATATGCGGAAGGCAGCCCACTTGTCACAGACCTCCGGAACGATCGAAGATCTGTAAGAGATATCTGTCCGGATCTTCTGCACCACCACATATTTATCGTCATAGGAAAGGAATTCTTCCTCTGTCAGCTTCTTTGATGTTTCATCCGAAGTGACATATTTCTTCCCCTTTGTCTGCAGCTGGAAAGCCACATATTCCCCATCCTCGAAAATATCCTCCATATGAAGGTCGAGCTTTATCTTTTTCGGGGCGCATTGCACAGAGGTGATCGTTTCTTTAAACTTCTCCAGCACCTTCCTGCGCTTCTTTTCCTCTGAGGGGCCGGCAGCGGTCCATTCCGCCATGCCAAAATCACTGTCCACCATCTCTACGGCACGATCCCGGATCTCGTCGGTTAGTATCCCTTTCTTCCACATGAATTCCGCAAGGGAATACATATAGGCACACCACTCATCTTCGTCACTTTCATCAAACATAGTCCGGACATACTGATCGATCTTCAGAAGCGCCGCCGGCACATCGTAATAGAAGAATGCTGCCTTATATTCATCCAGCAGATCCTGCGCCGTATCATTTCCGTTTATACTTGCGTTCCATGTACCCATGTTTATTATCTCCTATTGAAACAATACCTCATTTCACACATATGCGCAATTTTACTTAACACATTTGTGCTGGCGAAGAAAAAATGAAGTCCCCTGTTTTGAAGTGAAACCACTTTGTTGGACAATTCCATCCATTATTCTCATTCCGTTGTTATCATCCAACGATCTCGGTTAGATTAATTCAGGATTTACAATTCCAATGACCTATCGTCCAAAAGAAATTCTCGTATTCCTACGTATAGTATTCCCCTTTCATCCCGCCAAGGAATAATGTCATCTTTAACAACAACAATTTTCTTATAAGAGTCATTGATCCTGTTAGCCGCCTATTCAGTCAACATATTTCGTGCTATTTTTGCACCCGGGTGCATTTTTTGCTTGTAGTCATCTGTGCAATAATATCCATATAGGACAGGGAATCCATATCATAAGCTGCTTAGGATCCCGGTTTGCCCGTCAATTCAAAGATCAACATCTTACCCCGTTCCAGACCATCGAACGTGACGCCGCCCTTTTGTTGATAATAAGGACTGTACACCTTCTCAAAATGGATCCCTTCCTGATCTTTTCCGGTATATGTGAAGCCGTAACTGCAGATCTCATCGATCAGCTTCTTGTACGTATATTTGCTTTTCAAAATGTCCGAATAGATATTTAAGTAGGGAAGCGCAGGTGCGTCAGCATGCATGTAGTTATGATTCCGGCGTCTCCCTTTGGGCTTATTCTGTATTTGTCTGCTTTACTGTCTATATATCAGTCTGCTAGTTCCTTATCCATATTGATGAGGAATTCTTCAAAACTGTTTGAAATCGTATAGTATGTATCCTCATCCGTATTCATGCTGTCAATCTGACAGTATATCTTCTTCTCCGGATTATAGGCCCAAAGCGTATCGTCTATACCGCCTATTACTATATATCCAGGCCAAGAGTTCTTTACATCGTATGCCTCATTGATCTCCTCGAGTTCTTCCAATTTATAGAAGCGACCGTAATTATTTTGCCCCAGAGGACCTTCACCGCCATTGTGCTCACGAATGAAACCAAGGTAGTCATCAGGTAGTTTCATACCATTGACTTCCGAAATCATTTCTTCTGATTTCTCATTGAATTCGAATTCCTTGAACATCTCTTCCAGATCTTTATCCATTGTCATCTCAACCGTTATATGATGAATTGTTGTTCATTTTGCTGTATATATTATCGTTCAGAAAGATATCATCGTTCCTTTGGATGTTTTGAGAAGCCAGACCTTCTTGCCCTCAATGCAGTGCATCTGGGTATAAGCATCAGTCACGACGGAGACCTCTTCACCGGTGTCTTCTATCCTGACTGTAACCCGGTCAGTGCTCCTTTCCACAGGCATATCATAGGCATTGTCCGTATAATACTTATGGGTCTCCAGGTGAGTGACCCGGCATTCCTTTATGCCCGTGACCTTAAATCCCACGCATGAAATCAACGAGATTATTGCAATGATAAGGAAAGGTATCGCTATAAACACCGGAAGAAACAGAAGGATGACCGATACTTTGAGCCATAAGATCACACCCAGAACGATGAGCAGCAAGGATATCACGAAAAAGACTATGGATCTTATCAGGTCCTTCCGCCGCTTTTGCCGG
>CADCLV010000033.1 GCA_902802325.1 Oscillospiraceae bacterium | reverse complement strand
TATTTATATTTCAAATTCACAAGCGATATAATATGGTTTGGACTCCCCGTAAGCATCATTTGATTCATACACAGAAATTCGCAGTACGATCCGGTATTTACCTTTAGACAAGGAACTATAGGATTCCGAAAGATCATATTCGCGGATCGATTCATTTCCTGCCAGGACTAACTCTCCGGTTCCGAGATCAGCATTATTGCGCGGAACCGTGAACCATTCTTCCTTGTATTCGAACTCAAGTTCATATGATCCTAGATCGATAGCAACATCACTCTGATTCTTCAGAACAGATTCGTAAACACGGTCCTTCTTTTGACTGCAGGTAAAGTTTAAAGAAAGCTCCTCCGCAGGCTTAATGAGTCGTTTGGATTTTTCTTTGTATGGATTACTATTGGCACAACCTGCAAAACAACTCAGATATAACATAAGAGAGAACAAGGGCAAAAGTAAACTAAAGCGACAATTATGCTGTCTCATTTAATACACCGTTCCATTCATAGCAGAAGAAAGTAACGAGATAAGAGCAAATCTTCGAATGTAATTCATCATGATTCACCTCTTCTGAATAATTACAATGCCTAGATCTTAACAAAAACTACCAATAACCACAGTTCTACTTTATCATGATTCTACTATTCCGAAAAGGACAACACGATATGGGATTGACCGAGTGGTATTTGATGTGAAAACGCTAGAAATGAGGTCGGACTTCTGAACGCCGCGATTGGCGAAGCAAAAAAGATGAAATCAGGAAGAGGCGGATTCGGAAGGATCCGTCTCTTTCGTATATTCCGTATCCGGATAGATGGCGAAACAGTCCTGGGTGGAATCATCAGAGCTGTGAGCAAAATAGTAGATGCCCGGCTCCGTAATGGCGGAATAGGTGGATTGCGGCACCTTTCTGCGGATCTCCTGTCCGCTGAAATCATAGTAGATATAGTAAGATGGATGCTTTCCGTTATAGTTTTCTTCCTTCTTTTCTTTACGGGTGATCTGGAGTGTATCCACCCAGTAATGGGCGTTTTCCTGTTCCGGATGCTTGTATAAGGACGGAATGATGATCACGAGGGAAAGAATCACGATGATCGTGAAACTCCCGAAAATGATGATGACCCAGTGCCCCGGTTCGATCGATGCGCCCCGCTTGTGGATACCATGTATCTTTACTGCAAGGAGACCGAAAAACAGAATCGACGCAGAAAAGAAGAAGGACAAGAGGATCCGATCGAAAACACCAAACTTCGCTTCTGTGCCGCACACTTTTGCATATGTGGCCTTTAAAAGCCGCTGCGTCAGAACGATCTTTCCATGCCCCTCTGGGATAGAGGAAGCTTCATCCAGTGCTTCTTGGTATTCTTTTTGCAAGGCGTCAGAGTTATTTTTCGGAGCGGTGATCAGGCTGAACGCGATTCCGCCGAGAAGGACCAGACAGGCAAGAATAATGACCGCACCCGATTATTTCGGCTGGGAACGTAAGTCTTCATCTTTTCGTAATTCAATCAGGTCGACCAGCACCATGTTTCCCCCTTCTCCGGTTTTTGGTTTTTACGTTTTTTAATCTTCTAGCGGATCTTCTTTTCTATAGCCGTCATCCGGACAGACAGAGAACAACGTATTGGCGCCGCCCTCTCTGGCATAAAGAAAATAGTAAGTGCCGGGTCCTTTTACGGAATCATAAACAAAATCGGGAACTTCCCGTCGGATCTCCTGTCCGCTCAGGTTGTAGTAGATATAGTATTCCTCAGTGGTGCTTTTTCCACGCCGGCCATAGTGTGTCTCGACTTTTTTCTCTTTACGGGTCACCTCAAATGTATCCACATAATACGTTGCTTTTTCCGGGGAAGCAGGCCTGGCACGAGACGGGACCGTCAACAGCAAAACGAGAGAAAGGGTGATGACAAAACCGCCAAGGGCTACCTTGAAATAGAAAGAGAAGGACACCATCTCACCCCGGTCCTTGATGGATTTATAACGGATCAGATTCAAACCGATGACTAGGAAGGTGGTTCCGGCGAATATTCCGAGAAGCATACCGAATCCGCTCGGGTCATTCGATTTCGTGCGCTCGCAATAGAACCGGTAAGAGGCTTTCATGTACTTTTGTGTTAAAAGGATCTCTCCGCCGCTGCGGCTGGTCCGAAAGATATGGATCGGAACTGACTAGTCTCATTTCTGCCTCCGTAAAAAGTTCATCCGCTTGCCGGTTTCATTATAGCATGCACTTTGAAACGACAAAAATGGTGATGGTAGCAACCTCTCCTCTCAATACTGTTGCTAACATATATATGCCCTGTTCAGTGAATACATAAGGTAGTTTTCTACGACCTCCTTCTTGTCCGGAATAGAAATTTTTATTTGGTGAAGTCACAAATTGTGACTTCACGGAGTCAACCTCATCCTTAGTAAGCTGAAACATAAAATCATCAGGGAAACGACTATTATTCCGTTTCACCTGCTGATTCAGAGTTTTGACTTCATATCCGTACAGCTCGGCAAGATCACTGTCCAGCATGACTTGTTGACCACGTATCGATACAATATCGAATATATGTACGGGTTTGGCGGAGAAGGAGGGATTCGAACCCTCGAAACCCTTTTGGGGTTTACACGATTTCCAGTCGTGCGCGCTCGACCAGGCTACGCGACTTCTCCATGACTGATCGATAGTGAAACTATTGTTTCACGTGCCTTGCTATGATACCGATTTCAGTTGGGTTTGTCAACAGTTTTTTCAAGATGGGGCGCGAAAGGCTCCCTGCGGGTCATTCCAGAAGCGGGATCTTTAATCTCTGGGGCTGCTTATAGAGTTCGTACTCGACGATGAGCTCCATATCCCGGGTGTAGATGGAACGGACATTGGCCTGACGGAGGGCATGGATAGTATTCCAGGCGACAGTGTCTTCCGGCGTGTAGCGGCTAAAGTCGTCAGATGTCAATATCATGCCCTGGCAAAGTCCCATGGCGCGGCCCAGAAGGAACTTCTTTTCGCGGGAAAAGAGGAACACCGGGTTACTGATGGGAAGTACGTTGGTAAACAGCGTGAAGGCGCGGCCGGAAAGCTGGCGGTGGAACACCAGATCCACAAGTCCGCGGTAAGTGGAGTTCTGCTCGCGGCTGGCCTGGGCCAGAGGCGGGAACCAGTCCGGCGAATAATCGCAGCTGACCTGGCAGTAATCCACCACACCTGCGCAGGCCATCAGAGGCACGCCGCAGGCGATGATCACGGAATCACCGACGCATTCTCTCAGGAAACGGACTGCACGGTACATCTTTTCGGCACGGGTCGCCGTAATGGACGGGATCATGCAGGCCGCATACAGAAAGTCGAATTTGAAAACGGAAATGCCCCAGTCATCCCGCATGGTCAGAAGAACATTCTTCAGATGGTGAAGCACGGCAGGATTTTCCACATCCAGGCAGTAGCAGCGCTTCCAGGAAGTGCAGGCCACAACGGGATGACCGTTACTGTCCCGAAGGAGCCAGTCCGGGTGCTCAGAGTAGATCCGGGATTTTTTCTCGCAAAGGAAAGGCGCCAGCCAGATGCCTGCCTGCATTCCGGCTTTCATGATCTTCTTGGTGATGGGATAGATTCCGTGCGGGAACGCATTCTTTCTCGGAACCAGCCAGTCGCCGACGGCTCTTTCGTATCCCTCATCCAGGCAGAAAAGCTGGCAGGGGAAACGGGCCGACACCGAGCTTATATCCTCAATGGCTTTAAAAAGTTTCTTTTCGGAAAGGTCCTGCTGCATGCTGTACCAGGTGGTATAGCCGGTAAGCGGCTTGGCATGGGACGGTGCGATCCCGAGTTTTTCAAAATAGCCGTCAAAGACTTCATCTTCCGTTCCTTCCAGGAATATGATTTCGGCGGCGGTAAATGCACTGTCGAAGATGCGTCTGTCCAGGTCTTTTCTTACGGTGAGGGTCCCTTCTTCCGTGTTGATGTCGAAGAAGGTGAAGCCCTGCTCTTCGTTCAATGAGCCGAAGAAACGGAAATGCAGGTCCTGACGGACGTAGCCGTAGCTGACACCATGGAGCCAACGGTTCTGCTTGGGATAGTCGGTGAATTCTCTGTCGCCGCAGTGATCGGTCTTCTTGTGACGCATGAGATTCGCCATGCGCTCGGCGGCAAGACGGGTGGTGTCGATGCTGTATTCTTTGCAGACGGTCCAGGACTGGTAGCCGTTCATGAAAATAAAGTCTTTCTGGTCAAATTCATAAGGAAAGACGATCTTGATCTGCGGGATCTCGATGGCGTGGGAGGGCGTAAGCCTCACACGGCAATGGTCTTCTTCGATACAGGTCTCGATCTTAAGAAACTCGTTATCGGAAGGCTCCAGAAGATCCAGCGTACGCAGTACGCCGTTCTGATGAAAAGATACATTTGCGGAAATCGGTTTCATGTTCCTTGGTCACTCTTTCCTTTTTAAGAAAAATACACAACTAGTATATTGAGTTTTTCCGAAAATGCAAAGGGGCGGGAAAAGAGGCTTTCCCTGATACGGTTAACAAGAACCGAAATTTCGGGTATAATGGCGGGGCTTCATTCTGCTTATAAAGCAGGATAAGGAGGAGGAGATCGTCATGGCGAGAATGCGTAAAAAGAAGAACCTGATCCCCAGAACGGAGGCCTGCGCCGACCGTTTCTTTGAGGTCCCGCAGGAGAATAAGGGCCGCTGGAGAGAAGCCTGCGGTATGCCTTCTGATTGCCCGCTTTATGTGGAGATCGGCTGCGGAAAAGGCATGTTCTCGGAAAATATGGCCAGAAATAATCCGGATGTCTGCTATGTGGCCATCGAAAGAGAACCTTCCTGCTGTCTTCTTGCCATGGAAAGAGCGAAAAAAGCAGGCCTTACCAATCTCTTCTTCATCCGCGGCGACGCGACCTTGATGCTGGACTTTTTCGGCCCTTCTGAAGTGGACCGGATCTTTATTAATTTCTGCGATCCCTGGACACGGCAGAATAAGCCGAAGCGCCGCCTGACCTACCGGGGATTTCTGGATATGTACCGTCAGGTCATGAAAGTCGGCGGACAGATCCATTTTAAGACCGATAACGATCCTCTTTTCGATTTCTCGCTTGAGGAATTTGCCGCTGCCGGATGGGAAACGTCCTGTGTCACAAGAGATCTTCACCACAGCGAATGGGACAAAGAGAATATCCGTACCGAGTTTGAGACCAAATATGCCGAGCAGGGGATCCCGATCAAGCGGACTGTTGCGAAAATGCTTGAGAAAAAGGAAGGATCCGATATATAATAGGCTCGATCGGGAGTAGTCCCGGGGTGGAGACGGAAGGAGAAAACCAATGGCCTTATTTGACCCGAAGAAAAACCAGATCGCACAGCTGCAGAAGATGATCGAGGATAAGAACCGTCAGATCGCAGTGTATTACGATGAGATCGGTAAGCTCTACTACCGCCAGTATAAAGATATGAATGCGGATGTCTCCCGGGATATCAACGCACGTTGCGAGAGCATTTCGACCCTGTATATTGAAATTGAAGAATGCCGTCTGCGTATCCTTTATGAGCGCGGACTGAAAGAGTGCAAGAACTGCAGAAAAGAAAACCCGCTGGAGCATGCCTACTGCTCGGCCTGCGGTATGAAGTTTCCGGAAACAAACGATGTGTCCGTTCTGACAAAAGTAGAGACCTATGGATCTTCCGTGGCTTCTGTTTCGAATCCGATCCCGCAGGAGAATCCGGAAGCGGAAAATATGGGCGGAGATGTTTCGGAGCCGACACCGGCCGATACGGAAGTCCTTCCCAAGGAGAACAATCCCGAAGAGTAAAGTGCATTTCAAAAAGACGGAAAGACGGAAAAATAAGCCTTCTTCCGAAAATTCCAGACAAGAAAAAAGAGGGCCCGGAAAGAATATTTCTTCTCGGGCCCCAACATTTTTATTATAGCATAATCTATAAAATCCTTCTGACACGTCTGTTACGATTTTGTGAACCTTAGTCCGCTATAATGAGGATGTGGATAGACAAGGATCCACAAATTGAACAATTGGAAGGATGTGATTATATGAAGATCACGACACAGGGAAACGGAATCAAGATCGGCAAGCGTCTGGAGGAGAAAATCGCCGGCAAATTAGCAAAGTTTGACAAGTATTTCGGAGAAGAAGGATCTTTCAACATTAAGATCCATCCGGAGAGAGAACTTAAGAAAGTGGAAATCACGCTGAAGCTGCAGAATCACATTTTCCGCGCAGAAGCAAAAGACGATGACATTCTGAATGCGGTAGACCGCACAGTGGATAAGCTGGAGTCCCAGATCAGAAAACAGAAGACACGTATCCAGCGTCAGAAGAAGGAATACCCGATCATCAATGAGTATCTCAACGATATCGTGGAAGAAGATTACGAAGAAGAAGACAACGAACCTACGATCATTAAGCGTAAGACATTTGAACTGGTTCCGATGGAGTCGGAAGAAGCCATCTTGCAGATGGAGATGCTTGGTCACAGCTTCCTGGTTTATCTGGATGCGCAAACCGGGAGTGTCTGTGTGGTTTATAAGCGCAAAGACGGTCAGTACGGTTTAATTGAGCCTACCTACTAATTCCTTCCAAGCAATAGAAATTCCTTGTTCAAACAGCCGTCTCGCGCATGAACACCCGGGGGACCCGAAAAACGGGTCCCCCAATTTTTTGCCTTTTTAAAGTCTGACCGGTAAGGTGATTTTCCTTTTTCGGAATTTATACTGGCAGTCGCTTTTTCTCATGATTCTTCCTATGCTACAATGCTCATATTCAAGAGGGAGTTAAGATTATGAGCAAGGAAGAAGGAAGTCCAAAGAAGGATAAGAAAAACGAGAAAAAGAAAGAACAGAAATTGTCTTTTCATCAGACGGTTTCGAATAATGTCTATGCCATGAAACTGGCGGCGAAATACACCCGCCTGATGGTCGTGGCGGCATTTCTCTCCACCGCATTCGGATACTTCGAATGGGTGTTTTTTGATGGCGTTTTTATCAGAAAGATCGTACAGGCGCTGGACAGTAATGCGTCTTTCCGTTCGGTTTTGGCCTTCATCGGGATCACCACGGCGGTGTTCTTTGTGATCGAACTTTATAACAAGTATGCGGACAATGTGATCTACCCACTTGAGACCATCAAGCTTTACGGTGGCATCTATAAGCAGCTTTTTGCAAAGGCGAAGAACGTAGAGCTCAGGTGCTATGAGGATCCGGATTTCTACGACAAATACACCATGGCCATCGACGGCGCGGAAGAGAAGATCTGCGCCATCGTAAAGCGCTTCTGGGGGCTTCTCGCATCGATCCCGGCGGTGGGGACGGTCTTCTATCTCATGTACGATATCGACCACTACGCGGTGCTCTTTATCATCTCGCCCCTGATCGGTAACTTCATCTTCGGAAACTATAAGAGAAAATATGAGTACAAGCGCTATCAGGCGCAGGTGCCCGGAAACAAAGTGCACAACTACGTCAGCCGTATGATGTATCTTCCCGACGGGGCAAAAGAGATGCGTCTTTCAAATGTTTTCTCGCTTCTTAGAAAGCAGTATAAGGAAGCGACGGAGAAGAATGTCCGCGCGGCGGTGAAGTATGCATTTGCCAACTGCTCGCTTTCCTTCTGGAGAATCACATTTACCTTCACCATCATCTTCGAGGGTGTGCTCTTTTATGCCAGCTACAGAAACCTCGTCAGTAAGACCATTACGCTGGCCCAGCTGACGATCATGACGAGCCTGATGGTGGCTATGACATGGATCCTGATCATGGCATTTGAAGATATCATGGAGCTTATGAAAAACGGTGTCTTCATCAATAACCTCAGAACGTTCCTCGAGTATGAAGAGCAGATCCCTCAGGATCAGAGCGGCGTGATGCCGGAAGGATTTGAGAGCCTGGAGTTCCGAAATGTGTGCTTCTCGTATAAGGATGAGGAGACCATCAGGGATCTTTCTTTCAAGATCGACAACGGCGATATCGTCGCCCTGGTGGGCCATAACGGTGCCGGGAAAACGACGATCATCAAGCTGCTTCTCCGGTTCTACGATCCGACGTCCGGAGAGATCATTCTAAACGGCAGAAACATCAAGGAGTACGACCTTCGTGCGTACCGGCGTCTGTTCGCCACCACGTTCCAGGATTTTGCGATCTTCGCCATGAGCGTAAAGGAAAATGTCCTGATGGGACGGCACTACGATAACGAAGAGGAGATCGTGCACCGTGCGCTCAAAAGAGCCGGCATCCTCGACAAGATCGAGTCCCTTCCCAAGGGTGTGGATACGGTCATGACGAAGGAGTTCGATAAGGACGGTGCGGTCTTCAGCGGCGGCCAGCACCAGAAACTGGCGGTGGCCAGAACCTTTGCCAAGGAATCGCCGGTGAAGATCTTCGACGAACCGTCTTCGGCGCTGGACCCGATCGCGGAGTATGAACTCTTCAAGAACATCCTGAAAGAGGGGCGCACCCACACCATGGTCTTCATCTCACACCGTCTGTCGTCGGTCAAGAACTGCGACAAGGTCTTTATGCTGGAGAAGGGAACCATCGTGGAGCGAGGCTCCCACCGTGAGCTGATCGATGCCCATGGAAAATACGCGAAAATGTATATCCGTCAGGCCATGAACTACCTGGCCGTAGAAAAGGAAGAGGAGGTGATCCTGTGAGTAAAGATACAAGTGCTTTTGCCGACGAAAAAGAAAAGAAAATCAAGCAGCCGGCCTCGCAGGTCTTTAAGAACAACTTCTACTTCATGGGCATGATGTTCAAGGCCTCCCCGAAATTCGTGCTGTTCCCGGCGCTGGATGCCATCCGCGGACAGGTGTCCATCTTTTTCGAGCACATGATCCTCATCGGCTTTGTCCTCGAGGCAGCAGAATTCGGCTATTCCTTCCGCCGGGTCGGCATGACGATATTGATCTTTGCCGCAGCGATCACACTGGGCATGGTGTTCACGGTCATCGCCGGCGACCTGATGCAGGAAAAAGAAAGACCGAAAGTCCGGGAGAAGATCAAGCTGATGCTCTACGAAAAGGCTCGCTCGGTGGACCTGTCCTGCTACGACGATCCGGATTTTTATAACAGCCAGGTCATGGCCATCTCGGAAGTGGATAAGCAGATCGACCAGACCATGGATTTCATCAAGAATGTGCTGTCATCTTTGACGGTATTCTTCCTGACGGGCGGCTATTTCCTTGTGAAAGATAAGCTCTCCATCGTGTTCGTCCTGATCTCCTTCGTGATGAGTTTCCTTCTGAACAAGGTCTACAATAAGCTGTCCTTTCAGATCCGCATGCGCCGCTATCCGCCGGAAAGAAAGCGCGAATACGTCAAGCGTGTCTACTATCTGAAAGATTATGCCAAAGAGATCCGGCTGGATCCGGAGGTAACGGATGTGCTGGAGGAGCGCTTCGTGGCTGCCAATAAGGAAGTCTATGAGGCGGAAAAGTCACTGGCGAAAAAGAAGTTCGGTGTGGCTTTTCTGAAAGATCACATCTGCAGCCGGCTTTTTACGGATTCGTTCTATTCGAGCTATCTGGTCTACCGCTACACCATCATGCACGCCATTTCGCTGTCGTCGCTGGTCATGCTCTTTAACTGGTTTTCGGACCTCAAGCGAAGTCTTCGTGTCTTTACCGAATCCTACCCGAAGGCCTGCGAGACCAGCCTTTATATCCAGAAGATCCGGGACTTCCTGACCTATGAGCCGAAGGTGGTTTCAGAGGGCGATGCGGTTCCTCCTTCTTCTGCAAAAGCACTGGAGCTGGAAAACGTGGGATTCTCCTACAAAGAGGGACTTCCGAAGGTCTTGTCCGATATCACCATGAAGGTGCATCCGGGTGAGAAGATCGCGCTCGTCGGCTATAACGGAGCCGGAAAGACTACATTGGTCAAGCTTCTGATGCGTCTTTATGATACGACGGAAGGAAAGATCCTGGCAGACGGCATAAATGTCCGAAACTACGATGTGGAAGCCTACCGTGACTCCATCGGAACGGTATTCCAGGACTTTGAGATCTTCGCGGGAAGCGTGAAGGAGAATGTGGTGCTGGATGATCTGGATCTTCCGGCTCCGGACGGGAAGAAGTCCCGCTTCGACGAAGAAAAGATCCGGCAGGCCCTTTCGGACAGCGGACTTCTGAAGAAGGTGGAGTCCCTTCCCATGAAGCTGGATACGCCTCTGACCCATGAGTTCTCGGAAAAGGGTGTGGACCTTTCCGGCGGTGAACGGCAGAAACTGGCCATCTCCCGCGTGTTCTACCAGAATGCTTCTCTGATGATCCTGGACGAGCCGTCCTCGGCGCTGGACCCGATTGCGGAGTATCAGCTGAACCATGCTATGCTTCAGGCAACGAAAGATAAGACGGTGATCTTTATCTCCCACCGTCTTTCCACCACACGTCTTGCGGACCGGATCTACATGCTGGAAGAAGGCCATATCGTGGAAGAAGGTTCCCACGATTCACTTCTTAAAAAAGGCGGAAAATACGCCGAGATGTGGAAGGCCCAGGCAGGGGCATACATAGAAGTCTGATAAAAAGAAAGTGTTTTCTTGTGCTGTCCTCGGCGCGTTGCGCCTTGCGGAGGCACGGCGAAAACACTTTCTTTTTTTGGACATGGTGAGTGCCCCTGCCTGCGCTGTTTGTGTACTGCGAAGAAAGGGCATGGGTGAATCTGGATATAGAAAGAATCAGTGGAGTCTTTCTTCCGGGAAAAGGGCCGGCGCGCGCTTGTTGTAGAGTACGATGGCGGCGCGGCTTCCTTCGCCGAGGCTTCCGAAATCCTTATCGGAGTAAATGGGGAAGGATTCGATCACTTCGCCTTTTTCGGAAGTGAAGGTTACGGCGTTATAGTAAAGTCCGGTTTGGGAACTGGCGCTGACTTCCCGCTTATTGCTGATGGTGCCGTAGCAGATCTTACAGCTTCTGGCCGGCATATCGCTTACGGCGGTAAAGATCAGGACAAGAGCTGCGATCCCAAGTCCGATCAAAGTCATGAGCCGGAATCTTGTGGGTGCGAGAAAGACCAGAAGAAATGAGGAAACGGCCAGTCCCAGCCACAGAAAACTGTAGAAATTCATCAAGCGGAAAAGACGCTTTTTCTCTTCCTTTGATGCATCGCGGAAAGTAAGGTGGGAACAGTCGATATCCATGAAAGAAACCTCATCTCATTTGCGTGTTAAGAAACGTCCTGATTGTAGCACCCGCCACATTGAAAAGCAACTTTCGGTAGTATAGAATAAAAGGGTATGAGAAGGGCTTTCTGGCCTTGGCATGAAATGCTGACAGGTAGGAGAAACGGGTATGGGTCTGAAGAGAACTTGGAGTGAGTGGTCCAAAGTTCAGCGGGGCATCGCCATCGGCGTTGCTGCACTGGTGGTTGCGCTTATCGCACTATTTGCTTTTATGAAGCTTCAACGGTCCCGAAACCTTGCCAATACCATGCGCCTGATCCGAAAAGAAGGATTCGTTTTCCTGGAAGAAAATAATGAATTAAAGACAGTCACGAATAACATGCGTTTCCAGAGCGGAGACGTACTGACTACCGGCAAGCAGAGCCTGGCTTCCATAAGTCTTGACGATACTAAGATCATCACCATGGAAGAACAGAGCACAGTGGATTTCAGTAAGAGCTGGAGCAGGATGAATCCATGTATATCCAGACTTCCAACATGATCGTGGGCATCCGTGGAACCGCGGGCTATGTTTTCTATGACAGAGAAGGCCACCAGTGCGTGCTTCTGACAAGCGGCGAAGTGACCATCTCCGCCACCAACCCCTGGACCGGCGAGACCAAGACCACCACGGTCAAAGCGGGCCAGCTTCTGATCACCTATCTTTACAGCGACAGAACCACGGACAGCGTTATGTTCGAACTTTTGGAGGCGGACTCTATTCCGGCAGATATGGATCCGTCCGGCATCGAGACGATCCCGTCTGATGTATCGGAGACCACCCTGGAGACGCAGGAGTCCACTTCGGCCACAACGAAGGCTACATCTACAACGAAGAACCCGTCGGAGACATCGGAGCCGGATGAAGGCGGCAATCGTCCTTCCGGCACACCGAAGCACCCGCCGACGATGACTCCGGCTCCGGGAAGCGGCGGCGCCAAGAATACGCCGACACCGGCTCCTGGCAATAAGAGCGGCTCCGGCTCCGGCTCTGGTTCCGGTTCCGGTTCGAAGTCCACTCCGACCCCGTCGGCACGCCCGACTCCGGAACCGTCTTCGAACGGTGGTTCGGATGATACGAAGGAGACGGAAGGCACGACGGAGAATACCGGCTCCACCGAGCCGAAGGAGAGCTCTTCTTCGGATAACGGCGGCACCTCGTCTTCTTCTTCCGAGTCCAGTAAGCAGAGTTCTTCGGAATCCAGCAAGCAGGAAGCTACCCAGCCGAATGAAGGCGGAAACGGCGAAGGCAACGGCGGTGGCGATAACGGCGGCGGAAGCAGCGACAATAAGGGCGGCGAAAACGGTGGCGGAAACAGCGACGACAACGGCGGCGATAACGGTGGCGGAAATAACGGAGAGACCGAAGGAAACGGTGACGGTCCGGTAATTGAGGACGATAATCCGGATGAACCCATCTATATCGGAGGCGATGAAGGCCAGATCATCGGCTGACCGTTCCGGTTCCGTATCAAGAACAGTGCCTTTCCCGGGGCAGGATATGTAGGTAAGACTATGTGGAAAAATACAAAACGTCATTTGCTGGTATCACTGGCCGGCGCCTTGTTATTTACCTTGATCTGCGGATCAGGTCTTCTTGCGAGCCTGGACCTGAGGTTGGCTGACGCGCTTTATCAATCCCCTGAAACCGTATCCGGAGACATCGTGATCATCGGAATCGATGACCGTGCCCAGAATCAGTTTGGCCCCTATAACAACAGATGGGACCGCCACATTATCGCCCAGGCGCTGGAAGTACTGGCATCGGACCCGGATAAGAAGCCGGCGGTGGTGGCGATCGATGCGCTTTTTACGGAAAAGACGACTTCTGAGGCAGATAATCATCTGGCAGATGCGGCTTCCAAACTCTATGTGGTGACCGCCTCGAATATGACCAGTGATATTGTCCGAAGCGGAGATGAGAATAACAACTTCAATACATCCTATTCGTCTGTGACTTATCATCCGCCTTACGATCTGATCCGGCAGGTAGCAAGAGAAGGCCATATCAATGCGACCTTGGATGAGGACGGCTTTATGCGCCACGCTCTTTTGTTTGTGACCCCGAGAAAAGACGTGAAGGTCTACTCCATGGCCTACCTGACCGCCAGTGCCTATGCCCAGAAAAAGAATATTCCCGTTACTATGCCGCCTGTAGACAAAGCGGGCCGGTTCTATATCCCTTACAAGGCGAAACCGTATGGATATTACGATGGTGTCTCCATTCTGGACCTGATCAAAGGCGAAGTGCCGGCGGATTACTATGCCGGCAAGATCGTGCTGATCGGCCCGTATTCAGTAGGCCTGGGTGACCAGTATCCTACTCCGATCGACCACAGTAATCAGATGTTTGGCGTGGAGATCCAGGCCAATGTGATCGAGAGTATCCTCACCGGAAATTATAAGCGGGAAGTCCCGAAGCTGCTGCAGCTGGGCATAGTTTTTGCCCTGACTTTCGCCGTGCTTTTCCTGGCGCTTTGCTGGCCGTTTTTGATTTCGGCGGCCCTTTGCATCATCCTGGCGGTGGCAGACATTTTCGTCTGCCGGGGTCTATATACCATGGGATATGTATTGCATCCTCTGTGGTTTTCCGGTGCCATGGCGGTGATCTTTATCCTCATGATCATTGCCCATTACTATAGTACACTCAAACAGAGACAGCATGTGACCAGTACCCTGGAGCGGTATGTGGCGCCGAATATCGTAAAAGAACTCATGAAGGAAGGCGCCGACAGCTGGGGATTAGGCGGAAAGCTTTGCGACATCGCCGTGCTTTTCGTGGATATACGCGGCTTTACCACCATGTCGGAAAAGAAACAGCCGGAAGAGATCGTGGCGATATTAAACCGGTACCTGACCATGACCAGTAACTGCATCGAGCAGAACGAAGGCACACTGGATAAGTTTATCGGAGATGCCACCATGGCCTTCTGGGGCGCGCCCCTTCCGCAGGAAAATGCGGTCTATCTGGCGGCCAAGACGGCGCTGGATATCGTGGAAGGCGCCAAGAAACTTTCCGAAGAACTGGTAAAAGAAGGGAAAGAAGAACTTCGTGTCGGCGTCGGTGTCCACTTCGGACCTGCGGTCGTCGGCAACATGGGTTCAGAAAAACATATGGACTATACGGCGGTGGGAGATACGGTCAACACAGCCTCGAGACTGGAATCCAACGCGCCGGGAAATGTGATCTATATAAGCCGCGCTGTAGCAGAAAAACTGGGCGATAAAGCCCGAATCGAACGATTGGCCCACCCACTGAAACTAAAAGGAAAGGCAGACGACTTCGAGGTGGATATCCTCCTGTCGCTGGATGGTGAGTAGTATGTTGACATTTTTAGGAAGAGGATCGGCTTTTGCGGATAACCATAACTGCGCATGGTTCCTGGCAGGCGCGGACATGGTGATCCTGGACTGTTCTATGAGCGGCTTTGCCAGACTCAAGAACATGAACCTGGAAAACGTATCGAAGATCTATGTTCTGGTGACCCATACCCATGGCGACCACATCAGCGGCATCGGATTGCTGATCGACTATGAGTATATCGTAGGAAAGATCCCGGTGGTGGTCGTGACCCCGAATGAAGAAGTGAGAAACGATATGGAGTATTTCCTGACACGTATGGAAGGGATCAGCGAAGACTGGTATTCTCTGGTAAGCGTTACGGAACTGGAAGTGTCCTGGCTCCGGGCAGCCATCCCGACCACCCACGTGCCGAATCTGGCCGGCCGGTGCTTCGGTTATGCGCTTCGCATTGACGGCAGAAATGTGGTCTATACCGGCGATACCAATACACTGGATCCGTTCCTTCCGTATCTGGATCAGGGAAGTATCCTGTATATGGAAGTTTCCGCCTATAAAACGGGAGTGCACCTTTATGCCGAGGACGTCAAAGAGACTGTGCGGGAGCTGGAGACCAAGGGCGTAACTGTATTCCTTATGCATGTGGACGACGAAGATGCCGTGTCGAAGATCATGGAAAAAAGCGGCGCATTTCTGGCACCGCTTCTTCCGCCGACCATTTCCAAAGAGCCGACACCGGAAGAGGTTTCCTCGGAAAATGCACAGGCCCTCAAAGAGGTGTTCGATATCAGCGAGCAGCTTTATCAGGAAATGTGCTCGGTGAAAAAGAATGACCACAGAATGCTTTTCCTGTATCTGACGGAATTGGGAAAAGCACTGGTGGGCGCGGACCGTGCGTCTTTCTGGAAGTGGGATAAGAGAAAGCATACACTTTGGACCACTTCCGCCACAGGCCTGGAGAAGATCGAGATGCCGGACGATGCGGGATTTGTGGGAAAGGCCATTAAGAATAAGCAGCTGGTGATCACTAACGATCCGTATCACGACCCGGATTTCAATCCGGAAGTAGATAAGAAGACCGGCTATGTGACCAAGTCGGTTCTGGTGCTTCCGGTCGCGAACGTCAACGGGGAAGCCATCGGCGCTTATCAGCTCATCAATAAGATCGGCGGCGAAGGATTTAACGATAAAGAAGATGTCCGAAAGCTTTCCCTGGCGGCTCTCATCTGCGGTATCGCATTAGAGTCGGAGACCTTCCTGGAAGAAGCCTATCACGATAAGCTCACCCGGCTTAAGAACCGCATGGGCTTCTACAGTGACTTTGCCAGAAACTACGCGCCATATATGGAGCCCGGCTGCGACAAGCCCATGAGCATGTTCATCTGCGATATCGATAAGTTTAAGAGCGTCAACGACACCTACGGCCATAATGCCGGTGACGATGTGCTGGCCTTTATGGCGGGGCTTCTGTCTTCTTCTTGCTCCGATAAGGATTCGGCCTACCGCTGGGGCGGCGAGGAATTTATCATGATCATGCGGGATACAGACTTAAGTAAATGCGTGGAAAAGGCGGAGGCGCTTCGCCAGACCGTTATGCATACGGATTTCCCGGCGGATGGAAATATCCTGCATCTGACCGTCAGCTTCGGCTGCCGCCAGTTCGATCCGAAGATGTCCATTGAAGACAATATCAGCGAGGCAGATAAGAAACTCTACGATGCCAAAGAAAATGGAAGAAACCAGGTCCGTTCGTAAGCTTTGGGAAAAGGCACCGGGGAAAAAGTGCTTTTTCCGGATCGGATAGAAATGCGAAACAATCGGATAGGAATCTGAAACTTTCTTTTTCTCCTTTCCGCTACAATGAAAAAGCAGATATGTTTGAATTCGCATAATGGCGAAATGCAGGAGGAAACAATTATGTTTACCAGAACAATGAACGGATTTGATAAGCCGGTATCCCTTCTGGGATTCGGGTGCATGCGCTTTCCGACCACATCGGACGGAAAGATCGACCGGGAAAGAGCCCGCGCCATGCTGCTTCGCGCCCACGAAGCCGGCGTCAATTACTACGATACAGCCTATCCTTACCACGGCGGCGAGTCGGAACTGGTGGTCGGCGAAGTCTTAAATGAACTTCCCCGTGACAGTTATTTTCTGACCACCAAGCTTCCGGTATGGGAGATCAAGACCCGTGAAGATGCGCAGAAGATGTTTGAAAAGCAGCTTGAGAAGCTTCAGAAAGATTATCTGGATCTGTATCTTCTTCACGCCATGGACGAGAACCGCTTTCAGGAAATGGAGAAGGCCGGCGTTATCGACTTCATGTTCGAATTGAAAAAGCAGGGAAAGATCAAGAACGTGGGCTTTTCTTTCCACGACGATTATCCGGTATTTGAAAAGTGGATCAAGGCATATCCCTGGGATGCCTGCCAGATCCAGTTCAACTTCATGGATACCGAGAACCAGGCAGGCACCAAGGGCCTTCTTCTGGCAGAATCCCTGGGGATCCCGGTGATCGTAATGGAGCCGATCCGCGGCGGGTCTCTGTGCATGTATCCGGACGAGCTTCTGGATGAACTGAACGGCATCCGGCCGGGTCTTTCCAAAGCCGCCTGGGCGCTTCGTTTCGTGGCCTCTTTTGAAAACGTGAAGGTCATCCTTTCCGGTATGTCCGCAGAAGACCAGCTGGAAGATAACCTCAATACTTTTACGAACTACATCCCCATGACCGAAGAAGAACTTTCAGGCATGGTAAATCTTCAGAAAGCACTGGATGCCCGGGTATTTAACCGCTGCACCGGCTGCCGCTACTGCATGCCATGTCCGGGCGGGGTCGATATCCCGCGCTCTTTCCGGATCTGGAATGAATTCGGAAAGTATGGAAACGAAGGGCATACCAAGTGGGAGTGGAGCCAGATGAAGGACGAAGAAAAACCGGTGAACTGCCTGCAGTGCGGGGCTTGCGAGGAACAGTGCCCGCAGCACATTTCCATCCGCGAAGACCTTCTGAAGGTGACAGAGACCATCGGTTCCCTGTAATCAGAAAGCACCGAAAACAGTGCCTTTGCCGTGGAAATATGCAAATTTCATTGACGGAAGGAAAAAATTAGAGTAATATATGCTTTGTTTGAAACCGATATGACGGTTTTCCAAGTTTATTGCACGGAAGGAGGGATAACAAGTGTCGGAAATCAGACTTAAAGAAAATGAGTCCCTTGACAGTGCTCTGCGCCGTTTTAAGCGTTCCTGCGCTCGTTCTGGTGTACTCGCTGAAGTACGCAAGAGAGAGCACTACGAGAAGCCTTCTGTACGCCGTAAGAAGAAGTCGGAGGCAGCGAGAAAGCGCAAGAGATAATCTTGGTTCTCTAAATTAGCTAAGTAAAGCCTGTCGGATCTGATCCGGCAGGCTTTTTTCGTGAACAGAAAGAAACCACGGCAAAAACACTTAAATCCGGAAAAAGAATGTTAAAATAAAGAGTAGACTTTACATGAAGCGGGGTAGGCGCGTGATTCTTCTTGAAAGAAAATGGAAATTGCCGGAAAAAAGCGAGGGGGAAGGTTCCCTCTGTGACCGGCTTTTACGCTCCCGAGGAATCAAAGAACAGGACAGAGAACAGTTCTTTTCCGATCTTCCGGATAATTTTTTCGATCCTTTTCTCATGAACGATATGGAAGAGGCGGTCACGCGGATTCTATGGGCGATGGAAAAGGAGGAATCAATCCTCATTTGCGGCGACTATGACTGCGACGGAATCACCTCCACTTCGATCCTGATGGATTTCTTTAAAAAAGCAGGCGCCCGTGTTCAGTATCTTCTCCCCAGCCGGTTTAAAGAAGGCTACGGTCTTTCCGACAAGATGGTGGAAAGAGTAAGAAAGTGCGCGCCGGATCTTCTGATCACCGTGGACTGCGGTATTTCCAATGCCGGGCAGGTGGAAGAACTGATGGAGTCGGGACTGGATGTTATCGTCACAGACCACCACGAGTGTCCGGAAGAACTGCCCCCGGCCCTGGCCGTGATCGACTGTAAAAGAAGAGATAATACCTATCCTTTCCCGGAACTTTGCGGCGCCGGCGTGGCGCTGAAACTGGTAGCGGCGCTTTGTTCCCGCATGAACGGGAAAGTGCCCCTTGATGCCTGGAAAAGCTATTCCGATATTGCCGCCATCGGCACCATTGCCGACGTGGTATCCCTGACCGGAGAAAACAGGACCATTGTAAAATACGGTCTTCAGATGCTGAAAGTGCGCCGCCGTCCGGGCCTGGCTGCGCTTTTTGAAGTGGCCTGGAAAAACCAGTCATCCGCCAATCCCATCGATGCCACCGGCATCAGTTTCCAGATCACTCCGCGGATCAATGCCTGCGGACGTCTGGGAGATCCTTCCCGGGCCGTGGAACTCCTTTTATGCTACGATCCCGAAAAGGCAGGGAAAATCGCTCAGGAACTGGATCAGCAGAATACCCAGAGAAAAGAGATCGAAGCCCGGATCGTAAATGAGGCCGTTTCCCAGATCCAGTCGGATCCCAGGCTGATCTCCGACATGAAGATCCCGTCCATGCCCATCGTGCTGGTGGGAGATAACTGGCATCCCGGCGTCATCGGGATCGTGGCCAACCGTCTGGTGGACCGCTTCCAGCACTCTGCCATCGTGCTGACCCGCCTTCCGGAAGAAAAAGGCGTTCTTCGGGGAAGCTGCCGAAGCGCAGGAGACTTTCCCATCTTTTCCGCCCTTTGCGCCTGTGAAGAGGTGCTGGGAAAATTCGGCGGCCATGCCAGGGCGGCGGGATTAGATCTTCCGGAAGAAAATCTTTCTGCTTTCATTCAGAAGCTTCGGGAATTTTCCGAAACATCCGGAACGGAAATGGATACCAACTATATAAAGATCGATGCCGAAGTAAAAAAGGAAGATCTGACCCTTTCTTCGGCAAAAGAGATCCTGGCCTTAGCGCCTTTCGGAGAAGGAAACCGGGAGCCGGTATTTCTTCTTCGGAACCAGTATATCGCCGGCGGCAATTATTTCGGAAAAGAGAAGAATCACCTGAAGATCTCCCTGATCTCGCAGGAAGATGTGGAGGCGGCCAAGCGCCGGTACGGAGACGATCCGGATGAGGATCCGCCGGTGGGAAGAAAGCTTCCCGACATGACGGAAGTGATCCTTTATTCCCAGGCAGATAAGGCCCCCATGTTCCTTCGCGGCAGAAAGATCGACGTGGTCCTTCGAATGAATGTGAATACCTGGAACCAGACCGAGAAAGTGGAGCTCCTTTTAGTGGATTTCCATTATTCACCGATCGGGAAAAACATCTGGGATAAGCCGGAGACGCTTGAGAGCCTTTACAGAAACAAGCTTCCGATCCGCCAGGTCGCCATCGTCGGAAAATGCACCGAGGAAGAGCTTTGTCCGAAGATGGAAGAAGTTTTTTCTGTATATGATTTTATCCGGACCCGTTGCCAGGAAGGCACCTCAGTCTGTGACCTTCCGCTGATGGCGCGGTTCCTATCCGGCGCGGAGAAAAAATCGATCCACGCCTTCAAGCTTTCAAGGATCCTGGACATGCTAAATGAAGCCCAGGAGATCCATCTGGAACGCTTTAGTGACACAAGGGTGTGGTTATCCTTGCGCGATGCGTTTTCCGAGGGTAAACTGAAAGAGACAGCCACCTATCGTGCTCTTCTTTCAACATAAAGGGAAGAAGAACTTGGGGGACAATGGGTATAGGGAGCAGGACAAAAGAAGATGAGTGCAGAAAATAAGAAAACGGAAGAACTTTCGCCGGAGACCGAAGCATTTTTTTCTTCGCTTCGGGACGGGACATGGCCGGAGGATATCGGGGAAGATATCCTGGACATGATCGAGGAAGTAATCACGAAATACGAATCCTATTCGTCGGAAAAAGATGAGTCGGAGCGGATCCGCCGTGCCTTCGTTTTTGCCTATAAAGCCCACAGCTCGCAAAAGAGAAAAAGCGGCGAGCCCTACATTATCCACCCCATCGCTACGGCCCAGATCCTGACGGAACTGGAAGTCGATGCCGATACGCTGGTGGCCGCCCTTTTACACGACACGGTGGAAGACACTCAGGTGACCATTGAGCTCATTACCGAAGTATTCGGTGAAGATGTGGCGCTTCTCGTAGACGGCGTTACCAAACTCGGCCGGATCGCCTATTCTTCGAGAGAAGAGCAGCAGGCGGAAAATATGCGGAAAATGTTCCTGGCGATGGCCAAGGATATCCGCGTTATCCTTATTAAGCTTGCTGACCGTCTCCATAACATGCGCACCATGAAGCATCAGAATCCGGAGCGTCAGAAAGAGATCGCGAAAGAAACGCTGGATATCTACGCACCTTTGGCGCACCGTCTGGGTATCTATAAGATCAAGTGGGAACTGGAGGACCTGTGCCTCCGGTACACGGATCCGGATGCCTACTATGAGCTGGTCGGGGCCATTTCCCAGAAGCGTTCCGAGAGAGAAAAGTTTCTGGCTACTGTGGTAGATGAACTTTCGACCCGGGTTTCCCAGATGGGCATTAAAGCCGAGATCGAAGGAAGGCCGAAGCATTTCTACAGTATCTATAACAAGATGAAGAACCAGGATAAGCACCTGGATCAGATCTACGATATTTTCGCCTGCCGCATCATCGTGGACACGGTATCCGACTGCTATGCGGTACTGGGTCTGGTCCATGAGATGTATTATCCGATGCCGGGCCGTTTCAAGGACTATATCGCCATGCCGAAGCCCAATATGTACCAGTCGCTGCATACCACGGTCATCGGTAAAGAAGGCGTGCCTTTCGAGGTGCAGATCCGAACTTTGGCCATGCACCGTACCGCGGAATATGGTATCGCGGCCCACTGGAAATATAAAGAAAGCGGCTCGAGCCAGAACAGTAAGACCACTTCTTTCGATAACAAGCTTTCCTGGCTTCGTCAGATCCTGGACTGGCAGGGTGAATCGAAAGACGCCGGCGAGTATCTGGATTCCCTTAAGACCGGCCTGGTGGCAGAAGAAGTATTTGTCTTTACCCCGAAGGGCGATGTATTTTCTCTGCCCCTTCATTCCTGCCCCATCGACCTTGCCTATACGATCCACAGCGGCATCGGTAACCGCATGTACGGCGCCAAGGTCAACGGCCGTATCGTGCCTCTTTCTTATGAAGTGCAAAACGGCGACATTATCGAGATCTTAACATCTGAGCAGATCAAGGGCCCGTCCCGTGACTGGCTGAAGATGGTCAAGACGTCCGCGGCCAAGAGTAAGATCAACGCCTGGTTTAAGCGTGCTTCCCGTGATGAGAATATTCTTCTGGGAAAAGAATCCCTGGAGCGGGAAATGAAGAAACTGGGCTTTACCCCGCAGCAGCTTCTTCAGAAAGAGCACGTGGAAGTGATCCTGAAAAAGACTGCCCAGAATACCCTCGATGACCTGTATGCGGCCATCGGCTACGGCGTGATCACCGCCCAGAAGGTGGTGGGCCGTCTTCGTGATGAATATATAAAAGCACTTCCGGAGGACGAGAGATTTGAACTGGGTTACCGGGTGACCGGAAACGGACAGGTAGTCTACCAGCCTCTCGCCAAGGAGATCCTGGACGAAAGAAATATCGGCTCGACCCCTGCGGCGGTCCTGGCCAGTAACCAGGAGCGCGGCCATTCCGGAAAGCATATTCCGACTAAAGACAGACCGGAAAACAATGTGGTGGTCACCGGTATCGACAACTGTCTGGTGCATCTGTCCCGCTGCTGTAATCCGCTTCCGGGAGATGAGATCATCGGCTACATTACCCGTGGAAACGGCGTAGGCGTGCATAGAAAGGACTGCAGTAATATCCGTCATATCGTTCGAAATGCCACGGCTTCGGCGAAAGCTGCCGAGCGTGCTTCACGTCTGATCGAAGTATACTGGAGCAACCAGGAGCACAGTAAAGCTGTCTATCCGGTGGAGTTTACGGTCATCGCCCATGACCGGCGCCACCTTCTGGCGGATATTTCCAATGCCATCGCCGAAGAAAGGATTCCGATCACATCTGCGCAGATGGCAGCCATGAAAGATATTACGGCCAGATTTACCATGACCATCGAGGTGAAGGACCAGGAACAGCTGGACCGTGTCTTAGGACGAATTAAGGCGATCCGCGATGTGATTGAAGTCCGAAAAGGAAGTTAAGGGGAAGGCCATGAAAAAGTCGGGAGAAGCCAGCCGGAAAGAAAAGGAACAGGATTTCTTTCCTGTGGAGGATGTGTTTTCAGAACTTCCTCCGCCGATTCCGCTTGATGCCCTTCCGGACCCTCTTGCCGACCCGGTCCCTGTAAAAGAGACGCCCCTTTCCGAAAAGAAAGAAGGAGAAGAGGGAGAAGAAGGAGAAGAGGGAGAATCTTCCGGGAAAAAAGCACTTTCCAAATCCAAGGTAGTGGCGATCGTGGCCGGTGTTCTTCTTGCGGCCGGTGTGATCACCTGGGCATCTATTTCCAAATTCGGAAAGAAAAAGACGGAAGAGAGCGATTCCGCCACTTCGACATCGCTCGTGTTCTACATAGAAGACGGACAGGTGCTAAGGATAGATGAGCAAGATTTCTACGTGGAAGATGGATTTGATCCGGAAGAAATGGAATCGGTCGACGCGATCATAAACAGCATGGACTTCGTCCAAAGTTTCGATGAGATCGACCCGAGCCAGCTTGAAAGCATAGAAAGGATTTCTATACAGGCTTTTCGCCAGGAATGCGAAGATATGCCGGAAACTCTGCAGATCACCTCCCAGACCCCCTTGGGAATCTGTCTGATATCCAAGGGGCAGAATGCACCTGTCTCCTCGGTCGCCATGATCTACCAGATCGATATCGATGATTATTCGGAGGTCGTCGGCGATCCGAATTCGTACGAAGGCTCTTATACCTTCTACTGGTGTGTAGAGTTCCCCGGTGTATTTACAGATGGCTCGATGCTCGAAAATGTGTACGAGGTCCAGCAATATAGTAGCTGCCTGATCGGGAAAGAGGAATGGGAGGTCCATGGATTTTACGATATAGCGGATCTGTTTGTCTATCTGACATCCCAGGGAAATGATGTCCAGGTGATGAATTTTGCAGAGATTGAAGGGCTCAAATATATTTCGGATAAACCTCAGTTTTTCTCCTCGATCCAGAGCAAAAGTATAGCAGAAGATGTCCGGAATTCGATTAAGGTTGAGATACTGACGGAACTTGCCTCATTCCAATATGCGGAAATGAACTCGATCCATGAAGAACAGCAGCTCTTCATGGTGTATACGGACGAAAGAGGAAAACAGCGGAATATGGTGATCGCTCCCTATAGTGTCCATATTCTGGAAAAGAACGGACAGGAAGAACAGCTGTACACATATTACCGGGCGTTCGGAGTCATGGATCTCTATGTCGGCGCCGAACCGACAAAAGGCGTGTACTGGAACGATGTCGAGAGTAAGGTTGAATTGAGCGAGAATCTCACCCTTATCGGATACGAGTCAGAAGAAGCGCTCATAGCCCGTCTTTATGAACTGTTTCCGGATGCCCAGATATGGCGGATCGACATGAATGCGCCGCGTCATATCAAGGACTTACTTACACCTCCGAAACAGAAATCATAATCAACGGTCTTCTCTTGGTGCTTTCAAACAGCATGCTCTTCAGAGCATCCCGGATGTGATTGGATTCCACGGCTTCTCTAATGGATTTGGTGGACTTTCCGGATTCCAGACGATGCAGGTAGTTATAGAGTTTCTGGGAGCAGTCATGCTGGATCGGACCTGCTTCACTTTCAAAGAGGAAACCGACTGACTGCAGCACCGGCGGGCACAAAAGCTTTCCCGATACTTTCGAGATCACGATGGATACAGAGACTACACCGTCATCTGCCAGGATACGGCGGTCGCGGAATACGCGGTTATCGATATCTCCGGCACCGGAACCGTCGATGAGGACAGGCGCGGCCGGGACAAAATCCGTGACTTTGGCGGATTCCGGAGACACTTCCAGCACATCACCGTTATTCAGGATAAAGGTGCGGGATTCCGGAATGCCCAGACGCTGGGCCAGGGCCGCGTGACGGAACAGCATACGGTATTCACCATGGCAAGGCACGAAATACTTCGGCTTGACCAGAGTATGGATCAAAGTCAGCTCATCCCGGTAGGCGTGGCCCGAAACATGGACATCTGCCAGAGATTCGTAGATAACGTGGGCACCACGGCGGAACAGCTCGTTGATGACACGGTAGATGGGCTTTTCATTACCCGGGATCGGATGAGCAGAAAGAATAACGGTGTCGCCTTCATGGATATCCACCACACGGTGGGAAGCAAAAGCCATACGAGACAGAGCGGACATCGGCTCCGCCTGGGAACCGGTAGTCAGGATCACGACCTCTTCCGGCTCATAGCGGTTGATGTCGTTGATGTCAATGAGAGTACTCGGATTCATGGTGATATACCCAAGTGAATTTGCCACGGAAAAAGTATTCAGCATACTGCGGCCGATGAGAGCCACCTTCCGGTTATACATCTCGGCGGCGGTAAAGATCTGCTGCATACGATGCACGTGAGAAGAGAAGGTGGCGATAATGATCCTGCCGGTGGTGTTCTGGAAGATCCGCTGGAAGGATTCACCTACGTGCTTCTCGGAAGGAGAAGCGCCGGGGATCTCCACGTTGGTGCTTTCGGCCAGCATCAGCAGAACGCCCTGACGGCCGTATTCGGCAAAGCGGCCCAGATCGATGGGCTCGCCGTTGATAGGCGTAAAGTCGATCTTAAAGTCACCGGTATGGATGACGTTTCCGATGGGGGTACGGATGGCAAAAGCGAAGGCATCGGCGATACTGTGGTTGACGCGGATGAATTCCACGGAGAAGGAATTTCCGGCCTTGATGGTGTCACCGGCCTGGCAGTAGACCATCTCAATGCCACGGGTGCCGACACCGGCGTCCATGAGCTTATGGCGGGCAAGTTCAATAGTGAGCTTACCGCCGTAGAGGGGGCACTTCAGCTCCCGCATCAGATAGGGGAGAGAACCGATATGGTCCTCGTGACCGTGGGTGAGGAAAATGCCTCTTACCCGGTCTTTATTGTTCAGTACATAAGTATAATCCTGAATGACGGAGTCGACGCCCAGCATACTCTCTTCCGGGAACGCCACACCTACATCCACGATGATGATGTCGTTGGCATACTCGAAAAGAGTCATATTCTTTCCGATCTCCTGCATACCGCCCAGAGGGATCACCTTCAGCTTATGGTGGGCCTTCTTGCTGGCAAAGGCCTTCTCGGCGTCTTTGACGGCTCTCTGGAAGGTGGTGTTGATCTGGGAAAGGACTTCTTCCGATGCGCTGTCAAAGCCACTGCCGAAGAAACTGTCGTTCTTTACTGTCAGTTTCTTCTCGTCGGAAGCTTTTCCGGAAGGACGGGTATCTTTCTTGCCGCGGGAAGTCGTGCGGGAAGAAGACGGCTTTCCGGAACGGGAAGATGTCTTTGTTTTTTCGGTCTTTTCTACCGAACGGAGATTTCCGGATGTGTGTCTCTTCTTCGGAAAAGAAGAAGTACGGGACGAAGACGTGCGGGAAGAACCGCCGTTCTTTTCTTTTCTGGCTTTCTCGGAACGGTTCACATTGTTTTCTTGTGTCATGTCATCTAACCTCTTGTTAGTTAATTTACGATATACACGGTGTAGCCGCGTAAAGTCGACATGCTTTCGCCGTCCTCGGCAAAGATGTCGATGTGATGACCGTCCACGCCCCAGCCGGTATCTTCGGCCACATAGTAGCCGTCGCCGCCCAGCGGGTCATTTTCAATGTAGATCTTGGTGCCCACCGGAATGACGGACGGATCTACAGCGACAGTACGGCCTTCTTTACAGGTCGTGCCGGAAGATGTGGTACGGTTATCGGTTCCCGGGCCGGCGTAGTCCGGTCCGTAGAACGTAATCTTGAAATCAGAACCCACCAGGGTCATGCCATCAGAGGAACCGCCGCCGGAGCTTTCCGGTTCCGGTGTCGGTGTCGGATCCTTCTTCGGCTTCGGAGTCGGATCGCTGGGCTTCGGTGTGGGCTTCGGTGTCGGAGTCGGCGCACGGGTCGGCTTCGGCGTTACCGGCGGCTCCGAGGAGCAGTAGTCACAGTTGACATAGGTGTCACGGACTGTATGGAACCAGCCGTTGCTGGTCCTTCCGACGACTTCGATGGCATCGCCGGGCTTTAAGGTCTTGGTGATCTCATATTCCGTTCCCGGACCTTTTCTGACGTTGACCTCACCGGTGGTGTAGTACACGCCATACCATTCCTCTTCGGTATAGGTGGGCTTCGGTGTCGGAGTCGGGATAGGAGTGGAAGTCGGAGTCGGAACTCTTGTCGGCTTCGGAGAGGGAGTCGGGGTAGAGGTTGCAACCGGCTCGGAAGGAGCTGTCGTCTCGGTGGGCTCGGAAGGTGCCGACGTGGATTCCGCTGTGGTCTCTAAAGAAGTTGCCGGTGTGGTCTCTTCCGAAGAAGGAACCGTAGTAGTCTGATCCATGACAGGAAGAGAAGTCGTCTCCGAAGCAGGAACAGTCGCTTCAGTACCGCCTGCAATCACTTCTTCCGTCGTATAGTCGGGAGCGATCATGTCATAGTATTCGCCCTCGGTACGGTCTCCGGAATCACTTAAAATGGAGTCGGCGCCGACAATGCAGGAGAACGCGAGAAGAATACTGATACCCGTCCCGATCCCGATCGAGATCCGGTTACGGTTGACGTGATGCTTCTGCGTCGACTTCTTGATTACCTTCATCGCCTTCCCCTTTCTTAAATGCATAATTATTTAACATTCTACCACAATCGGCGGAAACATGCAAAAATAAGGCATTTTTGACCCCTCGGGGAGGAGGAATTACTAAGATTGTCAAAGAAATATTTCCCGATTCAGGAAACACTTCCGCGCTTGGCATCCACAGAAACGGTGCATCCGTTCTTCAGAAGCTTGGTGCAGTTCTCGCAGGAAAGGATCGCCGGAATATCCAGCGCCATAGCCACAGTGGCGGCATGGCTCGAGGAGTCGTCATCCTCGACGATCAGGGCCTTTGCGTGCTTAATGAAAGGCATCATCTTATTGTTGGTATAAGGTGCTACCAGGATAACGCTGTCATCCTCGGAAAGAGCCGGCTGGGCATCCAGATGCTCCGGATCTTTGACGATATAGACAGTACCGGTGACCAGAGATCCCTGGGCATCGGAAGTGGGCTGGCCGTTACCGTGCACGATGGACTTGCCCAGCGCCTGAACACGGATGGTATTGGTGGTACCGCTCATGCCGACAGGCGTACCACCGGTCATGACCACCAGGTCGCCGTTACTTAAGAAAGAGCATTTCTGGGCGGCATAGATACCGACATCGAAAAGTTCGTCTGTGGTCTGAACTTCCGGAACCAGTACCGGATATACGCCCCAGGAAAGATTCAGCTGACGCTGGACACGAGGGAAAAGAGTTCCCGCAACGATGGGGCTGGCCGGACGGAAACGGGAGATCTGACGGGCGGTTCTTCCGCCGTGGGTCACGGTTACGATGGCCTTGGCATTCAGGTCCATGGCGGTCGTGCAGGTGGCGTGGGAAATCGCATTTGCCACAGAAGGCATCATGGCCGGCTTGCTCTTACTGAACTGATCCCAGTAATCGATGGAAGACTCGGTCTGCTCCGCGATCTCCACCATCATCTTCAGGGCCTCGACCGGATACTTACCGTTTGCGGTCTCACCGGAGAGCATAACGGCGGAAGTACCATCGTAGATAGCATTTGCCACGTCCGAAACCTCAGCTCGGGTCGGACGGGGATTTCTGATCATGGAGTCCAGCATCTGGGTGGCGGTAATGGAGATCTTACCGGCCTGGTGGCACTGCTGGATGCAGCGCTTCTGCACGATCGGCACGTTAGCCGCCGGAATCTCGACACCCAGGTCACCACGGGCCACCATGATGCCGTTACTTACCTTTAAGATCTCGTCGAAGTTCAGGATACCTTCGTTATTTTCGATCTTTGCAATGATGTTGATGCCGTGATCGCCGTGCTTTTCCAGAATGTGACGGATCTCCTGCACGTCTCTTGCTTTTCTTACGAAAGAAGCTGCGATGAAATCGAATTCATTCTTTACGGCAAAGAGGATATCTTCCTTATCTTTCGCGGTCAGAGCCGGCAGGCAAAGCTCGGCATCCGGTACATTGACGCTCTTTTTGGTGGAGACAGGACCGCCGTTACTTACAGTACAGTAGATGTCGCCGCCCTTGATCTTCTTTACGACCAGCTCAATGAGACCGTCATCGATGAGGATACGGGAACCGGCCTTTACGTCGCCGGCCAGTTCTTTATAGGAAACAGAGAATTCCTTTTCGGTACCCATCACATCCTTTTCCCGGATGACGACTTCGGAACCTTCGATGAAATTGGTCTTTCCGCCTTCAAATTCACCTGTTCGGATTTCCGGCCCCTTGGTGTCCAAAAGAAGAGCGACCGGCAGATCCAGTTCTTCACGGATCCGCTTTACCCGGTCGATCCGGGCCTGATGCTCCTCATAGGAACCGTGGGAGAAGTTCAGACGGGCAACGTTCATGCCCGCGAGCATCAGCTCACGAACGACCTCGTCGGAATCCGCTGCCGGACCTAATGTACATATGATCTTAGTCTTACGCATACACATAGAATATGCCTCCTAGATATTGTGTTCTTCGATATTTTGCCCGGTCCCGCATCCCATATTCCGGGGTAGGGGACCCATAAACCAAATTTTTGTCCCATATAAGATACCACTCGGTGCCAGTCAATACCACAGAAATGATGTTGTGCGTTTTAACAAAAATAGAGTTTTCGATGGGTTTGCCGAACAAGCCTGTGAATGGATTGTTAATAATCTGTTCTGATAATGGAAAATATGGATATTAAAGGGATTTGCGGCTTCTTTAAATGTTTACTCAGGTTATTTCAGTTGCTAAACTGAATATATCATAGAGTCAAAAATGTAGTTATTCGCTTTTTTATGTGTCTGGGGGATGAATATGAAGCGTTTGGTGAAGAAGATTTTGGCAATTGTCCTTTTTGTATTTGGTTCATTGTTTTTTGCTGTTGGAATTGGGTCTTTTAAAACTGATGTTGGTACTGGAATAGTCGCCTTGATCATGGGTGTTGGCATGCTTATTTATCCAGCATTGAAAATCCGAGACCATGCTTCTCGAAAGAAGACGGAGGGGTCCAAGTGGTTAACAATGCCTATCGTTGCAATAGCCATTCCCTTGATATTTACTATTATCTCTCTAACAGCCGATGTTGATTCCAATAAGAAAGAGAATCTTACTGAAACTTCGGAGACTACTGCTGTACAGAATAGTTCAGATACGACGGCAACCAGTTCGGAAACAAAGAGTGAATGTGAATTACAAGGTCATAAATGGAAAGATGCTGATTGTACTACGCCAAAAACATGTACAGTGTGTGGACTGACAGAAGGTGAGCCACTAAATCATGATTGGAAAGATGCAACCTGTACGGAAGCAAAAACTTGTGCGCGCTGTGGAGCAACCGAGGGAGATCCTCTTGGACATGATACGCCCAAATTGTCTTGTACTGAAGGTGATACATGTACGCGTTGTGGTCAGACATTTGAAGCATTAGGTCACGATTGGCTTGAGGCTACTTGTTCTGAGCCGAAGACTTGCTCTCGGTGTGGCGAAACTGAGGGAAAAGCTACAGGTCATATTCCAGCGGAAGCTGTCAATGAAAACGTTGTGCCTGCAAGTTGTACTGAAGAGGGATCATACGATGAAGTTGTATATTGTTCTGTCTGCCACGAAGAATTAAGCCGAACAACGAAGAAGGAAGAAGCTCTCGGACATACAACGAAAAGCGGTGTATGCGATCGTTGTGGAAACGAGGTATATGAAACGGTCGAAGGTATTCCCCCGCACGGCTTCGAGATGAAAGAGGCGGAATGACGGCGACGGAGGGACAATCATGTTGATCGGGATTATCTTCGCGATGATGGTCGGCCTTTCGTGGATCGTCACGGGGGCTGCGGTTGGGCTTGCCGAAAAGCACGGGTACGGGGCATGGCGGCATCAGTTCGTCTATACGTCGATGTACGGGGTGGCGGCGGCGGTAGTTCTCGCCGTGGGCGCAACGCTGCGTCCCGACATTCCGGCCTTTTCGCTTCGGTTCAAACTGCTCCCCGCCCTTTGCATCGCGCTCTGGGGCGTTTTGAGCTACGCGCAGAACCTCTGCGTCGGCGCCGGGATGAGGCGCGGACCCAACGGCATCGTGTGGACCATCGCGCAAAGCGGATTCGCGCTTCCCGTGCTTCTCGGCTTCGCCATGGGAAACACG
>CADCLV010000032.1 GCA_902802325.1 Oscillospiraceae bacterium | reverse complement strand
ATGCGCATGGGTAAAAGGAGATAATGCTATGAAAAATACACTTAAGAAAATCGCTGCTATCGTTCTGGTCAGTGCTACTATGCTTTCTCTCGCTGCTTGTTCTAAGGGTAGCAGTGCAAAGAAGATCACCAAGGAAGAATTCATCTTTAAAGCGGAGAAAGAAGGCTATCAGATAATGGATGGCGATCTTGAAACAGACAACATGACTGTTTCTGTTGTGGCATACAATTCGGATGGGAGCGTTTTACTTCAATACACTAATTTTACTTCTAAGGACAGCGCAAAGTTATACTTCGATTCCATGAAAGACGTAGCCGAAGATGGCAAAAAGAGCGGTGAAATCAAAAAGTTGAGCACCAGTTCCAGTAAGATCGAAGCGACTGACGATACGAACTACACTGTATTTGTGTACGCGGAAGACATGATCGTTATCGCTATCACTGATGCGGATAAGAGCAGCGCTGCTGATTCCGTTCTGAAGACAATCGGCGTACTTTGATCTTCCGCTTCTTTTGAATCAATCACCGGAATCAGAATAGTTATACCAACAAAAAGGGACGATCTCTGAACAAGAAGGAGATCGTCCCTTTTCTATTCTCTTTTTCTATTCTCTTTTTCTATTCTCTTCTTTAATTCTTCTCTTCTTCTCTTTTCTAATAACTCATGAATAAAGAAAACCCCCGAAGCACTTGGCTGCGGGGGGATATTCTTTCGTCCGAAGACGGTACAAACTCAATTATTAGAGAGAAACTCTATTCTGGACTTCACTCAAGTTACGGGAGGATTCAGTAGTTCCTGTAGCTTGAGTTGTGTGTTCGTGCTGCATCGGTCTGTCCTCCTTTGTTCTTTCTATGGTTTTATTCTAAAAAAGAAAAGTGGAGACCATATGGCACATTTGTGAACAAATTAATAAGAAGATATCGATAATTTGAAAAGGCCCGGTTTATGCGCAGGAACACAGGTGCATTTCAAAAAGCTCACTTCTTTTCTTCAGAAGGCAAGGCAGCGCCTGCTGTCTGCGGGATCGCTTCTGTCTTCTGCGTGGCATCTTCATTTAGCTGGGCGGCGTAGTACGCTTCCAGTTTCGGACGGGCGGCTTCATAATATTTCTGTAGGCCCGGGTCGAACTGGGTGCCCATGCCTTCCATGATGATGGCGTTGGCCTTTTCCGGCGGCATCTTTTCCTTATAGACACGTTTACTTACAAGCGCATCATAGACATCAGCCACCGCCATGATCCGTGCTTCTAAAGGGATCTTTGCACCGGAAAGATGTTCCGGATAGCCTTTTCCGTCCCATCTTTCGTGATGGTAATGCGCCACATTTTCCGCCAGCAGGCAAAATGCCTGGTCATCAGAATCTTTCAATATCTCGTGGACTACCTTCGCACCTTCCGCGGAGTGGGATTTCATGATCTCATATTCCTCCGGCTCATACCGGCCCGGCTTCATAAGTATCGCATCCGGCACCGCGATCTTACCTAAGTCATGCATCGGTGCCGCTTTGACCACACGCTCGCAAAACTTCTTCGAAAGACCTAAAGACGGTCGCGTCATTTGCGGGGAACGGTCCGCTAGTTCGGCTTATTCTCTGGCATTGCGGAGATAGGGGCCTCCACCTGATTTCGAAGGACCGTGTTGAATCTTTCCTGGAACTCCATGTATTTCACGTCCGCTGTATCGTCCGTGATAAACAGCTGGTAGCCTCTCTTCTTTCTTCCGTCAAAGAGATAGTTGACCTCTACGTGATAGGTCTTGCTGCCATCCTTATTCTTATAGTGGAAATGCACATCCTCGTCCCCGTCATCGAAAATGTCCACCGATACAGGTGCATTTCCCGTAGATTCCTTCTGAATAAAAGCGGAGATCCACATCACCACATTATCCTGAAGTTCCGCGATCTCTTTGACCGGCTTGTCGACATGCAGCTCCACCAGCATCGGCAGGCACTTCTCCGCCACCTCGTTACAGCCCAGGTAGCGGAGCTTGAAGTCGAAGGAAGCAAAGCCGGTGCCGCCTTTTTGAAGAAGTGAATCCAGACCGGAGTCATTGATGTCGTAAAGACTGATCCGATATACGACCAGAAGATACATGAACTGGGCAAAGACGTAGGCTGCCGGCACCAGTTCGATGTCTTCGGTGATGCGCCGGCCGACAAAGAAACAAAGGACGCACACCAAAACCGGGACAAACAGCAGGTAAATGATCTTGTGGGACACATCGTTCTTTTTGATGTGGCTGTAAATGAGAGCGATAAAACAGATGAGGAAGCATAGAAGGATCCAGATGTGCAGGACCGTGTGCATGGGGCCGTAGTCTTTTCCCGTAAGAATGGACACACCGTTTCGCTCCACCAGTTCCACATTTTTATAGAACATATTCGTGCGCTCGATCGTCAGGACCGGAAGGTAAAGGAGCGCCGTCGCCAGGATCAGCACCGCCCGTTTGATGCGGGACAGGCGGATGTGGCAAAGACCTAAGATGGCGATCATGATGAAAAGGATCGCAAAGGTACTTGAAAGGTAGACAAGCTGGATCGCAAGAACTGCTTCCTGCAGTTCCGAGGCCCGCGCCACTGCCACATAGGCAAGATTTCCAAGCGGAATCAGAAGAAAGATCAGCGTGATGTTTACGTCGAAGTGCTTATGCCACATGAAGGCATAGACGATCGTGAAAAACAGTGACAGACCGAACATGGTCACATAATAACCCAGCATGGAAATTACCCCCTCATTTCCTTTGCATCTTTCCTTGATTATAGCATCTTGGTTCGAAAAAATGGAATGGGGGCGGGTGAGTTTTTCAAGGATTTGGCTTCCGATTTTCCTGTTTTGGTCCTATTCAGGGGAGCCGGATAGGACCAAAACCTGATTTTTATTAATTTGGTACTACCGCTTTGGGCTAAAAATAGGACCAAACATGCTGTTTTGGCTGAGTTGGTCCTATGTCGAGGAAGCCGCAAGTAGTACCAAACTTCTGAATATCCATGGTTTGGTCCTATTTTTCGATAAAGTGTATAGGACTAAACTTACGAATTATTCATTTTGGTCCTACTCGGCGGAGGCCGATAGAACCAATCTTTAATTATTCCTTTTTTGGTCCTATCAGATTTCGATTTGGGTCCTACCTGATGCCAGCTGGCAATCCATGCGGCTGCCGGATAGGACTCAAACCTTGTTTTCCTAAGGTTGAGTCCTACATCCCTTCTGAAAGTAGGACTCAATTGATGGTGTTGGCTGGTTGAGTCCTATGGGTTGAGGCCAAAAGTAGGACTCATTCTATGGAATAAGCCCGTTGAGTCCTATGTGCGCGAAAAACAAATAGGACTCATCCGCCGGAAAGGGCGAAAAGAGTCCTACTTTTCTTGATTTTGGTAGGACTCAACCATTGATTTCGGCTAGTTGAGTCCTATTTCTGCGTACCCCGTAGGACTCAACACTCGTTTTTGGTCATTTGAGTCCTATCTGGCCCGCATTTCCCGAAGAATACGGAAATCACTTCCCACGTATGGATAAAGGTGCACTGTACACTCACCGGTTCACCAGAAAATGCGGGGTGAAGAATATGAAGAGGGATGCGAGGGCGGCATCGATGACCGCGCCGAGCAGAAGCATCAGCGGCAGCACGTGCAGAATAACTCCGGCGAAGACGAAAGCGGCGGCCGGGAGCATTCCGAAATAAAGGAAAAAGATCTGCACGATGACTTTGATCTGCTGGCCGGATTCGCCGGGCACCGACGCATCGATGAATGTTCCCAGTGCGGTGCCGAAAAGGTCGACCGAAAGAAGGAACACGAACCAGCCGATCACAGTGAACGGCGAGGTCTTCGTGATCACGGCAGCCAGGATCATCGGAAGACTCAGGTCGAGAGCCGTGACCGTAAGTCCGCCCAGTACCGAGCACCACATCTTCGAAAGCGGCGAAGAAGGCACCATCACGAAAAATTCACGAGTGGTATCCTCACGCAGCGGATTTCCCAAAGTACGGTAAAAGACCATGACACCCAGCGCAATGACAGGCATCAGGAATGCATATTTGCCGATGCTGTCGTTTCTTATGGCCAGGATCGACATGAAACCTGCAACAACCGAATAGAAAATCAGTGTCTTTGAAAAGAACTTGAAATAGCTGAGGCGGAAACGGTTGAAAACAGCCTTGTGGAAGAATACCGAGGCACCGAAACCGCGGCGGAATCCTTCTCTGTCCAGCTTGTCGCTTCTATTCTTCTCGCGCTTCATGACACCGCCCTTCGCGGCATTTCTCGCGCCTTCCATCATCGTTGCCTTCTTATCTGTCTCCGTAAGCGCATCCTCGTAGAAATCCGCTTTCATGTTCCAGATGAAGATCACCAGGAGAACACAGGACAGAAGGAACAGCGCCAGGTAGATGATAGATGCGCGGGCGTCGCCTTCTGCGGCGTAGTAGCACATGGCACGCAGCCAGCCCCAGAACGGAACCAGGAAAGTCTTCTTGTTCGCAAAGAACGAGAATGCCGACGAGATCACATCGTTGTTGCCAAGCTTTACGTAGAGCACGAAAATGCCGAGAAGCACACCGTAGAACACCATCAGACATGTGTTGATGTTGACCTTTTTCTCCACCATCCGTGAAGTGATCGTATAGAAAGTCACCTGCACCAGGGTACCGAACATGAGGCTCATGCCGTAGGCCACGATCAGCGAGACTGCACCCCAGACGCCAAGTTTCGCGTTATAGATCAGGTTCGGCAGCTGGAAGACCATATAAAGCGTCAAAAGAAGCGACGTCACGAACGACCCGGCCAGTCGGAACAGCATGACCGACTGCGGCCGCATCGGCGACGCGAAAAGCATCGGCACGTCACCGGGCTGGAAGATCTTTCCGGCCTGCTTGGAGTTGGTGATATTGATCGCCAGCTGCAGGAAAAACACCAGCGACACGATCAGGTCCACCACCTGGGATCTACCGATTCCCCGCTCCCGCAGGGCTTTCTTATAGCCCGCTTCTTTCTTCGGGGCCTTCGAGGCTGCTTCGTCCGCGTCTTCGTCCTCATCCGAAGCCTCTTCGCCCTCTTCGCCCTCTTCGCCCTCTTCTCCTTCGACCGATTCGATCTTGGAGTCATTCTTTTTATCTTTTTTCTTATCACTCGGAAGTGCTGTTCCGATGATCAGGCCGATGATTCCGCCCATGACGGCGCAGACCAGAAGGATCGCCAGCCACGTCTTCATCATGCGCTTCAGCGTGTTGAAGATCGTGTGGCCCCAGTAGTAAAGAAAGAGTCTCATTCCGCCTCTCCCTCCTTAACGGTCTCCGCCTTTTCCTCATCGGACCCGCCTTCCGCCGCACGGACAGAAGAAGCGTCGATGCCTTCGGTCACCTCGAAGAACAGATCCTCCAGACTCTTGCCCTGTCCCTCGATCTCGGAACGGCTAACGTTCGCCTTCACCTGGCCGTTTTGCATAATGATGGTCCGGTCCCAAAGCATATCCACACTGTCGATGATATGCGTACTGATGAACAGGGTCTTTCCGGCCTGGCGCATCTCCTCGATATAATTCTTCAACTCCTTGATGGCATGCGGGTCCAGACCCAGCATCGGCTCGTCAAGAAGAATGATATCCGGATTCGGCAGAAGCCCGATGCAGAGATTCAGCTTCTGCTGCATACCTTTACTGAGCTCGTCGCCGAACTTCTTTTTCTTATCCGCCATCTCAAAACGCTCCAGGAGCATTTCGATGCGCTCTTTATAGTTCGTCATCTTATACGCGCGGGCGATAAATTCCATATGCTCGATAACCGTCAACGTCGGGTACAAAGACGGAAGTTCCGGAATGTATCCCACCATCCGCCGGGCCTCGCTGGACTTATTCGGATAGCCGTTGACCATGATTTTTCCCTGATACTTCAGAAAGCCGATAATGGACTTGATGATGGTACTTTTTCCGGCGCCGTTCGGTCCCAGAAGCACCGTCAGGCTTCCCGGCTCCAGTGTAAAGCTGACATCATTACATGCCAGGTTCTTCCCATACTTCTTGGTAACGTGACTGACTTCAAGCATATTATTTCTCCTCTTTTTTCTCCGGCAAATGCACCTGTTGTTCCTTCCCGGGTGCGCCGTTTTTTACTCGATAAAGTCGAATTCCAGATCGTAGATCTTGACCGGATCGCCTTCCTTTACGCCGGCCTTTTCAAGGGCGTCGATGACACCGTTCTTTCTTAATGTACGCTGGAAATACGCCAGAGATTCCGGGTCGTCGAAATTGGTGGATTCCAGTACCACCCGCACCCAATCACCCAGCACGCAGTACACACCGTCCTGCACCTCGATGGTGAATTTTTCTTCCGGCTTGAATTCGTAGAGCTTCTCTTCCTTGGCTTCTTCCACCAGGATCGTCGGCGGAAGGGCAGCCACCTGCGCCGCCACATGATTGACCAGTTCCTTTGTGCCTTCTCCGATGGCGGCGCTCATGAGGAACACCTCGTAGCCCCGCTTTTTCATCTCGTCGGTAAAAGACTTGACGACCTCATCGTCTGCCTGGTCGATCTTATTTCCGACCACCACCTGGGGACGCATCTCCAGGAGGGGGTTAAATTTTCTAAGTTCTTCATTGATCTGATCGAAATCAGAGATCGGGTCTCTTCCGTCCTGGGCAGACACATCCACCACATGGATCAGAAGACGGGTACGCTCGATATGACGAAGGAAATCGTGACCCAGTCCATTTCCCTCGTGGGCCCCTTCGATCAGGCCCGGAATGTCTGCCACAACGAATGACGTGTCGCCGACAGAGACCACGCCCAGCATCGGCTCCAGCGTGGTAAACGGATAGTCCGCGATCTTCGGCTTAGCCGAAGTGATCACGGAAAGAAGCGTGGATTTGCCTGCGTTCGGGAAACCGATCAGGCCCACATCCGCAATGAGCTTCAGCTCGACGGAAATATCTCTTTCTTCACCCGGCACACCGGCGCGGGCGAACTTCGGCGCCTGACGGATGGCGTTACTGAAATGGATATTTCCCTGCCCGCCGCGGCCGCCTTTGCAGACGATCTCTTCCTGTCCCTTTTCGGTAAAGTCCGCGATGATCTCCCCGGTCTCCAGGTCCTTTAAGACCGTACCCACCGGTACCGGGATGCGAAGATCCTCGCCGCCTTTGCCGTACATTTTCCGGTTCATGCCGTTACTGCCGTTCTCGGCCACGAACTTATGCTTAAAGCGGAAGTTCTGAAGGGTCGTCAGTTCTTCGGTCGCATAGAAAACCACGTCGCCGCCTTTTCCGCCGTCACCGCCGTCCGGGCCGCCATTGGTGATATATTTTTCTGTATGGAAAGACACCATACCGTTTCCGCCGTCGCCGGCCTTGATATGGATCTTTGCGTGATCGATAAACATACTTCCGCCTCCTTTTTCAACGAAAAGGGGCAGCCTTAAGTGATGATGCTCACTTAAAAGACAACCCCTTTTACCATCTTTACAAAACAGTCCTTCTAAGAAGGAAAGTCACTCGCGTCCGTCGAGATTACTCAGCCGGATAAACGCTGACCTTCTTCTTGTCACGACCCATACGCTCATACTTAACATGACCGTCGATACGTGCATAGAGTGTATCGTCAGAACCGATACCTACGTTAGTACCCGGGTGGATCTTTGTACCGCGCTGTCTGACGAGGATGTTACCTGCGATGACCTTCTGGCCGTCGCCCTTCTTGGCACCCAGACGCTTGGACTCGGAGTCACGACCGTTCTTGGTCGAACCCATACCCTTTTTATGAGCGAAGAGCTGTAAATTCATCTTCAACATGGTCTAGTCCTCCATTATCTCAATTCTTCTTGTGTGATGACCCGTAAATACTCGGTTCCATAATTCTCGTTCACGGTCTCTTCGGTATCGAGGATCCCCCGAACAATGGTCCGAAGTATGATCTGGGCGGTCTTCATCTCGCTGTCACTTACCTTATCCGGTACCCAGACTTCAATGAAGCTGGTCTCTCCGCCTTCCACCAGGAAGAAATCCTTCCAGGAAAGCTGCTCTTCCAGTGCATTTACCGCAGTGGTCATCAGCGTGGAGATGGCGGCGCAGATAATGTCTCTACCCTCTTCTTCATATCCGGCATGTCCGTCAGCCGACAGACGCAGGATCTTTCCAGACTTATCGCGCGATATAATGACCGAGATCATATTACAGGCACACTTTCTTCAATTGTTCACTCAGCCGTTGATCTCGGTGATGCGAACGCGTGTATAAGGCTGTCTGTGGCCGTTAGATCTTCTGTAGCCCTTCTTTGCCTTCATCTTGAATACGACGATCTTCTTGTTCTTGCCCTGCTTAACGATCTCGCCGGCAACGGAAGCCTTTACATCGGCACCAGCCTTGATACCGTTATCGTCAGCAACTGCGATGACCTGATCAAAAGTGATCTTATCACCAGCTTCGCCCTCGAGCTTCTCTACGAAGATCTCGTCGCCGCAAGCAACTTTGTACTGCTTGCCGCCTGTCAGAATAACTGCATACTGCATAAAAACGTTTCCCTCCTGTTCATCCAGTCTCGCTGCTTCTTCCAAGGCACCGGCTCTCTTTTTCTTCCGATCGCCCGTCGGAAAAAGGGCACAGATTTAGTAGCCCGGCACATGCGGTCACCGCAATAGAATACCACGCAAGGGGGTCTGCGTCAACATTTTTCATGGAGTTTTCCGTACTTTTTTCCGATCTTCGGAAAAAGCACTTCCCGCCCTCTTCCCGGGGCCGGGTTTCCGGCAAATCTACTTCTTCTTTTCTACCGAGGCGCCAAAGTCGATGACCGCCTTCAGACGGATGGTCCGGGCCTCGCCTTCGTACTCGCCCCGCATCCTCTCAAGGAGCATCCGGGCCGCAGTCTGGCCGATCTTTCGGATCGGCTGGATGCCGATGGTCAGAGTCGGACTGTAGACATGGGCGATGGTCTGGTTCTCAAATCCCACGAAAGACAGGTCCTTCGGGACTTTCAGGTGCTTCTCGTTCATATACATCACCGCGCCTGCCGTCAGGTCATTTCCGCTGGCAAATACCGCTGTGGGGGGATTTTTGAGCTGCATGAACTGCATCATGGCCAGATATCCGCTCTCTTCCGATACATTTTCCAGATGAAGAAGGTCGGGATCTTCCGCGATCTTCGATTCCGCCAGGGCCTTCTGGTAGCCGCGGACACGGTCGTCGGTGGTATTGAACCCCGGCGCGCCGCCGATAAAGCCGATACGGGTATGTCCGTTATCCAGAAGGTGCCGGGTAATGCGGAAAGCAATATCTTCGTTATCGATGGTGACGGTATCGCAGGCAATGAACGGGATCTCCATATCCACGAACACGATCGGCACGTCCGCCTTGGCCGCCCGGTCGATATCTTCCTGCCGCACGTTGATGGGCTGCATGATGATGCCGTCGATCTGCTTATTGATAAGAAAGTTGATCTTATCCGAAGCACCTGTGGGATCTGTCTGGGAATAGTCGCAGATAATGGTGCTGTAGCCGGATGCATAAAGCTCCTGGTCGATATAGGACAGGATGGACACGCCGTAGTAGTCCGCGAGACTCGGGATCAAAACACCGACCGACATGGTCTTTCGGGTCTTCATTCCACGGGCCACCGTATTCACCTGATAATTTAACGTGGCGATTGCATTTTCAATCTGCTGGCGGTTCTCTTCCAGTACATTTCCGCCATTAATAAACTTGGACACTGTCGAGATCGACACGCCCGCCATCTTGGCTACATCTTTGATCGTCGATGCCATAGGCTCACCTCAAAATGCTACGTTCGGTCCAGCACTTCGGTCCGGACCGATCCGCTTCCGGCCGAATCATTCTTTGTCAGAACATCATCCAGTAAAGGCATGCGTACAGGATCACCGAGAACAGATCTCCCAAAGCTCCCTTTTTCACGACCCGCCGCAGATAAGACGCGCCGATCAGGGAAAGCAGTAAAATGATCACCCGCACTGCATATATTTCTCTTCCTATTATAACCGAGAAAAAGAAAACAATCACCATCGGAACGAAACGTATCGCGGAAAATTTTACGGAATCCAGAACAGCCAGATCATTTCCCTGGCTTCGGCCATAATACTCGTCTGTCAGCTGGAGCATAACGATGGCGGCCATCACCATAACGGAAAGAAGGATCGCAACCAGAAGCAGAAGGTTCAGTTTCAAAAATCCGTTTCCTTTCCAAAGGAGCTGCAAAAGGAAAATGTCCGCAGCCAGAAGGATCGTGAATACCAGATGCAATGGCCACATGGAGCGGTTCTTTCTCACCTTCCGGTCCCGCATGTGGCGCAGAAATCCCAGAAGATAAAAGGCCGAAGATAAAAGGGACAGGCACATCCACACCAGAAGAACGGTCTTATGGAAAGGTGACTTTTTCACGACAAGGAAGCAGGAAGCCACCGCGAAAAACAGTCCCAGGAAAAGCTGCAGCGCCAGAAGATGGGCACAGGCGCTTCGATAGCGCTGGGTAATGGAGCGGCCGCGAAGCTCGCCTTTTCTATTTCTCGGAAGTTCCTTTCTAGGTCCTTCCTTTCGGGGAAGATCCGGATCCGCTTCCTCCCGTAAAGAAGCTTCGGGCGAAGACGCTCCGACTCCCGCCGCAGCGGAATGCGCCATGGTGGCCGGTGCCCCCAAAGACGGCGAAGCAGAAGGCACAGGTGCATTTTCCAAAGAATCGGAATCCTCTTCTTCTGCGACCACGATCTTCTTATGCTTCGGAAGCGTGGCGGCGTAAAGGAAAAAGGCCACCAGAAGAATGACCGTGGAAAGGAGCTTAATGGCCCAGATGCCGAGGGGCGCGCGGGAAATGCCGTCCTTTTCCAGGACGTAGTTCCGGCAATAGTTGGAAAGATACGTCTGCATGATCGGGCTGTTCAGAAGAAGGGACGGCGCCACGGAACTGTCCTTCCAGTTGTCGGTCCGGGCATAGTAACGGCGGGCATCCGCCGAAATAAACAGCTCAGGTGCATTTGAATCAGAACGGGTACCGCGGGTAAAGCTGGTATCCTCGCCGGAAAGCCGCTCGTAGATCACATCGGAAGTGTGCCGGGACGTGGAAAAAATCCCCACCCGGCAGGAAGGCACCGTGGTGCCGATCTCGCCCAGATCCGTCTGGATATCCAGATTCGGAGAAATCAGGATCAGATCCGTGATCCCGCTTTCCTCCCGGGAAAGCTTCAGGCCATTCGCGCTGTACTCGCCTTCGCAGACAAGGACCGCCGAATCGTGGCGCGAAAGCTGCTCTTTCAGGATCTCCTTCATATCCTCGTAGGACACCTCGTCCCCGACCACAAAATATGACGCAATATCCTCGCTGGAAAACAGCTGGCGGAAGTCCATTTGCGGGAACATCCGGTCCTCCGGAATAAAGCACACAGCCACCCGTCCGGAAGCATTGTCGTCGCTTCCGGATATCAGAAGATCCAAAGTGACACCTAAGAACACCAGGGCCAGAAGGATCACCGAGACGATACGGAGTTTGCGGGTTTTCTTCATGCGGGACTCCGGACTTCCGCTTATGCCATAGCGGCCAGACGGTCACCGAGGCTTCGTATATCCTCCGGCCCCAGAATCAGGATCATGTCCCCTTCTTTGACGCAGGAAGAAAGGCGCTCCACAATGGCGTCTTTGGATTCGAAGAATTCGGCGTGGCCGCCCCGGCGGTTGATCTCATCGGCAATGTCTTTGGAAGAGATATCGCCCGGGTTGATCTCACGGTCGGAGAAGATCTCGTCGAAGAATACATTTTCACAAGGCAGGAGCGAGGTGACATAGTCCTCAAAGAGCACTTTGGTGCGGCTGTATGTCAGCGGCTGGAACACCACCCAGGTCTTGCCGTGCGGCACATGGGACGCCGCATCGAGTGTGGCTCTGGCGGCGCTGGGGTGATGGGCATAGTCGGTCACAATCGACGCGCCCTTGAAGGTTCCCTTGATGGTGAAACGGCCCTCCGCGCCCGTAAAATCCGACAGTGCTTTTGCCGCAGCTTCAGCGGTACCGCCGACTAAAGAGGCGCAGGCAATAGCGGTCAGCGTGTTATACACATTGTGGGTGCCCGGAATGGCCAGCTGGATGTGGGTATAGGGCTGCCCCTTGTAAAGCACATCGAAGCCGGCTTTGCCGTCAGTATATGTGATGTTGGTAGCGCAAACGTCCGGCTCGCGACCGAAGAAATCCACTCCTTCGCCGGAAAGACCGGTGGTCAGGATCTTCGGCATGCCCATGCCCACTTTCTCGCGGCAGGCCGGAATGCGGCGGACGCACTCCTGCACGTTCTTGTCTCCTGCCGGAATGACCAGGGTGCCGTCGGCGGAAAGCTTTTCCGTGAACTGGGCAAAGACATCGATGACTTCGTCGATGCTGCTATAGCAGTCAACGTGATCGTAGTCGATATTCGTGATGGCCGCCACGGTGGAGGAAAACTCCAGGAAGGAGCGGTGATATTCGCAAGCCTCGGAAACCAGAAGCTGGTCCTTGGAACCAAGATAGACACTTCCGTGGAAAGCCGGAAGCTCCGCGCCCAGGTGCACGGTCGGATTGGCGCCGCTGGCAAGAAGGATCAAAGACACCATGGATGTGGTGGTCGTCTTTCCGTGGGTACCCGAAATGTTGATGACGTTTTTGAAGTTTCTCGTGATGAGGCCCAGGAAGACCGAGCGCTCCATCACGGTGATGTTATTCTCTTTCGCATAGGAAAGCTCCGGATTGCCGGGAAGGATCGCCGCGGTGTGGACAACGATGTCCGGAGAAAACTCTTTCAGATTTTCCTCGCTATGTTTTCCATATACATGAATGCCGATGGACTCCAGTTCATCCGTTCTCTCTGACGGATGCATATCGGAACCGGCCACGACCAGGCCATAGTTCACGGCGATCCGTGCCAGACCGCTCATACTGATACCACCGATTCCTACAAAAAAGACTCTCTTGCCGGAGGGCAAGTCTCTCATTCCTTCACTAGACATATTTCTTCTCCAGAAAGTTTGATATTTACGTGTGAAAATCGCTTCCACGCCTACTTATTATACCCTTTTTGTTCCGTATTTGTTCTGTAATTGATGATTATCCGAAAAAAATGTGTTATTCTAGTTCTAATTGGGGTTCTAGATAGGTCGATGCGCATTAGGAGGAAATTATGGAGATTACGGATATTACTATTCGCAAATTGTCCATCGAAAGCAAGATGAAGGCTGTCGTGTCCATCACTTTTGACAAGCAGTTTGTCGTACACGATGTGAAAGTCATCGACGGTCATAATGGGCTTTTTATTGCTATGCCTTCCCGCCGGACACCTGAAGGCGAGTATAAGGATATTGTTCACCCGATCAACGCAGATTTCCGCGAGAAAGTCTCCGCTGCCGTTCTGGCCAAGTATAAGGAAGCCATCGAGTCTCTCTCCGAAGGCCTTTCCGACATCCCGCCGGTCCCGCCGTATCTCGATCTGGATGAAGGGATGTAAGATCCCGCCCGTATCTCGCGTCTGTCACGATTCTTCCGGCGCCCCCGGCGACAGTGCATTTCGGGCCGACAGTGCATTTCAAGAAGAAAACAACGTAGGACTCAATCAGTGAAAAGTGCTGGTTGAGTCCTATTTTACCCTCTTTTTCCCCGCTCACTTTTTCTCCATGGGAAATACACTTGCGATTGCTACCAAATCGCATTTTTTTCAACTTTGGTACCAGCCCGATGGCAGCAGTAGGACCAAATCGTGAAAAAGCGGACTTTGGTCCTACACAAAAAGGGGAAAACTAGTACCAAATTGCCCGAAATGCACCATTTGGTCCTAACTGAGCGGACTCCCGAATAGGACCAAACAGGTAAAAATGTGCATTTTGGTCCTAGAAATGCCCGTTTCCCATAGGACCAAATCAAACAAAATCCATTTTTGGTCCTATTCGTGCCCGGAACCCTCGCCTATGACTAGGACCAATCCGCCCAAAATGACAAATTGGTCCTATCACCCTCGCCCCCTCCCCCTCCACCTCAACCAAAGTTGAGAAAAAACCGACTATTGTATATTATTAGAAGAGGAATAAGAACGAGCGAAGATCGCTCAAGAGAGATGGATTAGGGAAAGGATATTTGCAATGAAGAAATGTATCGCAGTTCTTCTGGCAGCTTCGATGCTGCTGTCCCTCGCTGCTTGCGCGAAGAAGGAAGAAACGACGAAGAAGAAAAAGAAAGCAAAGAAAACTACGGAGGAAACGGAAGAGACCGAGGAAACGGAAGAGCCGACCGAGGACACCACCGAGACCACGCTTGAACCGACCACATCGGAAACCACCACGGCCGCCACAACTTCTACCCCTGCAGTAGTGCCCACCCCCGACGACCAGCTTATCTATCTCGGATTGGACTATCCGCAGCAGGACAATGACTGGGGCGCCGTTATGGGCGAAAACGATCTGGGTTATGTGCATTTGAAATGCGACGATCTGTATCTTTTGGAAGTGGCGCCGAATGCCAGTCCGAAACTTCAGGATGCCATCGACGAGGTCATTTTGGACCACCAGGATTTTAACCAGGACACCTACGAGGCAGACCGTCAGGTGCTGTTTACTTTGAAAGGCAATTCCGAAGCAGAAGGGTACCATCACACATACCGTTTTGCCACCGAGCTTTTCCGCGCGGACACACAGGTCTTCTCCTTTGCCATCACCGAGTCCTACGACTTTGAGGAAGGCGAATACGAGACATATAACTTCCACTCAAGTACCGGCGCCCCCGTTACGCAGGATGAAGTCATCGTAGACAGATCCGCCTTCATCGACTACATGAAATCCACCCTCGCCCCCATCGGAGATGATGAGTGGATCAACAGCATGGCAGAGCTGGCCGAAAAGGGTGAACTTCCTTTCACCATGACCTATGACGGTATCAACCTTTTGTACCCGAACTACTATCCGTACCCCTTCGTTTACGTGAAGATCCCGGTATCCGGCGCAGAAAGTCTTTTCAACATGGACTACTTTAAGCACGCGCCGCAGTACTTCACCCTCTTCAGTGACCACCTGGGCGACGAGTCCGTCATCTGGGATTTCGATGGCGATGGAAAAGACGATGTCGTAGAAGCCACATCCGAATTCGATGATACCAACGGCGGATGCGATGTTCACCTCAAGTTCAACGGTAACGAATACAAGACTTCCGACGAAGGCATCATTATCAACGACAATGCACTGATGGATTTCTGCATCATGAACACGGATGACGGATACTATCTCTATGCCACCATGACCGGCGTGGATTCTTCCTTCGACACTGCTGTTTTCAAGATGGAGAACGGCACCTTCAAGCACGTCATGACCTATGAATTCATCCGCTTCTCTTACAAAGGCTTCATCAATCCGGAGTCCTTTGAAATGATCACCGAGCAGCTGGTCATGGGAATCGAAGATTTCTATAATCAGTTCAGCGCGATGGGAAACGGCGGAAAACTTGACTACCAGTACGGTTACTTCTCCGCCTACGGCAACCCGTACATCACCCGCGCGGACATCACGGGAGAAAAAACAGACGACAATCTGGTCACAATCGACAGTAACTTCACCATCCCTTCCGGGTCCGCTATCCAGACCGCCTTCTTTAGCCCGTCGGATGACAAACTTGTCCTGAATGTGATCACGGAAAATGCTTCCGAGCAGTATTACGTTGTCGTCGATTATTCCATGCCGGAAGACATGCCGAAGATCAACGGCGAAGCCCTTTGCGACATTCTGGAAAATTACGACTACGCATTCTGATTACACATTTTAAAGAAAGTAGATAGCAGGAGGTCCAACATGAAAAAAACAATCGCAGTTCTCTTAACCGCATCTCTGGTTTTGTCCCTTCTTGGTTGCGATTCCAAAGAATCCACCACCAAAAAGACAAAGAAAACGAAGAAGACTACGACTGAATCCGAAGAAACCGAAGATACTTCCGAACCTTCGGAGACCGAATCGGAATCCCAGACCGAATCCGAAACGGAATCTGAAAGTGAGTCATCGGAATCTTCCGAGCCGAGCCAGAACGCGCAGCATTTCACGTCGGATAAATTCGTCGTCTCGCCCAGACTGGAAGAGCTCGGTATGTATAATATTCCGACCTATCATGCCTACGGCTATAGCGCACCCATTGATTCCGGAAGCGACTATCTGGTGATGAATTCCGTCATCGAATACTGCGAGGATTATTACTTCGACTACGATTCGCAAATCGTTCCGCATCTGGCTGACCGCTTGGACGATATCTACTCTTCACTTATTGACCAGTATGACGACATGTACTACAAGGAACTGGACGATTTTATCCAGAAAAAGGATAACGGCCAGACCCCCGAAGGCGACGACTTCTACTGCACTTCCAATTACTATCGGGCAGATATCCTGATCTGTTCTTTCTATGTGCAGCAAGGTACCTCTTATTCGGAAAATGCACTGACCTGTTACAATATCCGTTCTTTGGACGGTGCCGATCTGACATTGAACGACATTATCCTCGACAAAGACGCTTTCTGTGCATATATGGATTCCTACTTTGCGGATATTCCGAAATCCGATATCACCAACGATCCGGATGTGGCCGACCTGAAGATGAAAGTGCAGAATAATTCTTCTTCTTTCCTTCTTTCTTATGACGCCATCTACATTTTCGGGCACAATGACTTCGTTAAGATCCCGGTTGCCCAGACCGATTCCACCGGCATGGTAGATCTTTCCTATTTCGGCGGTTACCCTGACGGACTCACTATGAAATTCGATTTGAAAAACGAGATCATATGGGACCTCAATGAAGATGGCGTGCTGGATACGGTCAAGTTCGAGGTCGTAAGAAAAGAGCCCACCGATTTTGACTTTGAAAAGATCGTCATTACCGTCAATGGTACATCGCAGGAATTCCTGTCCGGTGAAACCGAAGAAGACGATTATTACGGCAGTCTCGAAAATGCTTTCCTGGTACATACCAGCGATGGCTACTTTGTTGAGCTTTACTTCGCCGGAGAAGATATGTATTTCTATACGCCTTCTTTCCATGTCACCGAAAGCAGCATCGAAAAGGGCGGCATCACCTACGGACAGTTCACCCATTTCCCCGTACATAATTACAACTTTGAGCTGGGCAACGTCGAAGATATCCTGGGTACTCACATGTATGTCGGAGATTACTCCATGGCATACCATAACGGCAAAGGCGAACTTCGAAACGAACTGATTTACACCTATGGCGCGCTCATGGAGACCGACGTCGATCTTACCGCCATGCAGATCAATAAAGACAGAAGCGAGGTTGGTGAAAAAACCATTCCGGCCGGAACTCCGATCGGCGTCGTCTGCTACGACACGGACTTCAAAACCGTCATCATCGAAACGCTGCATCCTGACGATACTGAGAACGAATACTTCGAGCTTCCCCTCGACATGAGTGAATGGCCGGGAAAGATCAACGGTGTACCGGTAGATGAGATTTTCCGTGCATTGCATTTTGCCGGCTAAAGGAAATGCACTGTCCCCCGAAAGTTCCGTTTCCTTTTGCGGGATCCGTTCTTCCCGAGAATAAGTATTTTGCCCCAAAAGAAAAATGAATCCCCGCCTCCCCTTTGAACCGGAAAGAAACATGGTTCATCCTGGGAGGCGGTTTCATAATGGGAACCGTTTTCATAAACGAGGAGGTTTCATAACAGGAAAGCAGCATCATGTAAATCAGTACATAGGAAATACACAACTGCACGTTATAATATAGACAGAATCAAGGGATTCCCCCTGATTAAACTAGGTCCGAACAAAACAGAAAAGAATAGAAAGAATACCAAAGAACAGCAACGGATAGCAAAGGATAGAAGAGGAAAGGAGCCGGCCATGAAAAGACACTACATCCGAATCACCGCAGTGATCTTAATTCTGATCCTGGTCGTAATGTGTCTCGGCGCCGGCTTTTTCACCTATGCCCAGATCCAGAAAGTCAACAAGGACTACATGCAGACCTGCCTGAACATTTCCGAATCCAGCGTGGTACATTTTGAGAAAACATCCGACTTGACACAGGTCCTGAAAGACACCTACTCCACGATCTGGAGAAATGCCGCCACGATCCGCCCGTCAGATATCGGATTTTCCGGAAAGATCCTTTGGACCCAGGATGGAAAAGAGCACTTTCTCACCTCCGGCGACTATGTCCGCGTGTACTACCAGACGGATCACCCCATCTCTTCTCTGGAACAGATCCGGATCCTTCCCGTCGACGACCGGTTCATCGCTGGAGAAGTGCATTTCCAGAAGCTTACGGATCTTCGGATCTCCGCAGATGCCGACGATGTATTTCTCTATAACGGCACCATGTTTTATTCTCTCGACGAGATATCCGGAGAACAGCACTACACTTTCAACCTTCCCGGCGCCGGAATCGGAACTGTTGGGAAGGTCGATCCGAACTGGGCATCAAGTTACGTACTCTACGGTGAATATGTAAAGATGGCGCAAAGCAGCGCCCAGGAAAACTTAGATAACGAAGCACAGAAGATCTGCACCGAAGTGATCGAAGACGGAAAACTCAATAACACCAAACAATATAAAAAAGAAGGTCTTTTCACCTCTTACTTTGTCTGCTATCAGGCAACTCCCTACTCGATCACCACACCCGTATCCGCCTACGGTGCATTTACCTATCACCCGCTGTCCATCGTTATGGAAAAGAATGCACATGTCTATATTCTTTTCGGTATCACGCTTCTTTTCTTCTGGGCCGCCGTTATATTCGTGATGTACCGGATGTATATCACGAGAAAGAATTATGAGATGCGAAGCCAGCAGCTGGCAAGAAGCATCGCCCATGAACTGAAGACACCTTTGGCAGTGACCAAAGCCTATGTGGAGAACTGGGAATATATCGACGAAAAAGAGCGGCCGCAGATCGCCGAAACACTTCAGGGTGAGGTCGATCACATGACTCATCTGGTCAACACTCTTCTGGATCTTTCGAAACTGGATTCCGGGAATGTCACACTCAAGAAAGAGGAAGTGGAGCTTTCTTCCCTCACCCGCTCCATCCTTCACCGCATGGATTCTCTCATCAAAGAAAGAGATCTGCATGTGACCTGGGAAAGAAGCGCCGAAGAAGCCGCCACGAACGGATCTTCAGACGATGCATCCGAAGAAGAATATCTGGTCTTTGCCGATCTGGATCTGATCAAGATGGTGATCGGAAACTTCTTAAGTAATGCCATCAAATACGCAGACAAAAAGGTCTATGTAAAGATCTCCAATACCGGTAAAACCGTTCGCTGGGAAGTCCGAAATGACGGAAAGACCATTTCCAAGAAAGAGCAGAAACAGATCTGGGAACTGTTCTACAAGGCAGATAAATCACGGACTGAACGTCTGGGAAGTTCCGGCATCGGACTTGCCGTCAACAGAAGTATCCTGAATCTTCACGGCGCCAAATACGGCTGCAACAGTGATTTCAGCGGCACCACCTTCTGGTTCGAGATGAAAAGAAAGGACTAAAGAAAAGGAATTCGACTATGGAAAACAAGGGACAAACTGAAAACCAGTATAAGCTTCTTCTTGCCGAAGACGATCCGGCGCTTCGCACCATCGCCGCTTCCTTTTTCCGCAAAAAAGGATTCGAAGTGGACGATGTCAATAACGGCGACGATGCCTGTTCGCTGGTTGCCACCAGACATTATGATGCGATCATACTGGACATCATGATGCCCGGAAAAGACGGAAAAGAAGTCTGCCGTTTCATCCGAGAAAAATACGATGTTCCCGTTCTTTTTCTGACCGCGCTGGGCGCTGAAAAAGATATCATCGAGGGCTATGAGATCGGTGCCGATGAATACGTCACCAAGCCCTATTCGACCCAGGTCCTTCTTGCCAAAGTCAATGCCTTGATCTCCAGATATCGGGGCCTTCTGGTCCAGGACGGAAGGATCACTTCCGATGAATTTGTCATCGAGCCGGCAAGGCGCCTTGTGACCGTCAGCGGAAAGAAGATCGACCTGGCTCCAAAGGAATACGATCTTCTCCTCTTCTTTCTGGAAAACAAAGAACAGGTACTAAGCCGCGAGCGCATTCTGGACAAAGTCTGGGGCGCGGATTACGAAGGATATGACCGGGCAGTGGACACACATGTAAAGAAGCTTCGTGCCACACTCGGAAAAGCCAGCTACCATATCGAGACCGTCATTAAGTGCGGGTACATTTGGAAAAGTAAGCCATAAGGAGTAAAAACATGAAAAAGAGAAATGCGCAGATCGCAGCATTCATAGCTGCGGTCACGGTTAGTGCATCCTTTTTACCGGGATGCCAAAAAGGAAAAGATGCTTCCACAGATCAGGCCAAAATGAATCCCCCTGCCGCCAGTAACCGTGCTTCGGAAATTGAAGACGGCAAAACCGGGCCCGGCCAGACGGAGCCCACCTGCATCCATGGCGACCGGGAAGACGAAGAGGAGATCAGAAATGATCCTTCTTTCCGGCATCAGGATCTTCCCGAACTAACTCCTCCGGAGCCCAAGATCAAAATGATTCAAAGAGATTCCAATGTCCGAACCGAAAGCAAGTGGCCCAGTATTGAATTAAGCGGTGATCCCCGCGATGTATTTACTGTAGAAGAAGACTGCTTCTACGAAGGCGACCGCTACTTCATCTTCTTTCGGGAAGGCGCCGAGGTTCATGGCGATGCTGCCCTTCTCATCGAGCAGACCATGAAAGAACTGGAAGAGACTTTCGGCATGTCCTACGACACCTACGTGGAGAAATCCGACTACAACTGGCGGTACTGCGTCTTTGACCAGCCTCACGTATTCGATGACGTCAACCGGGATACCAATAAGATCAACATAATTGTGGATGTATACGGAAACGATGGAGTTGTTCAAAGCGCGCACGATAACGCCATTCACATTTACGAAGAAGATCTTCTGGACTCGAATCAGCTTTCTACTCTCCGGCATGAACTGATGCATACTCTCCAGCTTCGAAATTCCCACGACATGGGACAGATCTTCACTGAGGGGCTGGCTGTATATGCGGAATATCTTCTTGCCAAGAAGCATAACGAACCGGAATTCGGTACGTATCACTATCTTCGAGGAAACTCTCCCATGTGTCCATACGATGAGGAACCGATCCTTCAGGATCCGGAAGGCTATTTTTTCACTGAGAACGAAGTCGACAGCGGCATCGAACAGCGGGAATACCAGTTCGGATTCCGCCTCATCACCTATCTCGTGGACACTTACGGAATCAGCGTCATCTCCAAGATCTGCCTCCACTCCACCGATCTGGATTACGAGTACGGCCGCACCGATATGTATCCAAGGATCATCAAGGACCTCACAAGCCCCGATGTATTTCAGGAATTCGCCGAATGGCTCCCCAAAGGCTGGGACGGATGGAAGAATTAGGCTACAGTTTCTGAATATAAGTAGGACTCATTTGGTAATATCCGATGGTTGAGTCCTACACCCCTGGCAAACGTAGGACTCAAATGGTAAAAAACAGTAGTTGAGTCCTATGGAAAACACGAAAAATAGGACTCAAGTACCCGAAACCAACGATTGAGTCCTACTTTCGGGAAACAGAATAGGACCAAATTCCCAAAAAGAAGTAGTTGGTACCATACCTAATAACAAAGTAGAACCAAAACCGCCAAATCCGTGTTTTGGTCCTACTCAAAACAGCCAAAACTAGGACCAAACACATGAAAAACCAGGAATTGGTCCTACTTTACTCTTCGCCCGAATAGGACCAAAAGAGCCAAATACATGCATTTGGTCCTAATTTCAGCCCATACCAGTAGGACCAAATTCTCAAAAAGAAGTAGTTGGTACCATCCCTAATAACAAAATAGAACCAAAACCGCAAAATCCGTGTTTTGGTCCTATCAGCCAAGAAAAGGTCGAGCCGCCTACACCAATCCCTGCGTCCATCCCGCAATTCCCTACACCCCGCCCACGCAAAAAGAGAGTGCCTCCCAGGAGACACTCTCTCATTTTGCATAACGTTATGAATGTAACACAGTTACAAATCTTGAAGGATCAGGCCTTATTCCTTATCCTCTCCATCGGCTTCTGCCTCATCCTTGACTTCCGCCGGTACACCCTCTGTGCTCACAGAATTTACATCGGAAGTGGAATCCTTCTCAGCAGCATCTGTGCTCTCAACGGAAGTGGAAGCAGCATCTGTGCTCTCGCTTGCACTCTTGCCCGCGCTCTCACTGGAAGAATCAGATGTAGCAGCACTTGCGGAAGAAGCCGGCAGCTGTCCGTTGTTGACGTACAGTTCTTCGAACTCCGGACCCTCGATCTTCTCTTTCTCGAGAAGGCGCTGAGCCACACCATTAAGGATATCCATTCTCTCGGTCAGGAGCATCAGGACATCGTCATACGCCTTTGTGATGATGCGGGAGATCTCTTCATCGATTCTGGCAGCGGACTGCTCACTGTAAGAACGGGTATGACCATAGCTCTTACCGATGAATACTTCATCGTCGTCGTCAAATACAACGTTCGGGAACTGTTCACTCATACCGTAGCGGGTGATCATCTCACGGGCGATGCTGTTGCAGTGCTGCAGGTCAGAGGAAGCACCTGTGGAGATCTCGCCCAGGATGATCTGCTCGGCGGCACGGCCACCCAGGGAGATCATGATGGAATCCACCAGCTGCTTCTTCGTTGTATAGTAAATATCCTCATCCGGCTTGTGGGCAGTATAACCACCGGCACCGCCTGCCGGGATAATGGAAACTCTCTCGACGTGCTCGGTCTCGGAAACCGTACGAAGTACGATCGCATGACCGGCCTCGTGGAAAGCAGTCAGTCTCTTTTCCTTGTCCGTGATCACACGGCTCTTCTTTTCCGGACCAACCATTACCTTGAAGACTGCCTCGGAAACATCCGCCTTGGAGATCTTCTTGGCATTTCTTCTGGCAGCCAGAAGAGCGGCTTCGTTAAGAAGGTTCGCCAGATCCGCACCGGTGTAACCAGGAGTGATCTTTGCGATCTCCTTCAGATCCACATCGTCCTCGAAAGGCTTGTTCTTGGCGTGAACCTTCAGGATCTCGGAACGGCCCTTGATATCCGGACGGGATACTGCGACACGACGGTCGAAACGGCCCGGACGCAGGAGCGCCGGATCCAGGATATCCACACGGTTGGTAGCTGCGATAACGATAACGCCTTCATTCGGTCCGAAACCGTCCATCTCAACCAGCAACTGGTTCAAGGTCTGCTCACGCTCATCGTGACCGCCGCCCATACCGGCACCACGGTGACGGCCTACGGCATCGATCTCATCGATGAATACGATACACGGAGAATTCTTCTTGGCATTGTCGAAGAGGTCACGCACACGGCTGGCACCGACACCGACGAACATTTCTACGAAGTCGGAACCGGAGATGGAGAAGAACGGAACGCCCGCTTCACCGGCAACCGCCTTGGCCAGTAACGTCTTACCTGTACCCGGTGCACCGTGAAGGAGGATACCCTTCGGGATCTTCGCACCCAGCGCGGAATACTTCTTCGGATTTTTAAGGAAGTCAACGACCTCGGCAAGCTCTTCTTTTTCTTCATCGGCGCCGGCCACATCGGCAAAGGTCACCTTGTTCTTCGACGGATCGTGGAGACGGGCCTTGCTTCGTCCGAAGTTCATGGCCGAACGTCCTTCACTCTGATTGCGGCTGAAGTTGACCCAGACAAAGAAGACCATGGCCGCCAGCATCAGTACGATCATAATACCTGACATGATTGCAGATATATCTGTCGGCTGCTTATATTCG
>CADCLV010000031.1 GCA_902802325.1 Oscillospiraceae bacterium | reverse complement strand
GCCCGCTCCACATTCGGCTCCTCGATGCAGTACTCCTTAAAAAGCAGCGCCATCACAGCGATGTGCCAGGAGTGCTCCGCATCATTTTCATTCCGGACCCCGGAGATCAGCATCGTGCGCCGGTATATTCCCGTCATCTTATCGATCTCCGCAGTAAACTTCAGCTGCTGATCAAGTCTTGTATTTCCTGAGCTCAAAAAATCTTCGATTCCCATTTTTCCCTCTCTTTTTCTGCACCGCCTTGCATCACGCCGGCCCCGGCTCTTCCCCGAGCGTCCCACGCCCGTCGCGCCCCGCTCCGGCCTTCATGCCTCACACTTTCTTCACCACGACTTCCGCGACAAATCCACCGCCGTCGCGGTTACGGATCTCTAATCCGCCGCCCATTCTTTCCAGAAAACGCGACGCCAGATAAAGTCCAAGTCCGCTTCCATCTTTCCCGGCCGCTTCCGAACCACGGTAAAACTTCGTCGTCACCATAGCCAGCTCGTCCTCCGGAACACCCGGCCCGCGGTCGGAAAAGATCACATGCACCGTATCCTTATCCGACAGGAAATCCACTTCCAGCGGAGTGCCCGCGTACTTAAAGGAGTTTCCCGCGATATTATCGATCACCTGCTCCAGACGAAGTTTATCCACCAGGATCAGGCACTCCGGCACCTCGCCATGCTGCTCCACCGTACCGTAGAAACGAAGATCCGAAAGCATTTCCGAAATGATCCGCGAGCTCTCTTCCCGCGGTTCCACCTTCAGCTCCTCAAGCTCCTCCAGAGTGGCCCGGAACATATTGTCCACCAGATGCTCCACCGACGAAGCCTTGGACTTAATGACCTGTACCTTCTCGGCAATATCCGGTTCCTTGTACTTGATCTCCATGACCTCGCAGGTCGCCTGGATCGTGGCCACCGGCGTCTTGATATCGTGGGACAGCTCCGCCACCAGTTCCTGCTTGCTTCGGTTGGCGCGCATCTCCCGTTCCGCCGAATTCTTCAGTTCCTCACGCATACGGTCGAAAGATTCGGTAAATGCACCGAAGTAGTTGTGCTTTGTCATCTCCAAAGGCATATCCAGGTTACCCTTACTGACCTGCGCCGCAAAAGTGGACAGTCTCCGAAACGGCCGGATGTAGAAATACCATACTGCCGCAAGGACCAATATCCCCGCCCCGTACGCCAGAAGGCAGGAAGCGACCAACATCTTACGCTGTTTTTCCACCATGGAAGAATACTCGGAACTACGCACATTAAACGCGATCTTACCGGCAACATTTCCGTCCCTTGTATAGTCGAACACCGACCAGCCGTAGCGGATCCAGTTATTATTCACGGATGCATAATTACTGTCGGAAAGAAAAGAAATGTCGCAGCCATATTCTCTCTCAAGCCGGGAAACGGACTCCGGGTCCGCCGATGCGGTCTCCTCGTCCCAGGCCTCCGAAATTTCATCGGTGATTCTACCGGCCCTGGTATTCAGTTCCAGCATATCAATAGGAAATTCCGTCTGCTTCTTTGTCTCCAGCCGGTTCCAGAAAAATGCGCCGAGAAGCAGCACCAGGATCGTGTAAGCGACAGCAAGATAACGGACCTTCATGACGGTATCTCCAGAATGTAGCCTGTGCCCCAGATCGTCTTGATCCACCGCGGCTCATTGGGATTTTCCTCGATCTTTTCGCGGAGCCTTCTGATATGCACATTCAGCGTGCCGTCACTATAAAACGAATCCCCCCACACCTCATCGAAAAGTTTCTCTTTGGTCACGATGGTATTTCTATGGGCATAAAGGCAGGAAAGAAGCGCGAATTCCTTCGCCTTCAGCGCGATGGTCTTTCCCTCGATATGGCAGCTCATGGTCGCCTCATCTACGGTAAATGCACTGTCCCCGCTGCTTTCTTTTGATTCCTTCGGCCCTTCCTCTTTTTTCTTCATGGCCTCCAGCCGCTTAAGATGCACTTTCACCTTGGCCAGAAGCACACTCAGGGTATAGGGCTTTTTCACATAATCATCGCCGCCGATATTCAGCGCCACCAGCACATCATCGTCGCTTTGGCGGGCCGAGATAAAAAGGATCGGCGTATCGTAGTTCCCGCGTAATGTCTTACAAAGAGTAAAGCCGCTTTCATTTCCGAGATTAATATCCAGAAGAAAAACATCAGCAGTATTTTCCTTCAAAAAGGAAAGACATGCTTCCGCCGAATTCACGCAGGCACATGTCACTTCGAACATCTCGAAATACTCCTGGGTCATTTTGGAAAGATCGATCTCGTCGTCAATGATCAGACAGTTATAATGCACGGTATATCCCCCTTTGGGTCAAGCTATTTCCCACCATTTCAGGCAAATAGAAGACACTTTCACTACCTGTTCATTATACTATATCAGAGCAGTTTTATGATGGCTTCCACGAGCTTTATGATGATTTGGATGAAGAGCATCAGAATACTTCTCCAGATTTGGTAGATCATGGCTTTTCGCCTTCTTTCTTCGGAATAAAGATCCGGCTGATAAAGAAGTCGATGTATTCTTCGATCCTTCCGAGGATCTCCTCATCTCTTTCCGGTTCACGGTCACAGATCTGAAGAAGAAGAGAGATCGGTGAAAAATACATGATCGACAGCTGGGTCACATCCATCTTCGGGATCATTCCCATATCCATCAGATTCTGAAAGATAGGCTGATGCAGTTTCAGAATATTATCGAACTGGTGTCTCGTCATTTCTTTCTTGAAATGTTCATTTCGGAACTGCTCGATCGTACACACTTTCCGAAGTCGCCTGACCGTCGTATTTCTCATGGTATAGCGCAACTGGTGAAGACTGAATTCCTTAAGCTGGTGGGCATTATTGATCCAGACGATGGAATCCGGCTGCATGCTCATGTGGATGCGGTACGTCCCATCCGCCAGAATATGCATCGATTCCAGGATCTCCTGCTTGCCTTTGAAATATTTATAGAGGTTCGGGGCTTTCATTCCGCAGGCTTTGGCAATATCGTCCATCGACGTGCCATCAAATCCCCTCTGGGAAAAAAGCTCCAGTGACGCATCCAGAACTTTCATGCGAACACCGTCAACACTCATAACCGCCCCTCCTGACACTTCATTTTTATAACGGTTATTATAAAATAATATAACGACCGTTATATGTCAAGTAAAGGTTGAAAAATAAGCATTTTTAACAGTGTTCATGTTATTTTCCTTGCACTTTTATTCAAATTATCGCCTCGAAATGCACTGGTCCCAGTCATAACCGAAGACAAAAAAGGAGTGATCCGGAAAACGGATCACCCCTTCTTGTATCCATTCATCGATCAGTATCCCAGCCCGGCGCGCACACGCTGCACTTCCGCCACAGCCGGATCATCGCCCGTGCTGGCAAAGAAGAACATGATATTTCCATCTATGAAAACATCGATATATAAATCTCCTTCACCCATGGAAGAGTCCTTGGAAAAATGTCCCTTGCAAATGAAAGAATCGGCCTCAGAAGTAAGATCTCCCGTGAACTGTCCCTTCGTCTGCATATCCATAAGTTCATCAAAGGACTGGTGCACACTTCTGGAGGCTGCGGCTTCGTCATCGTAGACATAGTAGTAGACCAGAACGATGCCTGTGTCATTTACAACTCCGCTCGCCGTATAGGTTTCCTTGGAACCCTGAATAGGTGTGGTATCCTTTTCCACCGTATATCCCTGCCCTTCGAAATACGCACGGAACTCATCCGCAGACACCTTCGCATTTCCGAATTTGGAATCGGCAGTTTTCAGGTTTCCGGATCTGGAAGTTCTGACGATATCTTTAAACTCCGTAACCAGACTGTCTTTCGAAGCCTGATCCAAAGCCGCATCCACATACAGGACAAAGCAGTAGATATTTCCGTTTTCCGTATTCAGGAGGACACGGAAATAAAGCTCCCGCGCCTGCCCGTTATGCTGACAGGTCATGACCGAATCCGAATAGTAAAGTGGAGTATCCGTATTTCTTTCCTCCGATATCACCTGAACATCGGAAAAACCTGCTCCCTCAGCAAAGGAACTGTTGAATTCATCCATGAATGAATCGAAACTCATGAATTTTGCCGTATCCGCAGTCAGGGTCTCCGAATCACCGTACACCATCAGGAAATTACTCGCCAAAGCGTTATTCGGGAAGAAATACTGGTATCCGTCGCTCTCGGTAAAGGTCCACTCATTGGTGACTTCATAAGTCAGATCGATGATCGTGTAGCGGGTCCGGTCTCCCAGGTTCACCGGAGAAGTATCCTGCGTGGAAGCCGCAGTGGAAGGCGTCGTTGCCGGTGTCGTATCGGTCGTCGCCTCCGTCGTGGTAGTCTCTTCTGTTGTGGTATCAGTCGGCTCCTCGGTCGTGGTCTCTTCCGTAGTAGTCGTCTTCTTCTTTGTCGCCTTGGACGTCTCTTCCTTCTCCCCGCCACGGCTGGCAAGATAGATACCGGTCGGAACCGCGATCAGCGCCGCCAGAATGATTCCGCCCAGAATATAGGTCAGTGGCTTTTTAAAGATACTCTTCTTTTCCTTTTCCGAAGAAGGCGGAGTCGGAACCGAAGATCCCGAAGAGGCAGACGGCATCGAAGAAACAGGAGCTGCCGCTGCTGCCGGAGCCGACGGCGCTGCCGAAATCGCAGTGGATGCCGGAACAGAAGAAGATGTCGGCATAAATGGCGAAGGTGCATTTTCCGAAGAAACCGCCGGAGCAGCATTTTCTTTTGAAGTTAACTGATTTGACGGATTCGAAAGCATCTCTTCTTCCGTCAGATTCACTGTCGCCCCACCGGCCATAACATCCGATTCATTTCCTTCAGAAGAAAAACCGGAGCCGGTCGCCGATGTAAAGGCCGGGACAGAAGGAGTAAATGCTGCAAAAGACGGCGTAAATGCCGATGTAACGGAAGTAGCGGCCGTATCGCCCTCTTTTCCGCTTAATGCCAGACCGAAAGAAGCCATATCCGGATACCGTCCCGAAGCCTGGACCGAAAGGGCTTTCATGAGCGCATCGTTGGCATAGTCCGGGATCTCGATCCCCAGGTCTTTCGGAGACACCAGGGTATCCTCGTGGACACGCTCGATAGCATCCGGCGGCATGATCCCGGTCAGCACCAGATACATGGTGGCGGCCAGTGCATATTCATCGGACCAGGGGCCCTGGTTGCCATGTTTTCTATACTGTTCTTCCGGCGCAAAGCCGTGCTTTAAGATAATGGACTTACTCTTTCCGGAATCCACAGCCTGACGGGCCGCACCGAAATCCAGGATACGGGGAGAGCCGTTGCGCATGACAAGGATATTGTCCGGGCTGATATCCCGATGCAGAAGATTCTGTGCATGCACCGCGCCCAGCGCGTCAATGATCGGCAGGAAAAGCGTTCTCATCTCCTCAAAAGAGATCTTGCCTCCCTTGGCCTTTGTGTATTTGGCAAGGTCGACACCATCCACATACTCCATAACGAAATATGCGGTATTATTCTCACGGAAATAGTCGTGGACAGACACGATCGTCGGAACTGAGCGGAGCTTTGCCAGGATCCTGGCTTCATCCAGGAACTTGGTGACGCCGGCGTCAAACTTTTCCTGCTCATCCAGGTCGGTGATCGTCATGCTGTAATGGTCATTATCGCGGATAGCAAGGCCGGAAGGAAGATATTCTTTCACGGCCACCGGCGCTTCCAAAGTCATATCCAGCGCCATATACGTGACACCGAATCCGCCGACACCCAGGACCCGTCCGGTCAGATAGCGGCCGTTCAGGATCGTGCCGATAGGAAGTGCAATAGCCGGATGTTTCGACGTAGCCAAGTCAAATCCGCAATACGGGCAGGCTCCCTCTCCTTCTTTTTCACGAAAACAACCAAAACAAAGCTTATTTGTGTCCATACGCCCACCTTAGAAAAAAGTGATAATTATACAGAATGAGTATACCACATCCACCCCTCTTCTGTATCGTATGATAGAATATTGGCATAAGAATGAGCACCGAAAGAAAGGGCACGAAGACCACCATGTTCGGACAATCATACCCAAGGCACAGCCTCCGCTACTATTCCGCAGAGATACTCTTTGGCAGTATCATCTGCGCCATCGTTTTCGTCTTTTCGCTCTTTTCCCTGCTGACCAGAAAGGATAAGTTCCTGACTCTGGGCGATCCTCTCAAAAACAGCCAGGCCGCGGAGAATACGCTGGCAGAGATCGAAGAATATGTCCTTCTGGGCACTTATCCGGTTCCGGTAGAAAAGGCCGGCGGCACTTCCATCGACACATACTACCTCATCGGTCTTCTCGACCCTTCCGACAAAACTTACAGTGGCTTTATTGGGGTGAAAAATCCGGACGCCGACACAGCGTCCGCCCGTGATTATGCCGTCGCCTATCAGGATGCATTCAATCGAAAATCCATTGAAACCTTACGGATCGAAGGAACTTTGAGCGCCCTTTCTTCCGAGTCTGTCTCCCATGCAAAAGCCCTGCTTTCGGAAGCGGGAGTTCCGGATTCGGAAATCTCGAAAAAGCTTCTTCCCTACGAGATCCGCACTCCCCGTCAGGGTGCCAAAGACACCAGCGCTGTGGACACCCTTTTCGTCTCCACACTTCTTTCCGGAGCCGGGGCCGTGGTATTTTTGTTCATGTTCCTCTTCCTGCATCACGGCATCAAAGCAGGGTACAGATTCTCCCAGGACATCTGAGACTTATTTTCCCATTATCAAATCTCGCATAAAAAAGTGACTTCGCCATCTAAGGCAAAGCCACTTTCGGTTTTCCATGATTCGTTTTTCCCCGATCCGGTTTTACATAATGTAATTTTTCGCCTGCCGGTCGAACATCTCTCTGTATCTGCCGTTTAAGGCCATCAGTTCTTCGTGTGTGCCCTGCTCCTTAATTGTACCGTGCTCGAAAAGATAGATCCGGTCGGCCATTCGTGTAGTGGACAGACGGTGGGAAATGAAGATGATGGTGTCCTCTTTCGCATGGTCGATAAGAGAACGGTTCAGCTTATATTCCGATACCGGGTCCAGCGCCGAGGAAGGTTCATCCAGGATCGATACCGCCCGGTCCTCGTTTCGGAGGAACACACGGGAGATGGCGATCTTCTGGCTTTCCCCGCCGGAAAGATTGACGCCTGACTCATCAAATTCACGGGTCAGCTGGGTATGGATCCCGGAAGGAAGGCTGTCCAGTTTCTTTCCGAAATCGGCTTCTTTCAGTGCATTTACAATATCCTCTTCATCCTCAGGACGGACTTTCCGAAGAAGCACATTTTCCGCCAGCGATGCCGCATAGATGTTATAGTCCTGAAAAACCGCGCTGATCTTCTTTCTGTATTCTTTCGTGTTATATTCCCGGATGTCGTGATCTCCGTAGGAAATGCTGCCGCCGGTGACATCGTAAAGACGCATCAGAAGTTTCACGAAAGTGGTTTTGCCGGCGCCGTTTTCCCCTACGATGGCGATCTTTTCACCGGGACGGATATCGATGGAAATGTCCGACAGCGTATCCTTTTCCGTATTGGGATAACGGAAAGAAACATGGGAAAGGCAGATGGCGCCGGATCCTTTTTCCGGAGAAATGCCGTCCGCCACTTCGATATTCGGCTTATACTCGAAAAGCTTAATGAGCATATCGCCATAGCGGCCGATCACCTGGAAATCCACCAGACAGTAGTTGATCTCATTGAGATTTCTTCGAACGTAGTTGGCCGCGTTATTACCGGATGCCACCTCGCCCAGCGCGATGGACTTGACCACCAGTGCCAGATAGCCCAGGTAGGCCGGGATCGCAAAGAAAGAAAAGATGGTAAATACCGAGATCCAGTTCACCAGAGATACCCATGTCAGCGGAGGACCGTAGATACGGCCTTCTTCCGCCGCCTCGTCCAGCGCCTCGTCAAACTGAAGGCGAAGCGGTGCCCGCACGTCCGTCAGTTTGCACTCTTTGGCGAATTCCGGCTGATAGAAGACACGCTTGCTGTAGTCCGCTTTACGGAGTTTCTTTCTATATTCCACCCACCAGGTGTAGTTGATCTTCTCGATCTTAAAACGGGTCAGAAGATTGACGATAAATCCGGCGATCGGGAACAGCGCCAGGATCGGATCGATGGTCAATATCATGGACGCCGCCACCAAAAGTGCGATGGAGCCGCCGATGATCTTACTGACGATGGTGACCGCGTCGGCGATCAGCTCATCGGCTCTCTGGGACACCATTTCATACTGATCGTAGTTCTTCGGATCGTCGTAAAAGATCAGGTCCTTAAGGCTGTTCTTCTCCGCCAGCTCCCGCTGGATCCGTCCGCTTAAAGGGATCAGTTTCGCCTTCGCCCACTCATTCAGAAGCTGATGGATCCACTCCAGTACCACCACCAGGACCAGAGAGATCAAAAGAAGGATAATGATCTCATTAAATTCCACTTTTCCGGTCAGACGGTTAATGATCATCTTCAGGATAAAGGTATCATTGGCCGCCATGCCGCTTAAAAGAAGGATGTTGAAGATCATGATCTTCATTACCACATGACGTTTCCGATCATTTTCCGGACGGTGATCTTCTCGCCCTTCTCTTTATCTTTTCGCCGGCTGTTTCGATTATTCTTACCCTTACTCATAGAACGCCTCCGCTCCCCGGAGCATTTCCTCCGGCAAACTCTCCTGATAGTTTTCCGCCTGGAGCGTAAACATCTCATGGTAGTGCTGTTTCTTTTGCATTAATTCTTCGTGGGTGCCGTTTTCCACCACCTGGCCGTCTTTCATCATGAAGATATGGTCGGCCATTCTCGCCGAAGAAAGGCGGTGGGAAATAAATACCACGCCGCGGCCTTCGGAAAGACGCATCATGTTGGTATACATGTTATATTCCGCTAAAGGATCCAGCGCCGAAGACGGCTCATCCAGGATGACCATATCCGGCTGGTGGGCAAAGACTCTGGCGATGGCGATCTTCTGGGCCTGGCCGCCGGACGGGATAAATCCGCTTTCATCAAATTCCCGGCTGACGATAGTATCAAGGCCCTTTACAAGTCCCGGATGCGTCACATCGAACTGGGCGTTGCGAAGTGCTTTTTTTGCCAGATCATAATCTTCTTCTCCCTTGGGTCTTCGCATCAGAACATTTTCGATCAAGGGCATAGCAAAGACCTGCAGGTCCTGAAACACCGTGCCGAAGCGCTTCCTGTAGGCATCGCCGTCGATCTCCAGTATGTCGGTACCGTTCACCAGGATCTTTCCCTCTGTCACCGGATACAGTCCCATGATCAGCTTAATTAACGTAGTCTTTCCGGCACCGTTATAGCCGACGATGGCCAGCTTTTCTCCCTTTTTCCACGTGATCGACACATCCCGGATCGTGGGGGTACTGCTTCCGGGATAGGTAAAGGACACATTCTGAAGTTCGATACTCTGGATCTCCCCGATATCCGGCTTTTTCTCTTTTTCTTTCCGTTCCTTTTCCAGGAACTCTTCCAGATTTTTAAAGAGCCGGGACTCGTTACTTAAGTAGATCCGGTTCTCTACCGCGTGCTTCAGCTGGTCCGTGGAAAAAGCCATGGCGGAGATCATGGCAACATAACTGGAGATGTCCGATACATCCCCGTGCCTGATGCGGAAAGCCACATAAAAGTACGCGCAAATACCGGCCAGAACGGAGTAGCTGCCTTTCATGAGAAAGGAATAAAAAGCCGACTTCATGCGGTACTTCAGGGACACTTCGCTCATTCTTTCCACCGCTTTTTCCTGCTTATCCAGCATAATGGAATTGATGTCGAAAAGACGGATCTCCGATGCATATTTTTTCTCGTAATACACCCGTTTGACGTAGTCCGCCGTGCGCTTGTCCCTGGTGATCGCTTTTTCCCGGTCGTAGTTGCATTTGCCGTTTTTCTTTCCGAAATACAGGCTCACCACCATCGGGATGACCATGAAGATCAGAAGCACCGGATCCACCATGACCACGATGATCAAGGACATGATCGTGGCGCCCACATTTCCGATATACACGCCCGTCTGGATCGAAAGGTCGATGGCCTGTTCGGCGCACCGGTCCAGGGCCCGTGCATAGCGGTCGTAAAACTCCGGCGACTCATAGTCGGAAAGCTCCAGATCATCCGAGATATCCATGACTTTATGGAAAATGTGCCGGTACACTTCCGGCATCTTGATCTTTCTGTAGGTCTCGTACCACCCGCAGATAAAGTGGACACATACATGCCCCAGGCACGCCACGATCAGGAACCAGAACAGCTTACTATAGGCGATATTTCTCTCGATGCAGTTGAAGATGTATTTTGTGAGGTAAACAAAGAAGAAAACATAGAAGATCTGCTCGATGGAATTTTTGAAGATCGTAAATGGCAGAAGGAGCCTGTCCGCCTCCCACACCTGTTTCAAGGCGTAGCGGAGCTGTTTAAATGTGGAATCTTTTTGTTTCGTCTTCACTTTGCACCCCCTAAAGAAAAATGATTCTCTTATACTATCATTCTTTCTTCGGGAAATGCACTTTTTATACTTTCAGGACAATAAAAGACCCGAAGGCCGGATCTCCCGGCTTTCGGGTCTGGATGGGTCATTTTCGTTTTGAACCTTACAGCAGCGGTGTGTCGTTGTACTGGGTTCTGGTGCTCTTATTAACATGGATAAACATGTTATGCAGAAGGTTTACGCTGGAAAGGATCAGTTCGCCCTGATTGAGCTTTCGAACGTGCTTGATGGCGTAATCGTCCAGGTGGGCCGCCACGGCTGCGATCTCGTCGTTGAGCATGAGACGGTGGATCAAAAGTGTACCGATCTGACCAAAGAGGACCGGAGATACGTCCTTCGGGTTCTGTGTGGTCAGGTAAAGGAATACACCCTTTCTACGGCCTTCACGGGCAACCAGTGTCAGGCCGCCGTGGAATTCCTTATCGGAATAACGGGACTTGGCATATCTGTGAACCTCATCGATATAGAAGACGAAGGGGCAGATATTATCCTGACCCATAACGAATGTGCTGACCAGGTCGATAACCATGCCGCCGATACCTTCTGCGGCACCCAGCATGGATGTATCGATGTAAAGGCTTCTCTCCGGAAGATGTACGAACTCTTCGATTACTTCCAGAAGGTTATACATGCTGGAGTCATTGGCGAAGAATGTCAGGAATCGGGTATTCGTCATCTGATACTGGATCTTCTGGATGAGAGAGGCATTGGCGTTCGCCTTCAGAACGTCATAACGGTAACGGAAGTTGTAGTCGTTATCACGATCCGGCTCGCAGACGGACTCGGCCTGGATCTGCTCCGGCAGAAGGTGAATGTTGAATTCACTGTCGTCCTTGGTTACGGAAGCCAGGTTCTCCTGAACTTCATCGATGTTGGCACCGATCTTATAGTAGTAGGAATCGTCGCCGATCTTTCTCATATAACGCAGGGACATGATGGCCTGGGAAAGGACCGCGCCCTGGCTGCTGTTTTCTGTTTCGAAAAGCTTCTCCCACTGTTCCATGGTCAGCTTACCGGGAGAAATGGTGGTATCCACACCCAGTGTCAGCTTCGTGATCTCATCACTGGAGAAAGCATCCCGGAACTCACCTGTCGGGTCGATGATCAGGGCTTTTCTCTTGGTATTGATCAGTTTATCGAGGATCGCCAGCGCGGTGGTGGACTTACCACTGTTTGTCGCGCCGATACAGAGCATATGACGGTTGAAAAGTGTGCTGGGCTTCAAGGAAACATCCGCCGAGAAACGGTTAATGAATGTGGCAAACGGCGGGAGCGGCTCTTCCGGAGCATTGGAGAACTCCAGGGAAGCCAGGAACAGCTTATAGATCTCATCGGTGGCTAAATACACTTTATCGGTAATACCTAAGGTCTTAAAACCGGCAAGCTCGAACTTCTTTCCTTGCGGTGTCATAAGAGCGATGGTATCGATACAGATCTCATGATAATCCCGGGCTTTCTCTTCGTCAGAAGCGTTCCCCACAATGTGCTTCTTTCCGCCGCGGTTCTCAAATACTTCACCCAGGAACAGTCCGATGGTCGAATCAACGATAACAAAGTAGTTGATCGTATTCGGAAGACGGGACTTGTCAAACTTCTCTCTATCCAGCATCAGCGGGAGATTCTCGACGACGGCGATACTGTTACTTCTGTAAACAGATGTCACTTTTCCCAAATAGTAGTCCTGAAGTTTGTATCCTTCATAAAGCTCTTCAAGTGTCATGTACTAGCCTCCAAAGTTGTTATTATCCTTAAGGTCCGCAGTGACCTTTTTATATTATACTCTGATAAATTATGAAATGGAAAACTTTTATGTAAAAAAACAAAAAATCTTTTTACCCTATTTCCCGCTTCTTTTTCCGTCCTTACTCGCGCGGGCTTTTCCACCCGTTCCGGATCCGTTCTTTCCGGTTTTCCCGTTTCCGCTTTTGCTTTTTCCGGGCTTACTTCCTGCATAGGACGCGCTTCTTTTCTGGGTTTCAAAAATGAAGTAACCCTCTTCTTCGTAGATCTTCACGCCTCCGAAGACAGAGATGAGTTTATTCTTATACCAGTCCTTCCGTTTCGTGACCATAAACATCCGTCCGCCGACCAAAAGCCGGTTAAAGCCTTTTTCAATAAAGGTCTTGGCCACCTTAAAGTCCGTATGGTAAGGAGGGTTACTGAGGATCAGGGTGAAATCCGCCCCCGGCACATTTTGAAGGGCATCGCCGGTGACGAAGACCGCGCCGGGAAAACCGTTTCTTTCCATATTCTTTCTGGCCGTGGAGACCGCCAGAGGATCCACATCCGTAAGCACGACCCGCTCCGGAAGGACACCGGAGGAACAGGCCGCCAAAGATACGATCCCGCATCCGCAGCCCAGGTCCAGCACCTTCTCTTCTTCGGTAAAAGCCACGTGGCCCAGCATGAGAAGTGTCCCCTTATCCGCCTCCCGCGGCGAGAACAGTGCATCTTCCGTAGCTACATTCAATTCTTTTCCGTTAAATGAAATGGTATACATCAGGACTCGCCCTTCTTCTCGGTCAGGGACTTGATGTGCTCGTAAGCCTGATATAAAGGGATATCCTTATCCAGCCGCCGGTCCTTCGAGCCGAACACGATACCGAAAAGCTCCAGCCCGGCCGTGGCATTGTCCGTCAATACCATGGGATTTCCGGGGATCACCGACATGGTCATCTTCAGACGGTACTCGAAATGGTCAGAAGGGAACTTTCTATGGATCTCGATATTTTCGGTGATCACGGACACGATGCTTTTCACGGACACCGTTCTTCGGAAAAAGAGGTGACTGACGGTGACTTCCTTTTCTTTTACAATGATCGATCCGCCGATCAGCATATCCAGAAGGCACAATGCCGTAAGGGCCACCGCCAGGATCAAGGCGCCTGTCAGGACCCGGTAAAGGACCATGCTCTGCACGCCGAAGGAAATGCACAGAAGCACCGCATAAAGGCACATAGCCCCCATGGCCGCCACCTGAAATGCTCTTGTCTGATGTTTGATCCGATACTTCATATGATGCCCCTCACTCTTTGCGGCAGAATCCTTACGGGAAACATTCTATCACAAAGTCCATTTTTCCTTCCATGAAAGGCGCGGAAAATCTCCTTCCCAGGTAAAGGGCAGCCACACATACCGGGCTTTCGACGTGTCCGCCGAGCCCATCAGGGGAGATTTTGCCAGAAAAAGCATATCCTTCATGGAGGCTTTCACCGACTTGTCGAAGCGGCTGGAAATACCACGGTACAGGGTATCGTAGATCTCTTTTGTCACCACGAATTCCGGCACCCACCGGTCCGCCATCATGAAATAGGTGTCCGAAGGAGCATGGTACACCACATGGCTGGGCTGGCTGTTAAATGAGGCAGAACTACTATCATCGATACAAGGATCGCCTAAAACGGTAAACGGACCTGTAAAGGAATCGGAAACGCAGATCTCCGTAGGATTCGGCACATAGCCGGTCATGCCGGAGGTGATCAGGTAGTGTTTCCCGTTTCGGATAAAATGCGCAGGTCCCTCTCTGGTCAGCGGCGGACGGATCACGTCATAGACGATGGACGGTTCCCCGGTCACATTGGTGAATTCCGCATTCAGTTTCGCCACAAGTAAGGTCTTATGGTCCGCCTCAAAATAGATATAGGCATCCCCGCTCTTCTCATCCAGTGCCAGATCAAAATCTCCGGACTCATGTCCGTACGGCTGAAGAAAAGGATCCACCAAAGTATACGGGCCCGTGACCTGATCTGCGGTCAATACGGCATAGTGATTCTTATCACAGTACTTGACCCATAGGACATACTTTCCGGTTCTGGGGTTTTTCAGAAGATGCGGCCGGTCCAGTCTTCTGTTCGGATGGAAAATACTCTTTTTATCGTCCGGCTCCGGGGAAATGATATGACCTTCACTTTTCCAGTTATACAGATCCGTACTGGAATAAAGGCGGATGCCCCACGTCCAGATCTTTCCTTTTTTCGTGGTATGGCTCTTATCTTCTCCGACCCAGTAATATACACCGTTTTCCTGATACATCGTTCCGCCATGGGCTTCAATGGTATTTCCGTCCGTATCCGTCCAAAGCTGTCCCGGGAAAAACGCATTTCTGACTTCACCGTTTTGTATCATAAGGATCCTCCTTTTCATTCGTGCACACTTATATTTTACAGTAGAGAAAGAGCCACAGGAAGTCCGACCATAAAGAGAAGACAGAGGATAAGGAAGAATACTCTCCTGGCGATCTCTTTTCTTCTTCCTTTCCGCATCCGGATCGGGGGAAGAGAAAAGATCGTTTTCCACCTCGATTTCTTCGTAGTCTCAGGCACACTGTCGATATAGGAACGGAAATCGAAATTTGAAAACACCTCGCTGTCTTCATACCGGTGTTTTCCAGTATTTTGGGAAAAGCGGTCCTCCTGGGTCAGAGACCGAAGGCAGCCGGCAATCTCGTTTTTGCCGCTAAAAAGGCTGACGAGAGGTTCATAGACAGAAAAGATCTCAGAGATGTCATCCGTGCCGCAGATCTTTCCATCCGAGATACAAACCAGGCGCCAGATCTCCTTTTTCTTATCCCCGGCAAAGGGAGGCTTGTTCATATACTCTTCCACGTATTCTTCACAGGAAGAATATTTTTCCATTCCCTCAAAGCCATCTGCCCAGCTGTACTGAAGTCCGAATCTTTTGGCGCGGATATCACTTTCGGTATAGACCTCTTTATCCTGCTTGATGTAAGCCCACTTCCGGATCCGGGGATCAGAAAGACGCGACTCGATAAAGGCCTTCGTATCCGCCTTCTCCCCCTCCGGAAATGAAAGAAAATACCCGCGTTCTCTACTCATTATTTCCGTACGTAAGGAGTGTCTTCATCCGCGATCTTCAGGATCTTCTTATCCGGAGAATAGGTAAATGCGATCGTTTCCTTTTTCCCGTTCTCCTCATATTTGAAATACACCTGATCTTCTTGCAGTTCAATATCCGTGATTTCGTGAGATATCCTATCCTTTTCGATATATTGCTTATTTTTTTCCGTATAGATCCGGATCACCTTCTGATCGTCATTACTGCAGACATATTCGCCTTCGAACAGAATATAGGCCCGGTCGGAAAGAGAGATCTGATCTTCATAAGAATGAAGGATCTTCTGGATTCTTTCCAGATCTGTACAGCCGTAGGTGTACCCGCCGTAGATATAGGTCTTCGCACCGGTCGGCGCATAGAGGACAAATCCCCAGGTGGTGCCATCCATGGTATCCGAATAATCGATATCGTCGAAAGGTTTTTCTTCCATCACCGTCTGAAGAAGACTCATAATGGTATCAAAATCCGCCTGGGTCATTTTCTTATTCGTGACTGTTTTTCCACTCAGGGAATATTCATCCGTGATCTCCAATGCGCCGTCAAAGTGGAGGACATAGGAAGTATTTCTCCAGTAATCAGATCCCCACTGAAACGGTCCCTCATTGGTGGCATCCGCCGAAAACGCGATTGCATCCGAAATGCCATATCCGTAGGAGCTGTCCGAATTCGGATCCGAATCGTCCGTTTCCTGGTCCGATACATCCGGAAGAGAAACATCCGGCATATTCACATCTCCGGAAGGCATAGAAGGTATCGTCATATCCGGAGCCGTAATGCCTGTTTCCGACTGGTCCGGCACCATTCCTTCATGGGCGGCATCCGCCATACCGGGATTCTCCTCAGCTTTCGCTCCTCCCCCGTCTTCTACTGCTTCTACCGCTGCCGGATCAGAAGATTTCTTTTTCTCCGACACCTCTTCCTTCTTCGGCCTGGTCAGAAATGCGATCAAAATCAGAATGCCCCACAGGACCACCACAATACCGGCGATCCGTAAAACCTTCTGCATAATGTTTCTGTTTTTCGTCATAACTATCCTCCACTACACCCGATCCGGCTTTCTCAAATGAGACGAGTCAGCCGCCGTTCCTGTTGCGCTACCCTCAACCGGACCTGGGGGTTTTCTATTTTCCGGCCTTTTTTTCGGCCTTATCTTTATACATTGCCTCATCGGCCCGCTTTCTGACATCCGCTACCGTCTGATCAGTTTCAGGGTCAAAGGAAGCAAGCCCGCAGGCGATCGACACATACTCCGGCGGCAAAGGCACCTGCTCCGAGTATGGACTCATCATCTTATCAAGCATACGCATCAGCATCTCCCGGTTATCATAATCCTCTCCGGAAAGCACTGCCACAAATTCATCACCGCCGATCCGATACACCGGACTGTGCTTAAATACCTGGCAGATCAGATGGCATGCCCGCTGCAGATACAGATCTCCGGCCTCATGGCCCATGGAGTCATTGATCTGCTTTAAATTATTCATATCAAACATGGCTACAGCAAAAGAGAGAGCCTTCTCGTCATTGATCTGCGACTGCAGGACCTTCTCTTTATCTTCGAAAGCCATACGGTTATTCACATTCGTCAGCGGATCCTTTCCCATCAGATCCAAAAGCCGCTGGTTAATATGTTCCAGGGTCAGTGCGTAGCGGAATTTTTCCAGCGCCAGACACATACGGTTATAGTACTGCCGCAGGTAATGCCCTTCCAGTTCCGGAAGGCAGTCCCGGAATATCAGATAGCCGTAAGTGGATGCGCCTTCATGAAGCGGCAGGAACACATAAAGGTGGTTCTCCCCCTCCTCCTTATGTCCGGGGATCAGCTCCCGGGAAGGGAAAAGATCACCCCGGAAGATCTCGTCGTTTTCCGAAGAATAGATCACTTCCATATTTTTACTGTAGTGGTCTGTATTCAGTTTGATTTCCGAATCATAGATCGACAATCCGAAATTCGGCTCCAGCAAAAGATGGAAGGAATCACCTTCATACACATGGTCTTCCGTAAAAAGCTGATGCAGACTTTCTTTCAGTTCCAGATAAGTCAGACACGAAAGGATCTTCGAATCGATAATATCCAGTTTCCGGTTAAAATATGTCGTCTTGGCACGAAGGGAAAAAGCCTCCCGTCCCATGCGTCTTCTCAGCTGGTCACTGTTACGGAAATCGTGGCAGCCGCAGCTTTCTCCCGGCATAAACTGACACGGGACCATTTCCACCCGTTCGCCGGTGCCGTCTTTTACCAGCTCCCGCCAAAGATGGATCGCGGCTTCCCCCATCTTATCGAAACACTGGTCCACCGACGCAATGGACGGATCAAAGATCTTACTGGCATCAAGATAATCAAATCCGGTGACCAGTACATCCCCCGGCACATCATATCCATTCGCATTTAAAGTGACGCAGGCTTCCATGGCCAGACCGTCGTTGGCACAGATGATCACATCCGGAAGTTTCCCGTCCTTCTCATGCATCTCATTGATCCGGCGCGTCACCGCCGCATTTTCCCAATTTGTATAGAAAACTTCCACCAGATCTTCTTCGCAGTGCTTTTCCCGCATATAATCGCGGACAGCCGTTAAACGAAGTTCCGAATCATGGGAATCCCGGGATCCGGCAAAGAAGGCCATTTTCTTCGCTTCGTGCTTCTCCCGCAAATGAGCACACAGATCCTTGACTGCCTGATAGTTATCCGATCCTACGAAACTGATTCCGTCTCTTTTCGCGCCCTGCATAATGACCGGAACATTGGCCTTTCTGCACCTGTCGACAATATCGTCGATCGTGTCCTTAAAGTCCAGTCCGCTGGCAAAGATCACGGCACCGTCAAAATCCTGCATATCCGGAAGATTGTATATATTCATCTCGCCGGCTCTTCTTTCCGGCGAATCGGAAAAAGCGGCAAAAGACAGAAACAGATAAATATCGGCATGGTCATTTTCCAGTTCCTTCCGCATTCCGGAAAGAAACTGGGTGAGGATCTCCGCGCCCCAGCCTGTGGTAAATACAGCGATCTTTTTCTTCACGTCAAAATTCTCCCGGTATCTCCCATTCCGATAAAAGTCCTTTCCATTATACCATTATCGGGAAAGACCGCAGGATCCGTTTCTGCTTAGAATCGTTACCGCTCGCTTAATTCATTTCGGAGGATCTGAAACGAGGCGTCATTTTCCGCCAGCTCCGTCGTGGCTTTATCGATGCCTTTCCAGTTTCCGGGATTGGCTTTCGTGATACGCTTCACCTCAGATTCCAGATAGGTATGCGCCTTGATTGTCCCTATAAGTTCCGAAAACTTCCTGAAATACTCTTTGTCCCCGTCAGAAGATCTCGAAATAGCCATCTCGATCCTTTCTTCTACCGGATCCAGATTAGAGGCGACATTCCCGCTGACCAGCGGAATATCCTTGATGTCTGTCCATCTTCCTGCACATAAGATCCGTCCCCGAAGAGCCGTAAAATCAGAAGGAGCCAGAAGAAGTTCCAGAACGAAGCGCTGGTCCGCCCCGGCAAAGTCTTTTTTGGAAAGAAGGTTCAGCGCCGTCTTAGATGCGTCCATGTCGGAAAGCAGGGCCGTACTATAGGCCACACCACAGGAGCGGCAGGAATAGAGCCGGTTTTCCCGGTCCAAAGTAAGCGGCGCGCCGCACTGGTTACATATGAGTTTTTTCTCTTCTCCGGTAAATGCACTTTCCACCGCGGGACGGTTCTTTGGTTTTCCCGGTTTTCTGTCCCCTGGGGCCATCTTCTGAAGCTCTTCGTAGTCTTTGAGGTAGCGGTCCGAAAGCTCTTTCATATTCTCGTCTGCCTTACGGATCGTCTCATGGGATTCTTTCATTTTCTGCTGATGAATTCCCTTATGTTTCTTTTCCCAGGAGCGGGCATAAGCAAGAAGCCCGATGATCAGGGCGACGATGCCAAGAACGATCAGCGCGCCCCATATACCGAACTTATAAAACATCCAGGCCACACCGATTATGCCGAAAAAACCCAGCACAAAAATGGCGGCATTTTCCATATCTTCTTCGGTCGTACCTTCATCTGCCACAGGAGCCACGGCGATCTTGCCGATCATAAGAAGAGCTCCGGTAACCATCGCCTTTTTCTCTTTCACGGTTTCTTCCACTTCCACGATCCGGTGAAATTCAAAATCCGAATCCCGTGACTTCAGGTCGATCTCCTTTTTCTCCTTGAGATATTTCTCTGCCAGAAGCAAAAGTTCTTGCAGTTTCTGAAAATAGGGAACATCTTCTTGTCTGGCCCGCTTGGAAACATCCCGGATCGCCACATAGGCATTTCTGAAATCACAGCCTTTCAGCTTTTCCGGCTTGGTCAGATTCTTTGGAGAAGTGATCTTTCCTTCGCAAAGCACGATGCCAGAAAGTGCCAGAAACTCCTGGGGTTCATGTTCCAGGATTTCTTCAAATCTTTTCCTGGCCTCTTTAAAATCCAGCCGGTGCAAATACATATCTGCCTGCTCCAGCATATCTTTCCGGTAGAAGGAATAATAGTCGAAATCCGCCCCGCAGAATGGACATTCAAAAATCTTATGTCCCGATTCCACACTCAGCGCCGCGCCGCAATTTTTGCAGCTATAATTCACCAATCTTGCCATACCTGCACCCCTCCGCCAAAAGAATGCATCCCCGTTTACCTAGTTCCCGTATATCCGATAATCCGCACTTCCGATATTTCTCACTTCCGGTATCCGAAATGATGGAATATCCAACCTCACTATAATACTAACATACATGGGCCCGGATTACATAAGAAAAGACGCCCTTTGGCGCCTTCTTTTACCCGTCTTTTCAGCAGAATACAGTATTTATTTTCGGAGTTTGGCAAAGGCTCTCCGGATGAAATCCTCGTTCATGGGATCCATGGGAGAAGGAAGTTCGTCCTCGGAAAAGAAACGCTGCTGCACTACTTCCTCTTCCTGTGCCTTTAATTCACCGTGGTATTCCCGGCAGAGATAAAGGACTCCGGCCACATAGATCTCATCCCCGTGAGGATAGGTGTAGTGGGTCGGCTCCCCCGATTCCAGATCGAAGAACTCCAGTTTATCGGCAACCAGTCCGGACTCTTCAAAGGCTTCTCTTCTTGCGCAGTCTTCAAAACTTTCGCCCAGTTCCATCGAGCCTCCCGGATATCCCCACATATGGTTATCCGCCCGCTCGTGAAGAAGAATCTGGTTTTTCTCATTTACGAAAAGCACTGCCGCCCCCGGAATAATGATCGGCCGGTGTCCCAGTACTTTTCGAAGATCCATAATATAGCCCATATCGTTTCTTTCTCTCTTTATGTGCAGTATTTCTCTGCGAACGCCTTCACATATTCGGTTTCTTCATCATCCAGAAGATAGTAGTCGTCCTCTTCTTTGATGCCGTGATATATCACCATATAACCCTGTCCGTCGATGATGTAGATCAGGTATCTCGAGGTGAAAGAATTATCGTTGGCTGAACGGTAGAGAGTATAGGCGGCACTTGCTTTGGAGGAAGGCTGCGGAACTTTCGTATCCGTGTACTTTCTGTCATAGATCCTCCAGAACATGTCTTCATCGAACTCGATATCGTAGCCGTCTTTATTCCCTCCATAAAGGAACTGGACCAGGTGATAATTTACCTGCTTATAGTCCCGGAAATATGAATTGGCCTGATCCAGGTCTTTTTCCCGGCAGCATACATCACCCTTGATCCAGTAAAGATCCACATCACATCCGCAGCTGATCTTTCTTACTTCCCAGCCGCCGATCTCCGAATCCGTATAGCCGGAAAGGGAATTTTTACCGGGAGTCTCATACCCGAAAAGTGAGTCCACCTTATAGAGTGCTTTTCCCTCGTAAATATATCTGACAGTAGTATCGTTTAGGAATTCCGACGTCTCCGTGATTCCTTCAAAATCCCCTTCTTCAGCACGGCATTCTTTTTCCGAAGGCATATCTTTCAGGTACTCCGTAATACGGATACCGGTGATCTTTTCATCACAGGTTATCGATGCCACATACATGCCTTTTCCCAGAACTTCGAATGGAATAAAAACACATTTCGGATCTTTCTTATCCAGCCGGATCGAGGATACGGTATCCCGGTTCATAGCACATACCAACGACTCAAAAGCCACTTCTTCCTCCGGGCTCATTTTTCCCAGAAGATCATCGGAAAGAAGAGATGACGGATCTCCTGTGATCCCCTCATCCGAGTTCATGATCTCGACAAGGTCCACCACCAGACCTGAAGTATCTGTCCACTCGGGAATCTCGATCCCGGGAATAAGACTTCCTCTCCGGTCTGTATCTTCATCCGAGCGGACAAGCCGGATGCTCCAGAGGCCGGCTCTTTCTTTCAGCCCTTTGCAGCGGACATATTTAGCCCAGTAAAGATGATATTCCTCCTTACTCGTTTCCACCGTGCAGGAACCGTAAATGACCTGAGTAATTCTTTGCGGCGAAGTAATATTGTTGGCGCCGAAATTGTAGTCGGAAACTTTCCGGCTCTTTCCCTCATAGGTATCGAAAAGGTATTCCACTCCCGAATCAAAGTCCGTGCAAAGTTCTTTGGACTCTTGCGAAAATAACTCCTCCAGTGCTTTTTCATCCTTCTTATCCAGGATATCGACAAGGGAAGATGAAACATTCTTCGTCTCCTTTTCGATCTCCTCCAAATTCATATACGTATTGAGATTATATGAATCTTTCTTCAGTTGCTTAAGAAAATCCGCGCAGCCGCATAGATTCAAAAGAAGCACCATCATCACGCAAAGACAGAAAAAACCTGAAGTCTTCCTTCGCATTGTATTTTGTTCCCTCTTCATAAAGCGTTTCCTTTCTTTTTCCCGACACAGAACCGGATCACTCCAGGATCTCGACCTGAATGTGATTCTCTGAAACAAAGGATTTGATCTGTTCGAAATTCTCGATCGGCAGAATGATGCCGGAAAGATACGGTTTCTTAGGAAGGATCAGTACAGAATACTGAAAAACGCGGATGAACCGGATCCCATCCCAGAAATAGGAAACACTATGGGAGTCATATAAGCTAGTAAAGCCCTTCTGATCGATGTCGACCTGCCGGGTTCCCTGGCTATTTATCGTCATGGAAATGGACTTTTTAAAAAGAAGGATCCGCCAGATATAAAGAATGATCAGGATAGCAAGTGCGCCCACCAGACCGCAGAACATCGGATTCGTTCTGTCCCAGGCCAGAAGTCCGATTGCTGCCACGATCATGGCAAGGCAGATCAGAATATGTGCCAGGAAATGATTTCCCAGTTTCCCTTTGGGATCTTTATGAAGCTTCTGCATCTGCGCCGCCACATTGGCCGCTTCTTTGGCATATGCCGCTTTATCCTTCGCCTGCTGATAAACCATGGTAAACTCACTCCTTGATCGGTTTTTCAAATCATTTCAAAACCGATTATACCATAGCAGGGAAAGCACTAAATACGCAAAAAGGGAACGTTCCCCGAATTACTTAGACTTCTTTAAACCACACCAGGAAACTGTCGCACAATAAGATGAATTCGGCGCTGCAATCTGCGCCATACTCTTCTTCACCGGAAATCAGCACATCGTCATCTTCCAGAAGCTTATCGTAGGCGTCCGGATCAGAGGAGCGGGAGATAATGTGCACGATCTGAAGTTTTCGAAGTTCGTCGTCTTCGTGAGAATACATATAGGCGGTATCGCCGGCTACATTATCGTCCTTTTTTATGTAGTAATCGATCTGGCAGTCTTCCCCTTCGTTATAGGACGACACATCCCAGCAGTCTTCCAGATATTCCCGGCAAATATTTCCATTTATCAGGACATCCATGATGTCATATTTCGGTTCCGGATCCGGTTCCAGCGCTGCCTCATTTCTTTTCTTCAGCGCCTTTTTCTTATCAAAGTCGGAAGTAACATGGTTATAGTATTTCTCGAGGAGGGAGACCACGGTCTTCTTTTCCTCTTCATCCATATTCTCGAACTCGACGATCAGCATCCAGCCCAAATAGCCGTTATACAGCCTAAGTACCTTCTCACCGCCAGGTGCATTTCGATCGGCAAGACGGCCGGTAACGAAATTGTTTTCTTCCCAGTTCTCTTCGATGTCCCATGTGGAAAAAGCACTTAAAATTTCGTCATTGAGCTTACTGACATCGACCTTATCGTACTTTGCGGCCTGATCCATATAGTTCTCATAGATGCAGAGCCAGAAAAAAGCGATAGTATCCTGATCACTTTCAAAAGCCTCATCGATCTTAAAGCAATATAATTCATCAGCGATATTCTGTGCTGCATTTCCCGTTTTTTTCTTTGCCATAACCCAATCCTCCAAGAAAAATTCCAGTTGATTGTAGCAAAAAAGGGGACCTGCCGTTTTATTCAAATCCTACTTTTTTTAAACCGGATTCATTCTAAATCCGGCTCCATATCCGGGATCTCAAGGGATACGATCAGATCCCCTTCATTTTGTTCTGCCCTGATATCCCCGCCAAGACGATCTGCAAATCTTTTACAGATATACATACCAAGGCCTGCCCCTTCTCCGGAACGGGCTTCATCTTCCCGGTAGTATTTCTGGAAAAGTTTTTCAGTGTCCACTTTTCCCCGGCAGGCACTTGTCACCGTTATGGTGACCCGGTCTTTCGTCTTTACTGCAGAAAGCTCGGTCTTTCCTTCGGAATACTTGATACAGTTCGACAGAAGATTCTGGATGATCCTTTTCAGCATTTTCTTATCTGTGTTGATCCGGATATTCTCTTCCGCATTACCAAATTGCGGCACGATCCCCCGTTTGTCGAAGCTCGGAGCCAATGCAAATATCTCTTCACAGATCAGTTCACAGATGTTGAACTCTTCTGGTTCTGAGCTGTACTTTTCCGAATCGATAAGTGACACTTCAAAGAAATCATTCACCAGTGTATTCAGATAGACCGCCCGCTCCAGCGCGATCTCGATATTCTTTTTCGCTTCTTCGCCCTCGCTCTTAAGAGAAAGCTGCAGATACCCGATCACGGATGTCAGCGGCGTCTTCATGTCATGCGTGACCATGGAGATCGAGTTACGAAGTGTTTTTTCATTCACAGAAGCATTATTTCTGATCTCGAGAGTTTTCTCATACATATTGTTGATCTCTGAAATAAGACCGGAAAGATCTTTATCCACGCTGTCCACGGACAAAGTCCGGTCACCCAGACGGGGTAACCGGGCCGTTGCCTTTCTGATCTCATTTTTCAGAAGGATCAGCTTGACGGTAAGTATCCCTACCGCAGCTCCCAATATAGCGATTATCAGATAGATCATGCTTCCTCCTTTTGATCAGATTTCTCTTTTCCGAAATGCCACATAGGTCATGGAAGCCAGAACGATAATGCTTGCCAGCGCTACCATCGCACAAGTAATAAGTCCTGAGCGGTCCGCACTTTCGAAAAAGTGGAAGAAAGAATACTTATACCAGGTCTCTTCCGAGAAGAGATTCCGAAATACATTGACCAGTGTAAATGTGGCAATAACAGATACGATCAGGCCCACATACAGATTGCAGCACAGGAAGTTCACGAAGATGAAGAAGCATTCCAGCGCAAGGATCTGAAGAATAACAGTCAGAAACCATACCGCATGATCTGTGGTCAAGCTGAACGTACTAAATCCGATCCGAAGTCCCAGGGAGATCACCGTAGAAGCGATATAAGAAACGTGAAGAAGCACGCTTGCGAAGAAGACCGGAACCGCACGGGAAAGGATCACCGAAAAACGGGAAGCCCCTGTTGTGATCTCATGCTGGATCGTTCTTGTGCTGAAGCTGTTTCCGATAAACCATGCCGTAAAAAGAGCCGGCATAAATACAAAAGACATGTCGGAGATCGCCTGCTCGATCGGCTTGATAAGGCTCAGCTCGTGAGCGGTCACGTCCCACTTATAGCCGTTAAAGAAACCTACTGCGATCATGAAGACTAACGCAAGCCAGAAAAAGAGGGAACGTGCGAATTTATAGTTTTCAACTTTGATCTGATTCATCATAATGTATCACCTCCGGTGACATTCATAAAGTATTCTTCAAGTGTCTGTTCTTTGAAGGACAGCTCCTTCAGAGTAATGCCGGCTTCCATAAAAGCCTTGGCGATCTTTTCCGACTCGGATGAATTCTGAAAGACTCTAATGGTGTCATCTGAAATGACCTTATACGAATCCATGCTCATCATCTTATCAAGAACAGTCACCGCGGAAGGAACCGAATCCGTCTTCACGCAGATATACTTTTTGCATTTTTCCACCAGTTCTTCATGTGTCAGATTCTCCACGATCCTTCCTTTGTTGATGATGATGTAATCTGTCGCAAGAAGATAAAGTTCATTTAAAATATGACTGGAAATGAAAATGGTAATATCGTTTTCCTCATTCAGTTTCTTAAGAAGGTTCCGAAGGGCCACGATATTCTGTGGATCCAGTCCGTTGATCGGTTCATCCAGCACCAGAAGTTTCGGATTTCCCACCAGCGCCATGGCGATCCCCAGCCGCTGCTTCATACCAAGTGAAAGTTTTCCGGCTCTTCTGTTTTCAGCAGACTTCAGATCCACCAGTTCCAGAACATGGTCTGTAACCTTCGGATCCGGATTTCCGGTCAGTTTCCGTTTCAGTTCCACATTCTTTCTGACACTGTACCAGGGAAATATCGCAGGATTTTCAATCATGGCACCGACGCTTCTTCTTGCTTCACGAAGTCCTTTTTCCGAAGACTCTCCCATCAGCATAAGCTCGCCGTTTGTCGGATACGAAAGTCCTGTCAGGATCTTCATAAATGTACTTTTACCGGCACCGTTTTTTCCGATGAAACCGTAGATATGTTTTTCCATAAGCTGAATGCTGACCGCATCCAGTGCTTTGATGTGCCCGTATGTCTTTGTCAGGGCGTTAGTTTGCAAGATCACATTATTCATTTGTGCTGCTCTCCTTTCGTTCTGACATCACTATACAAATACACCTTAAGAAAATTCTTCACCAATCCTAAAGAGAATCTTAATTTGCCATTCTATATCCCATTCCATATACCGTGTCGATATATGGTTCATCCGTAAGCTTAGATATCTTCTTTCTAAGATTACTCATATGCACGTTCATGGTATTCTCTTCGCTCATATAGTCCTCGCCGGTGGCACTTTCGAAAAGATTCCGTTTTGAGAAGATCTTATTGGGATTACTGAGCATGATCTCCAATATGGCATATTCCATCGCCGTGCAGACCAGCTCGTTTTCCCCGATATAGACACGCTTGTTCTCGGGATCGAGTCTCATTTCTTTATGCACCAGAGAATCTTTCTTATCCTCTACTCTTCTCAAGACAGCTTCGATACGCAGCATCACTTCATCGATATCAAAGGGCTTACAGACAAAGTCATCCGCGCCCAGACGCAAAAGTTCGATCCGGTTATTCACATCGCTTTTGGCAGATATAACGATGACGGGTGTTCTTTTCCCTTTCCGAAGCTCACGCAGGATCTCCTCGCCGCTTTTTAAAGGAAGCATGAGATCCATAAGGATCATCTGGTAGTCTTTTTCCAGCGCCATATGAAGTCCCTGCATTCCATCAGTGGCACTCTCTGTTTCGTATCCGCTCTTTTGCAGGATCCCACTTAGTAAGCCATTGATCATCAGATCATCTTCTATAATTAGTATCATCTTTTTCCTTCATCCTTTTTCATTCTCACATTCCTGCTTTTTCCGAAATGATCAGCAGAAAAGGCGGATATGCGTCTACAAAAAGATCCGCCCGTGAATAAAACCATCCACGAGCGGTTACATTATACCACGCCAATTATTATTCCGTTTTTTCAGTCTTTCTCTCTTAGAAGAAGCGCTGCCCAGGTTCCGGTATATGCCCAGAACGACAGGATCAGGATGTTTTCCAGGAACACCATTGCCGCTGCTTTTTCATAATCCAGAAAAGCGAACGGGGTCTTAAAGAACAGGTAATCCGGAATGTTGTTTTTCAGGAAGAAAAAAAGACCTATTCCGGCGACGATACACATCACCGAGGAAATGATGATCTTCCCTTTATCCGGGATCTTAAGTTTAGATGTCATTGCCGGGATATGAAGACCCAGATGGATCCCCATAAGCACAAATGCCCAGTAAGACATGGCCAGGTGCATTTTCCTTGCAAAAGACAGCTTCGTCATGCCGTAAAGGAAAGGCACTGCATGACTGCTCATGGACATACCACAGAAGGCAGTCAGGGCAAACACTACGATCAGAGACACATCGATCATCAATGTAAGTATACGGTACGCGTTATATTTCCCCTTGAAAGAGGCTTTATACCATTTCCGGTTGAGGATCTGATGGACGATGACAAGAATCGTCATCCCGATGCCGATCCACTCATGGTATTTCTCGCCCGTCACCTGATAGGCCATCAGGCACAAAAGGAGGACAGTCAGAAGAACATCCACGATCCGTTTTACTATGGTACTCTGCTTGCTCTGCATGATTCCATCCTCCGTTTTTTATCCATCTTCTTTACTAACTATTTCTTACTCTAAATCTTCGATCCAGGATCGGATAGTATCTTCCGACGGACCTGCACCGAAACGCTTTCCATCAAGCCAGGTTCCGCTTCCGGCATGTTCTTCCAGATTCTTTCCGCTTCTTCCCATACCGCTGCTTCCTGATGTGCAGAAGGGGATCATGGTGATGCCGTCGAAGCTGTAGCTTTCTACGAAAGTATCCAGGATACGGGGTTCTTCTCCCCACCAGATCGGATAGCCGATATAGATTTTCTTATATCCATCCAGAGAGATCTGTGCGCTTCCGATAGAAGGTCTACTGGAGGAATCATTCTGTTCCTTGGTGCTGCGGCTGTCGGAATCGTTCCAGTCCAGATCCGCTTCCGAATATGGCTCGGCCGGAACGATCTCATATAGATCCGCATCCTCGATCTTCGCGATCTTTTCTGCCACATCCTTCGTGGTTCCCGTTGCGGAGAAATAAATAACCAGCACTTCCTTATGTGGCGCTGCAGTTTCAGTTACTTCCGCTGTCGTGGCTTCCGTTGATGCATCTGTCGCAGATGTCTGTGCATCAGATGTGGCACCATCCGCTTCCGTTGTCTCCGTGCCTTCCGGTTTTTCGTCCGAGGAAGATACTTCGGTTACCTGTGAACTCTGCGAAGCCTGGGTCGTTGATGTTTCTTCTTTCTTCGCGCATGCTGCAAGGCCAAAAGCCAGAACCCCCGCAACCAGAATAGTCATTAGTTTCTTCATGTTATTTCTCCTTTACAGTAGTTTCAAAAGGCAGTTATTCGTGAGTTCAAAAACCGTCTGATACGTAAAGCCCACGCCTGCCTGTTCCATGGCGTCTTTCTGCTTATCCGTCACCGACGTGTAGGGATAGATCCCGAACATGAACGGGAAGAAAACATATAGAATAGTCTTCACTTCCTGCTCCGACTTTTCCGGACAGAACTTTGAGATTATGTTGCCTACGATCCGCAGAGACTCACCGTATGCCACCTTAAAAGAAGTCAGAAGCTCCGGCCGGCTGTTCGCTTCCATATCGTAGTTATTCATGGAAAGAAGTTTCAGAAGCTGCTCTCTGTTGGCGATCGAGGTCGCAAGCTTCTTCGCGAGCTGCTTTTTCGAAAGCGTCTTATTCTT
>CADCLV010000030.1:21401-22504 GCA_902802325.1 Oscillospiraceae bacterium | reverse complement strand
AGGAGAAGAGCACACAAGGCAATGTCAGAACTGCTCGACAAAATCTTACATAAGGACAATATGAACGAAGCCTACAAACGGGTCTGTGCCAACAAGGGCACAGGCGGAGTTGACGGTGTCAGTACAGATGAACTTGGTGAGTATATCAAGGCTAATTGGCCTACGATAAAAGGGCAGATACTACGGAGGGAATACAAACCCCAACCAGTCAGACGAGTAGAAATACCCAAACCTAACGGAGGAAAGAGAAAACTTGGAATTCCCACTGCAATGGACAGAGTAATTCAACAGGCAATAGTACAGGTGATAGGACCGATATGTGACCCGCATTTCTCGGAGTTCAGTTATGGCTTTCGTCCGAACAGAAGCTGTGAGATGGCAATAAGAAAAGTCCTTGAATACTTAAATGAGGACTACACGTGGATTGTGGATATAGACTTGGAGAAATTCTTTGACAACGTACCACAAGACAGACTAATGAGCTACGTTCACATACTGATTAAGGACGGAGACACGGAATCTCTGATACGCAAATATCTCAAGGCAGGTGTAATGACACCGGAAGGATATGAACGGACAGAGATGGGAACACCGCAAGGAGGCAACCTCTCACCATTACTTAGCAACATAATGCTGAATGAATTGGACAAGGAACTTGAAAACAGAGGACTGCACTTTGCAAGATATGCTGACGACTGCATAATCGCAGTAAAGAGCGAAGCAAGTGCAAAGCGTGTAATGTACTCCATTACGTCTTGGATAGAAAGAAAACTCGGACTCAAGGTTAACGCAGAAAAGACTAAGATTGTCAGACCGACGAAAGTCAAATACCTCGGGTTCGGATTCTACAAAGACCCAAAGACACTTGAATGGAAAGCAAGACCACACCAAGACTCTGTCGCCAAGTTCAAACGCAGACTCAAAGCCTTGACGCAAAGAAAGAATTCAATGAGATTAGGATTGAGAATTGAGAAGATTAATCAAACAACGAGAGGTTGGATAAACTACTTTGCGCTAGGAAATATGAAGTCAGCGATATCTGATATTGACGCGCATTTAAGAACAAGAATAAGAACCATTATCTGGAAACAATGGAAGGTGCC
>CADCLV010000030.1:0-21390 GCA_902802325.1 Oscillospiraceae bacterium | reverse complement strand
CTACAATGAGCGCCACGCTTTGAAGTTAAGTTGAACCGCCGTATGCCGAACGGCACGTACGGTGGTGTGAGAGGGGGATTAAATTCCCCCTACTCGATTCTCGATATATAAGTGCGATTTCGCCCGGGGCGTGTGAAATGCCGTCTGTCAGTTGAATTCGTCGAAGTCACTGAAGTCATCGTTTCCTTTATTTTCCCAGAGTGGGCGGGTAGCGGTAGGGGCTTCGTAGATCTCTTCCGGAGTGTTCGGGATCGGAGGAAGTCCGGCTCCGTTATCTCCTCCAAAAGCACTGTCTGCGGTAATTCCGGAGGTGCCCCCGACATTCTCTACCGGAAGTCCGGAGGCGGCCGGAGAAGGTGCGGTCGGAGTAGCCGCGGCTGCATTCTGGTTCGAGGAAAATGCTGACGGATGCGTGGCGCGAAGTCCGTTCCAGAAAGCATCGATCTCTTCCTGGCTCTGGGCGGGCTTGAGATCTTCCCCGGTATCCATGACCGGGGAGTCATCCATGGTGGTCTGTGTCATGGGTGTCTCCTGCTTTCCGCCCCAGGCAGCATTACGGCCCCAGGGATTCTCGCTGGCCTGTTCGCCCATGTTCTGCCTTCTGGCCGCCGCCCAGTTACTTTCACGCGGCGGTGTATTTGCCGTAGAAGGAGCGCCTCCGACATGCATGTTGAGAAGCGGCATGGACGTCATGGTCTTCACCGCAGACAAGGGGATCGCACCCGAGAGGGCATTGGCCAAAGTGGCCTTTGGTCCCATTGCAGAAGAAGAGACACCGATCGTGGAAGGATCGATATAGCCGTTTTCCTGGGAAGCAGCTGTATTCTTTGACGGATCGTAGCGCTCTACCAGTGCATTTGCCGGAGCCTTAAGACCGGACCGGCAGCGTGCCTGATAATCCGATGATCTTGTCAGGGCTTCCATATTGACTCCCACATAATCGACGAAGGCCTGCTGGTTACGGTGCATGTTGTCCTGCTGGGAAAAATAGACGATCTGCGAACTGAAATCTTCCGTTTTCAATTTACTGTCGCCCATATTATTCGATTTATTCAGGATCGCAGACATGATCAGAAAGGTAAGACCGACAGAGATCGGCGCCGCCATAAGAAATCCGATTAATCCATATAAAAATGCCATTTCTCTCACCCCTGTCTCTTTTTCATGAAGTTGAAGATCGAAGATGCCTGCGTCAGCTGCAGCTGCTTTTTGACCTTCTTATAAATGGCGTAGCCGGCGACACAAAGGAAAACTCCGATGAAGATGAATACGATGATCAGCTTGGCCGGATTATTATCATTTTTGCTGGAATAGTGCTGCTGTCTTCTCCGGTTATAGTCCCGGAATAGAGACGGAACGAGACTGCTGCTGAAATACCAGGTCAGAAGAAGAGTCAGGACAGAAGAGACCCCGGCGACGATAGACATGAAGAACTTCTCGTTCCACGGCGCACCGCAGACGACTTTTCCGGTCTGGCCGTTGACCATGATGGTGTTATGCTTTCCCATATAATCATAGGTGACGAACCATACCGGCAGCATGGCATACCGTACATCCTGATCGACGATGGTCGAAGCCTGCTCGACATCCACACTTCGGGAGGAACCGCGAACGGTCTTTAAGACCTGCTCATGGAAGGCTTCCCGTGCCCGCTTATGGACGGTGGTCTGCAGCTGTTCATTGGTGATATCCGATACGTTCGAATAAAATCCTAAAAGATAATCTTCATCGAAAAGCTTCAAATCAGAGGTATCGAAGGGCTCGAGACGCTGGGAACTTTCGTCCGACAGCATGACCGAAGCATCTACGGGAAGATTGGAGATGGCCATTTTACCGGAACGACCCCAGTACTTTGTGACTGAGTGTTTTCCGCTTTTTACTTCACTTGAGATGACATCCGCTTCCACATGAAATGCATTGGCGATCCAGTACGGAATATAGATTCCACGAACTTCGGACGGCGAGAAATTCTTGACCTCTTTCGGAATAAAAAGTCCTTTCTTAAAGCGTGCCTTGATCAGGTCCACCGCCTGTTCCTTAGAGATGGAAAACGGAATGATGAACTCAGGTGCTTTTTCCTTGGAAATACGGTCGAAGACCACGCTTGTGCTTCCACAGTAAATGCACTTGGTGGACGCTTCGGTTCCGTTGATGGAGATCTCACCACCGCAAGATCCGCAGGTATAAATATAACAATCGAAGTATTCGTTTTTGAGACTGTCGTCCACGCCGACGACGTCTTCGACGGCCTTCGCGTGCTCCTGCTCTCTGAATTTTTTGTCTGAAGATTCGACTTCCTCTGCTGTCCAGGAACTTCCGCAGGACCGGCAGACGACCTTCTGCGTCAGCGGATCGAAAACGAGCGGCGCCGCGCAGTTTTTACATAGTGTGGCCATTGATAGCACCATCCTTATTATTTATGTCTTTTTCTATTATACGGCAAGAGATATTGATTTCCTCGTTTTCCTTGGAGAAATATCCCTCTGTATTTCTGCCTACATGAAAAGTTCCGGAAGAAACTTTCCGTCTTTCTTTTCTTACATTTCTTACATTCCTTACGGCGCCTTTCACGTTCCTTACAAAAGCGTAAGGCGTCCGTTAGGTCCTTCGATGGGACGCAAAGCCCGTTCTTTCTAGAATGGAATCATAAAGAAACGAACAACACGGAGGACAAAAAAATGAGAAAGTCAGTTAAGTTTATCGCAGTCGTCGCAATCGCAGTTATCGCTATGAATAAGTTCGGAATCAAGACAATGAAGAAGGCAGATTTCGTAGAGCATCAGACAATCAAGACCATGAACATCGGTATCGATGAGATCGCAATGGATCAGGATGCTTGCGAAGAAGCCGCCCAGAAGATCATCGAAGAAGGCAGAATCGAAGGCATGAGCCAGGACGCGATGGCAAAAGAGATCTACGCACATATCTTCATCCACGATGTAGTGGAGTCTCTCCCGGGTTTTCTTCAGAACAACAAGTTCGTCCAGAAGGCTTATAACAGCACAGTAAACGGCATCGACCTCGAGGATTTCGGCGACACCTACATCCGTCAGATCGCCTACAATGCCATCTGGGTCATCGGCAGCATCTTCGGCTGAGCCGGAAAAATCAGATAAGACTACGATATTACAAACTGATATTCTCAAACTGGGCCGGGGCTTGCTCGGCCGACAATCTTTGCCACTGCTTCCGGTATTCCCGCGGAGTGGTGGCAAAAAACTTTTTAAAGGTCTCGCCCATATAGCTGACGCCGGAAAAACCACAGAGCGAGGTGATCTCCGTCATGTTCAGGGAACTGGAACGAAGATACTCCGCCACTTTTCTTGCGCGGAAATGCATCAGGTAATTAATGGGCGACTCATTGACGTACTGCTTGAAAAGAAGATTGCAAAGAGACTTACTGATGTTGGCGGAAGCGGCGATCTCATCCAGTGTCAAAGGACGCTGGAACTCATTTGAGATGAATCCCATCATGGCCTTAAAGGTCTGCATTCTCGCATCCGGAGTTTCTTCCGGGCCAAGGGCGCCGATGATCTCGGAACGCTTGATGATCAGATCCCAGATCTGGTAGAACTGCTTTGTCACTTCAAAGGCACAATGGCGGATCGGCGGAAGGGTGTGCATCAGATCATACACCGCTTCCGTCATCTCATCGATATCACGGAAACGCAGATAAGACAGTTCCTTATTCTCGATGATCGGCCGGATCGCCTGCATCTCCACGGCGACCGAGGCATTCAATATTCCGGGCTGGGCAATGAAAATAATGTAACGGCAAGGTTCCTCTTCGATGGCCATGCTGTAATGGATCTGGTTGGAATTAACGAAGATGGTATCGCCTTCATGAAGCATAATGGTCTTTCCGTTTACGGAATAGGCCATCTTTCCTTTCGTTACCGTGCAGATCTCCACGTCCTCGTGAAAATGCGGCACCCGCTCCCAGGTGACCTTCGGCTTGACCCAGCCCTCAAATATGTAAGAAGGGAACTGGGGATCGTCGTAGTTAACGATCTCCGAACCATCTTCCCGTTTTACGATCAGCCCCATAATGTCGCGGTTCATTTTCTACCTCATTCTTATCTTTATTCGCATCCGCATGCTTATCAGGATACATTTCAGGATGCGTACCAGGACGCTCTCATTGTACCTTTATACCGGTAGTGTAATCTGTGTTGAATGTTCCAAAGAATTCTAACAATCTTCCAACATCGTAGAAGATTGTTAGAAAAAGTTCGCTTATCTCGGCTATAAATGCACTTTCTCTTACAATATACTTGCAATCACTAGAAAAGACAAGTGCATTTCACGGGGATTCAAAAAAAGAATCTGCACTCGTGAAAAAAACGAAAGGGAAACACATGGAAAACGCAATCACAATGAAGAATATCTGTAAGGATTTCAAAGTCTTAAAGCGCCACGAAGGCCTCAAGGGAAGTATCCGCGACTTGTTCTCCCGTGACTACCAGACCATTTCCGCGGTGAAGGACGTTTCTCTCGAGATAAAAAAGGGCGAGATCATCGGATACCTGGGACCGAACGGTGCCGGCAAATCCACCACCATCAAGATGATGACGGGTGTCCTTGAGCCCACGTCCGGAGAGATCATCGTCAACGGCCGCGTGCCCTATAAAGACAGAACTTCTAACTCCGAGCACATCGGTGTCGTATTCGGCCAGAGAAGCCAGCTTTGGTGGTCGCTGCCGCTGATCGAATCCTTTAAACTTCTCCGGGATATCTACATGGTGCCGAAGAAAGAGTACGAAGACATGATCGCTTTGTACCGGTCCCTTGTCGATATTGAGCCGATCCTGCATAAGCCTGTCCGGCAGATGTCTCTGGGCCAGCGGACTTTAAGCGATATCCTGGCGGCTTTCCTTCACAACCCCGATATCGTGTTCCTGGACGAGCCGACCATCGGTCTGGATGTGGCGATGAAAGCCAAGATCCGCGACCTCATCCGGGGCCTTAACCAGGAGAAGGGAACTACCGTTATCCTGACGACACATGACATGGGCGACGTCGATGCGCTTTGCCGCCGGATCGTGATCATCGATAAAGGACAGAAGATCTATGACAACGATATCGACCACTTAAAGACCTACTTCGGTTCTTACCGGACGCTGCGCATGCGCCTTTCAGACGATACCTGGGAAGAACGGGTCATCGACGAGACGAAAGAAGATGTCATGGATGTGATCCTGAAAAAGCAGAAAGAACAGAAGATCAAGGACATTCAGCTTCAGGAGATCTCCACCGAGGAGGTCATCAAGAAGATCTATGCCGGCGATGAGGCCGATTCTTCGGAAAATGCACCGGCCCCCGCTGCGATCTGAGAAAGGAGACGGAAAATGACCCCGAAAAAACTTCTGGCGCTGACCCGGGCGGGCATTATGGAATCGCTCCACTACCGTCTCGGTACCGCCGTCACATTATTTGCCAATCTGATCTATCTGGTTCTGGTGTATTTCCTGTGGAAAGCCATATACGCCTCCTCCGGCGTCGACGTGGTCAACGGCATGACATTTAATGACACCATGATCTACCTGATCCTGGCCACGGCGCTTTTCAATTTTCTGGAAATGTTTGTGGTCTGGGATATGAGCCGGGCCATCCAGTCGGGAAAGATCATCCTCGACCTTCTTAAGCCCATGAGCTTTAAGCGGTACACCTTCTGGAGCTACAGCGGATCGCATGTGGTACTGTTTACGCTGACTTTCATCCCCACATTTATCGTGGTCATGATCGTCACATCCGGCGCGATCCCCATGGGACTCAACCTTCTGTATTTTGCCGTATCGACAGTTCTGGCGCTTCTGGTCAATTTCAATATGGAAATGCTGGTGGCGACGATCTGCCTTTACACCGAATCCACCTGGGGCATCAACATTGTGAAAGAAACCATCGTGCTTCTTCTTTCCGGTGCATCGATCCCGCTGGCATTCTTCCCGGAAGCCTTCCGGAAAGTCGTGGAATTTCTGCCGTTCCGTGCGGTATACGATATTCCCCTTACGATCCTTCTGGAGAAGAATAACTCGGATACGGTTTCAGGACTTCTGCCGCTTTTCGGACTGCAGCTTGTATGGGTACTGATATTGACTTGTGCCAGTACGATGTTCTGGAATCACTCGGTCAAAAAGATCACGGTCAACGGCGGCTGAGAGGAACGATCGTGCATTTCCGGAAGATATAAGAGGAAAGACTGTGCATTTCCAGAAGCCTTCAGAAAGAGAGAAAAAAGATGAATGAGAATGTGATAACGAAAGACATCCGAAAGCCGAGAAGAGGATTCGGTTTTTACAGCCGGATCTACCGGAAGATCCTGGTACAGGATCTCAAGAGCAAGATGAGTTACCGCGCCGATTTCGTGATCTCCACGATCGGCATGATCATGACTAATGTAGCGGGATTCATCACGTTTCTGATCCTGTTTCATAACTTCCCGACCATCAACGGATGGGACTACCACCATATGCTGTTCCTTTACGGATTTTCACTGATCGCCCTGACTCCGGTACAGTGCTTTTTCGACAACAACTGGAACCTGCGTTTCATGGTGCAGAGCGGAGATTTTATCAAGTACTGTTTCCGCCCCATAAATGTGTTCTTCTACTTTATTTCCGAAGTGTTTGACGTCAAGGGTTTAGGACAGCTGGCCTTTGGTATCGGGACACTGGTGTACGCATGGAGCCATATCGGCATTCCCGTAACGGCTCTTGCCATCCTTAAGCTGGTCGTCTTCCTCCTGACCGCGTCGCTTTTCATGATCGCCATCATGAACGCCGCGGCGGCGACTTGCTTCTGGATCCAGGGCTCCGGATATGTCATGGTCATCATGTTCCGCTTTAAAGACTTCGCGAAATACCCGGCCAGTATCTTCAGTGGCATTTTCCGGATCCTTTTTACCTTCGTGATCCCGATTGCCTTTGTCGCCTACTACCCGAGCCTTTCGATCCTGGATGCCGGAGATGTGCCGCTCCTTACATGGTTTTCCCCGGCCCTCGGTATTCTGTTCTTCTACTTAAGCTACAAGTTCTGGATGCTGGGTGTAAGAAAATATGATTTTACCGGATCATGAAAAGCTGCGGGCTCTTTCGGAAAGGAGAAAGATATAAGTTCGATTTCGGTCTGAAAGCGTGGATATATAAGAAAAAAAGGGAAAAGCGGGAATCCGGGTTTTACGGCGGCCCGCTTTCTTTCGCGTTTTACATGAGGTTTTCTTCACGCGAGATTTATCCGCACGGATTTTTGGATGGGCTTTTCGCACGAAAATCTGCGCACGTGATAGAAAAAGCATGAAGGAGGAAAAATACCATGCAAAACATTACAACTGAAGAATTCCTGGAGAAGATGAACAAAGAATTAAAGAAGGTCTATTCTCTAAAGGATCACTACAAGAACCTGAAGATGATTGAAGAGAATATTCTCTGCGATTTCTTCGGGAAGAAAGATGCCGCCTCGCATTCCCTCGAAGAACTGCGGCAAAGATTGAAAGAGATGACCGGAAAAGCGTACGAGAAAAAGTACTTCTTCAAAGAATTTTCCCGGCAGGTCCGTTTATGGAAAAAGGATATGGAGCAGACGGAGCAGGAGATCTCGGACCGGAAGAGATTCCGTAAGGCACTGGAAAGATATGCCGAACAGGAAAAGGGAACAGTGCTTTTCGACCGGACACTTTCTTATCAGGGAATCACCTGCAACATTGATGCGATCCTGATCGTTCCTTCGGAGATCCTTCTTATGACATTGAAGGTGCCGACCGGAGATTCAGGCATTGATGAACAAGGCTATTTATGCCGGATGGATATGGAGACCATGACGATTTCGGCCGTCTCTGTGCAGAACGAAATGAAAAAGCAGCTTCTTCTGATGCGGATGATCCTTAACGATGGAAGTGAGGAGCAGAGTGTCAGTTCATCACTGATCATTGGAGGGACACATGAGTTCAAGAGTATCTACAAAAACAGACGTGAAGATATATTCTTCGGACGTCTTGAGTCGATGGAAAAGAAGATCCATTTCTTCAAAAAGGGAAGACCTTATACCAGCGCGATGATCCATGTACTCGTAAACATGATCGAGCATTTTCAGGTGACGGCGAGGAAAGAGCCGGTTCCGAAAGAGTACGATATTATTGATGCGTATTGCGAGCTGAGAGAAAAGTTGTGATTTGCAATCTCCCAAGTGACCGAAACCACTTGGGAGATTTTTTATAACCGCATACTGTCCCAATAATGGACATAGCGCCTCGATATACTTGAGATAACAGAAAGAGAAATGCGCGCATTTTGAACAGTGCGGAAAGAAGAAATCTTGACAGAACAGGTGACATTTTCAGAAGTTACGGCATTGACGTTGGGAGGGGATGATTATGAATGCCAGGACAGCTAAGAAGATCGTGTATGATTTCTACGACATTTCCTGTCCCACCAAAGAGGACAGATTTCAGTTCTGTAAGGCGATGGACTACATCATCGAAAGTGAGAGACTTCCGGAATTCATCACCGGATACGGCAGCTATTATTATGAGCAGTCCCGTTTTGATCTGGCGCTTCGTTACTACGAGATGGCTGCCGAGATGAATTATGTGCCGGCCTATGAGTGTCTGGGATATATCTGGTATTACGGAAGGACCGGAAAGGTGGACTATAAGAAAGCCTTTGAATGTTTCTCCTTTGCCATGGAAAGAGGAAGCCTGGTGGCGGCCTATAAGATCGCGGATATGTATAAGAACGGATACTACGTAAAGAAAGATGAAAAGAAGAATATCGAGATCGTGGAAGGAGTATATGAGAAAGTGAAAGACAGTGATTTTCTAGGAGATCCGGTGGCTGCGGTAAGTCTGCGGCTTGCCCGGATCCGGAAAGAACAGGGAAGACGGGAAGAAGCCATCGACCTTCTTTTACGGGCGAAGAACTTTCAGAAATCTATCGTGAATTATCACTCCTTTTTCGGCGATCTGAAGATGATGGAAGATGTGGTATTCGAACTCTATTCCATGGTGGATTTCGATGAGAAAGATATGGATCTTTTCGATCTGATATATCTCTTCCGAAAGCCCGCTTCCGTGACTTTCTGGTATAAGCAGAAACAATATGAGATCGATGCGGTCACCTCTGAAGGAAAGATCTGTATCCGTTTTGACGGAAAGACATATCCGAGTATGTTCGATCTTCTTCAGAAAGGGCGGATCGGCACAGTAGGTCTTCCTGCGGCCGGCCGGATCATGTACGGATTCGAAGTGAAATGAGAAGTGGAATAAGAGGCGAAGTAAGAAGTGAAGTAAGAAATGAAGTAAGAAGTGAAATAAGAAGTGAAGTAAAGAAGATGAAAGCGGGTCTTTTGCGAAGGCGGGGATCCGCTTTTTTATTCCGGTGTGTAACAAAGAGATTTCATTTTGCGGGGAAGTGTTGCGGCATCTGTTTTCTCATGCTACCCTAAACATGAACAATCATTCACTCAACCTTTTTAAGAGTGAAAATACGGGAAGTTCGGGCTGCGTTGAAATGTGACCCAAAAGGAGAAAAGGATATGCCGAGATCGAGAGAACAGAATGCCCAGATTCGTGAACAAGCCAAGAATAATATCCTTCAGAAATCCGTTGCGTTTTTTGCGAAAAACGGAGTAAAAGGCACGACCATCGGCGAGCTGACAAAAGGGATCGGGATCTCCCAGGGTGCGATCTATGTTTACTACAATAGTAAGGAAGATCTTTATCATGATGTGATTTCTTTTTCGCAGGGAAAGATCCTTTCTGAATCCTTGCGGGAGATCGAGAAAATGAATGTGCCGGCCATCAGAAAACTCCGCTATATTTCCGATATGATCCTAAAGAATCTTTCGGAAGAAAAACTCTATGCTTCCTACCTTTATCTTGCATTAGATCCGTTCGTCAAATTCGGATTTACAAAAGAAGAAAACCCGTTTTTCGATCTTATGAAAAATGTGATCAAAGAAGGCCAGAAAGACGGTGCATTTGCCAAAGGTGACGTGGTAAAAACAGCGGAATATTTCTGGAGTGTGGTATATATGTACTGCATGAAGAAAGTGTATGACCCGAAATGTACACTTCTTACTTCATCCGAATTGGAGCGCGTGATCCGTGGTTAATGGTTGCTAACTATCGTTCAAATTACTTCACAAAAGCGGCGAAAACACCTCATAATTCTATACACATTGTACATAGTACAAAAAAATTTAATATGCTATAATGACGGTGCGTTGGGAACCAATGATGAATTGGTTGCGTAATTTTTTATGAAGTTACATCTATGGAGGATATTCGAAATGATTAACGAAGTTGCAAACAAGGAAGTAGCTAAAGAAGTAGTTGCGGCAAAACCGGTCGTAGCTGAGAAGAAGGCAGAAGCTCCGAAGGCAGAAGCTAAGAAGGTGGAAGCTCCGAAGGCAGAAGCTAAGAAGGCTCCGGCAAAGAAGGCCGCTGCAAAGAAGCCGGTTGCGAAGAAGGCTGCTGCGAAGAAAGTAGAAGCAAAGAAGGCTGACGAGAAGAAGGCCCCGGCTAAGAAAGCTGCTGCTAAGAAGGCTCCGGCAAAGAAAGCTGCTCCGGCTAAGAAAGTTGCCGCTAAGAAGGCTCCGGCAAAGAAGGCTGCTATCGTTGCTCCGAAGACATTTATGGTACAGACTCTGGCTGGCGCTGAGATCTCCTACGACGATATCGTAAAGAAGGTTAACCAGGCTGTTTCCGAGAAGATCAAGACTCTCGAGATCTATGTTAAGGCTGAAGAAGGCAAGGCTTACTACGTAGTAAACGGTTCCAACACCGGTGCTGTAGAGCTCTTCTGATTAAATACAGTAATTGTTTGACGCAAAAGAAAAACGAGACGGCTGTCAGAAATGGCAGCCGTTTTTTGTATCGAAGAAATAAGGGCGAGTACTCGCATTTTGAATGCTGAAATGAGATAAGAAATAGGACCAAAATGCGATTTTTGATGAGTTGGTACGGCAAGGGAAAGAATGTTAGGACCAATATGCATTTTTGGGGGATTTGGTCCTATGGACAGATGGCATTTTTGGGACCAAATGCGCGATTTATGCACGTTTGGTCCTATTCTCAAGTGAGCGGTGTTAGGACCAAGTCCAGGTTTTTTCTGGTTTGGTCCTATTTTTGCGGGTTTGACATAGGACCAAAAAGGGGAATTCGCAAATTTGGTCCTATGCCTTGTTTTTTCATGAAAAAAACCACTCGCGTACGAGTGGCTTTTTGAGTTCTTTTGGATTTGCAACCGGTTTGCATTTCACGGTTGAAGCGTATTCGAATCTTACTTGTTCTTTATTCGGCTCTTATGCCTTCAGTGCGCATTTGATCGCGGCGAGGAAATCATCGAATTCTTCAAATGCGGGAAGTTCCGGATTATCTTTTTTGATCTGCTCGGTGGAGCGGAAGAGGAAGCCGGCACGGCTTGCCTTGATCATGGCCAGGTCGTTATAACTGTCGCCGGCGGCGATGGTATCAAACCCCATTGCCTGCAGGTGCTTGACCGTAGTGAGTTTGCTGTTCTCAATACGCATTTTGAAACCGGTGATCTCTCCGTTATCGGCTACCTCCAGCGTGTTGCAGAAAAGAGTCGGATAACCGAGTTTTTTCATCAGCGGCATGGCAAACTGCGTGAAGGTATCGCTTAGGATAATGACCTGTGCGTCCTTGCGGAGTTCATCGAGGAATTCCTTCGCGCCCGGAAGCGGATCGATCGTGGAGATCACATCCTGGATCTCTTTGAGACCCAGACCATGCTCTTTCAAGATCCCCAGTCTCCACTTCATGAGCTTATCGTAATCTGGTTCGTCACGTGTGGTACGAGAAAGTTCAGAAATTCCGGTCGCCTCGGAAAATGCGATCCAGATCTCCGGGACCAGTACCCCTTCCATATCCAGACAAACTACATCCATTTTGTTTCTCCTTTAACTGTGAACCGTCTTTTCGAAGAGGCGGCGTTTTACAAGATGTTTTTCGCCGGTAAAAGCACTTTACTTTGAAGGCTTACCAAAGAGAAGCCTATATGAAATCGGGAAAGAATGCAAGTCTTTTTCGAAAAATGAGCAGGGAGGACGACGTGCGAGAAACTCGGATTTGAAAAGGAATGCACTAAAAGGAAAAGCTGCCTGAGTCTGGGGAGAGAACAACGGGCAGCGATTCCACTTTGGATAGGTAGTAAATTGTAGCTTTAGGTTATTTCTTTATCGGTAAGGGCAGGTGAGGATGAATCATTTTCAGTTCATCTCCTTTCTTGGGCATACTCCTTTCTAAGGTGAAAGACGGCTCCTTTCTCTTTATTTATCCTCTTTCCTGCACGATGAGGGTGGCACGGTTCTGAATGTTTTTGCAGACATCGTCGACGGATCTCTGGTCGGCGAAGAAGGCAGCGGCTTCTTCCATTACGATATTCAGGATATCCAGGTCACAGGACTGGGCTGATTCGATGGACGTGATCAGTGATGTGAGCTGTTCTTTATGACCGTCATCAAAGATGCAGAACTCACCAAGATCGCCGACCTTATCCGGGTAATTCTGAGCCTGATTTTTCATGTCTTCAACGAAGGCGTTGTTGACGTCGATTTCGGTCTGGCAATTTGCTTCGAATGCCGCGCGGTTTACCGGGATAGTATTGGAATTAAAACTCAGATCCTTCTGTACATCTTCCTTCAGGAAACTCGAGATGAAATTCCATGCCAGCTGCGGGTCAGCCGCGGTGGAAGAGATGGACATGGTCAGCTGGCCGTGGGCGGACATATTCATGCCTTTTTCAGAAGGGGCACCGGTAAAGAGGAAGTTTCCGGAGCTGCTGTTCTGATTGAAAAGCGTGTAATCCTGAAGGTTGTTGAGCTCAAATGAGGTTGCGGCAATTCCGCCATTGATAACACTGAAAAAACTGCCCAGACTCAGTCCTTCTCTGTCGTCCGATTCTTTTGTCTGTCCCAGTTTTTTGATGAACTCCAGCATGGACTTAAACTCGGAGGATTCAAAGTCTACGGTATTGTCCTGGTTGTTGATAAAGTGGGAGCCAAGATACATCATGAACTCTTTCAGCAGTGCGTCGTAAGTGGTGGCGCTGATCATGGACTTATCCGCCGGAAGGGAGGCAGCCAGCTGATCGAACTCGGAGAAGGTCAGTTTTTCCTTGGCACCGGGAACAAGCTTCTTATTATATACGTATCCGGTAGCAGAGAATGTCAGCGGGATCGAATACAGCTTGCCGTTGGTTTCAAAAGCGCGGAAGATGTTATCGAAATAGTCCTGGCGGGAAATGCTGCTGTCCTGGTCCATGTAACTGTTCAAGTCAATAAGCATGTCGTCGTTATTAAACTGGGAGAAATCCGAATAACCTACAAGAATATCCGGACCGTTACCGCTGATCATGTCCAGATTCAACTGGTTTACGGTCATATTCAGGTTTTCCATATACTGATCATAAGTGTCGGCCATTTCGGCATTGGCGGTATAGTCACAAATTACGATACGAGCCGGATTGGAGGAATTGATGTTATAGTCCAGGATCTGCTGGAGAAAATAACTGTCAATATTTCCATTTACGCCTAATTTCAAAATAGTCTTTCCGGCATGGGGATTCGACGCGGCTTTTTTCAGTGAGACAAGGGAAACCTGCTTTGCGTTTCCGGCTTTTTTATCCATATCGGTACGGCCGGCATCCACAAGAAGATCCTGCTGGAAGAAATACATCTCGTCCTCGGAGGCGATATAGCCGCCCTCCATAGAAAGAAGAGCAGAATTGACATCGGTATCTTTCCAAAGAAGGACAGGGGTGGTCGTATCGGAAGCGATATCATATTTATCAATACCGTTGGCATTGATAAGGAAACAATCCGTTGTTCCCTGCTGGGCCATCATGACTCTCTCATTGGATTTGATCTTATCACCGGTGAGTTTTCCGGTATTGGGATCGATCTCTTTTACAAATACCTGGAATTTATCCATGCCGTAGTCAGGCATGACAGCATACCACTTCCCGCCGGAGCAGGCTACCATCTCAGAAATCTGAGGATCCGAATCCTGACCGAGCAGCTTTCCCTGAGGATCCAGTAAATAGATAGATCCGTATGTGGAGAGAAGGATATTGCCGTTTTCCATAACATTGACGCGGAACCCGCTTAATTCTCCGTCGATCTGTAATTCGATATCACGAAGTTTTTCACCGCTTTCATTGATAACGAACAGTTTCGGAACGGTAGCACACTTCTTTGCTTCGAAAGCTCCGCATACGATCAGGATTTCTCCATCTTTCAAAGGATATGCGCCGTAGAAGTCCGCGTCAGCATCTGTATCGACCTTTCCGACCATATTTCCGTCAAAGTCAAAGATCTGCAGGCTTCTTTCTTCATATTCGGATTGGATCTTCGTATATTTGTCCCAATCTGCATCCTTTTCCAGATTAAGATTATTGAGTTCTTTTTCTACTTCCGGCGGCATCTTGTAGGTGGCAAAGACCTGAGCCAGGATCTTGTCTCCGACGATGTAGCGGCTTGACATGTCACTATATTGGACTTCTTTTCCGTCCGGGATGTTGACCTTGAGGTTAGCGGTGTTGACCATAAAATATGGATCGCTTTCTTTTACGACCTGACCGGATGTGTAGGAGGAAGGTGTCCCGGAAGCACTGCCGGAAGATCCGGAACTTCCAGTGGATATGATGGAGCCGTCGGCAGCGGTCACGGCTGCCTGACTTTCTGAACCAGATTTCTTGCCGCAGGCGGGAAGCCCGAGGAGCATGCTGGTGGTGAGCAGTAAGGCGATGATAGTGCGAATTTGTTTTTTCATGGATGACCTCCGAATTATGTCTTGCGAGTAGCTGTCACTTTCATTTGACAATTTCATTCTAGATTTCCGAAGTGACTTCTCCATGACGCAGAAGTGACAGATTAGTAATCGTGCATGGGCCTATGATATAATGATTAAAATTTCATATATAAGAGGAAAAACCATGACGGACATACTGAATAATATCAGAGCTACATCAATGAATATACTGATGCTTCTTTTGGGAGCGATCGTCAGTTTCTATCTTTTCGGCCTGATCGTGGCGTGTGTCGAAGGATTGGTCGCGAACAGCAATGGCGCCAGGACAGTCAGTTTTTCCTTCCTTTGGTGGAAATGGCAGAAGTTAAGCTCTGACGGTACGACGGTCAGCGAGAAAGGTAAGTGGAAAGTCAGTAAGAGTAAGTTCCGCATCATCGCAGAATTACTCTATATCCGCACCAATATTACTGCTGAACAGGAAAAGAAGATCAGAAGACATACCTATCTTATACTCCTGATCATTGCTTTACCGGTCCTTGCGGGGACGTTTTTTGCCGGATATTTTCTTCCTGCGCCTTTCCGGTACTTTTTCTTCGGACTTCTTATCATGCTGACGCTTCTTGCCGTCACCGTATTTCGTACTCGAAATTCACCGGGATCCGGACTGGAACAGTTCCGGGCAGATAAGACGAGGGAACTTTTTGAGGGAAAGCCTATTTCGGAAATCGAGCTTCCGCCTCTGGAAGAACTTCCTTACGAGAATGCCACGAAGATGGAAAAGATCATGTATTCTCTGTCCCGCTACCGGATCGCCGAAATGAAAAACGATCTTGCTGCCCTGACCGAGACAGCGCATTTCCTGACGGAACAGGATACGGAAAAACTGATCCCGGGAATGCAGGTTGCGGTGGACGGCACTCTTGTGAACTATTATTCATTCCGCGAGATCAATGCGGCGCTGGCGAAGAAATACTATGAACGTTCCCGGCTGGAACTGGAAAAGGATAAGGACAGTAACGGCCGAAGAAGACTTGCCTACTACGCTTACTATATCGAAGGTGACAGGGAGAAGGCAAAGAAGTATCTGGCGGAAGGAATCAAAGCACTGGATGCAAGAGAAACCGTGATGCTGGATGTGGAACACGATCTGGAAGAAAAGATGCTCCGGTATCTGGAAGAACAGCTTAAGGCGAATGATGGAAATGCTCTGATGCCCTGATGTCTGTGCCGCAGACACACCGGATCTCAAAGAAATATATTGAATATATGAAGATTGTTGTAGAGGAGAAGGTATGGAGTACAGCATTCTGATCGTTGACGATGATACAGATCTGCATCTGGTTATGGCAGATATGCTCAGCGGCTACGGATACAAAGTCACCAGTGCATTTTCCGCAGAAGAAGCCTTCGAGGTTTTATCGAATAATACATTTCATCTGATCCTTCTGGACATTAATCTCCCGGACAGTGACGGGTTCGCGCTTTGCAAGGAACTTCGTCAGGTGTCGACGGTGCCGGTGATCTTTGCCAGCGCCAGGACTTCGGAAAATGACCGCATCTCAGGCTATGAGATCGGCGGCGATGACTATCTTCCCAAGCCCTATTCCATGAAGGAGATGCTGGTTCATGTGCAGGCGCTGCTTCGCCGTACCTACGGCTTTTCCGAAGAAGAGAAGATCGTCTCTTTCGGAAATGTATCGGTCAATCTCACATCCCGCTCAGTAGTGAAAGCCGGAGAAACGGTGAATCTTTCGCTTCGGGAATTCGATCTTCTGGCCTTTCTTTGCGAGCATAAGAATCAGGCAATGCCGAAAGAAAAGATCCTGACTTCGGTATGGGGAGCCTTTATGACATCGGAAGCTTCCACACTGACGGTACATATCCGGTGGCTCCGGGAAAAACTGGAAGAAGATCCAGCGGATCCGAAGTTCATCAAGACCGTCTATAAAGTCGGCTATATGCTGGAGGTGCCGGAAGATGCGTAAGCGTTTTGTCGGAATCTATATCGTGCTTTTTCTTGCCGTCATTTTCGGTACCATCGGTCTTTATATGACATCGGGCATCAGGAAAAATGATACCAAAGAAGAGCAGCTGATCTCCTTAAATGAGATCGAAAGACTTCTGGAAAAAGGTGAAAAAGAAGCGGCGGTAACGAAGATCGGCGAACTGACCGAGACGGTTCGTAATCAGGAAGATACCTCTTCCCGGGATGTGCGCATCTTATGGATCGGCGCGGGAACGGTGCTTTGTATGCTGGTGCTGGGCGGATATATCTATCTGACTGTACTTCGCCCGCTGAAAAAGATCTCGCAGTTTGCATCCGAGATTGCGAAAGGAAATGTGGATATTCCGCTTCAATATGACCGGGGAAGTGAAGTCGGAGAATTCTCCTGGGCCTTTGACAGTATGCGCAAGGATCTGAAAAAGGCACGGGCTGCAGAAAAAGAAGCAATCGAGAATAATAAGACGGTCATTGCTACTCTTTCACACGATATCAAGACACCGATCACATCTATCCGCGCGTATGCAGAAGGTCTGGAGGCAAATCTGGACAGTTCTCCGGAAAAGCGGGCACAGTATCTTCAGGTCATCATGAAGAAAAGTGACGAAGTCAGTAAGGTCACCGATGACCTTCTTCTTCACTCCCTTTCCGATATGCACCGGCTGAAGGTGGAACCTAGAGAAATCGAGATCCGGGACTTCATTCAAAAAGCCATTTCCGACCTCGATCCGGAAGGAAAAGATGTAGTGCTTCTTCCGACCGATGTATCCTCTGTGGTCCTGGCAGATCCGGACCGCCTTCTGCAATGTGTGGAGAACCTGATCACCAATGCCGGGAAATATGCAGAAACCAAAGTGGAAGTTTCCCTGGAACAGAATGATTCCGGAAAGAAGAACGGAAACGGGGAGATCGTTATCTGTATCCGGGACTTCGGCTGCGGAATCCCGGACGAAGACATGCCTTTTATCTTCGACAAATTCTACCGGGGCCATAACCATGGCTCGAAGCCGGGCTCGGGACTGGGCCTTTATATCGTAAAATATCTTATGACGCAGATGGATGGAGAGATCGAACTTCAAAGCCGCCCGGACGGTCTTCGCGCCAGATTGATCCTTCCGGAAAAACAAAATTCCACGTTAAGGACTTCTTAATAAGTTTTCTCGGATAATGGGGACAGAAAATGAAAAACAGACGAGAAAACACATGAAAAAGGAGTCTTACGAAAAATGAGCAGCATTCTGACAGCAAAGGATCTTTGTAAAAGTTTCGCCCACAACGGCGGGCAGGTCCATGTGCTCCAGCACGTGAATCTGGAAATCAAAGAAGGGGATTTTACCGTAGTCATGGGCGCATCCGGATCAGGAAAGTCCACACTCTTATATGCCCTTTCCGGTATGGATAAAGCCACCTCCGGGCAGGTGATCCTGAACGGAAAAGATCTGGTTAAGATGAAGGAAAAAGAACTTGCGGATCTTCGTTCCCATGATTTCGGTTTCGTTTTCCAGCAAATGCATCTGGTAAGTAATCTGACCCTTCTGGAAAATGTTGCCGTGGCAGGATATTTAAGCCATACAAAGTCAGCAAAAGAAGTAAAAGAAAAAGCGGAAAAACTTCTGGAAAAGATGGGCGTGGCGGATGTCAAAGACCATCGCCCGTCCCAGGTATCCGGCGGTGAACAGCAGCGCTGTGCCATTGCCCGTGCCATCGTTCACGATCCGAAGATCCTGTTCGCCGATGAACCCACTGGTGCATTGAACCGGAAAAACACCAAAGAAGTTCTGGACCTGATGACAGATCTGAATAGAAACGGCCAGAGTATCCTGATGGTTACTCATGACCTTCGTGCGGCGCTTCGCGGAAACCGCCTTATTTATATCGAAGATGGTTCTGTGATCGGTGAACTGACTCTTCCACCTTACGATAAAGAAGAGGAAAAGAGCCGTGAAACGCAGGTCAACTCCTGGCTGACCTCGATGAAGTGGTAAGGAGGAAACAGATATGGAAATCCTTACCTTACTTCGTGCCAACATCAAAAGAAAAAAGGGCACGTTCTTCGGCATCCTGTTTCTCATGCTTCTGGTAGCGGCGCTTCTGACCATGCTTTTCAGCATCAAAAAGAATGTGGCGAAGAGTATCGATGAAGCCTATATCGAGGCGAAAGCCGGAGACGTCTTCATGAATATTCCCGCCGAAAGGCTTACGCCGGAACTTCTTGATTCCGTGAAAGAACATCCGCTGGTGGACCATGTGGAGACCATGGATGCGATACTGATGAGAAAACGCTATATTCTGGGAAAAGAAGATAACGAAAGCTGGCTGATCGTACCTCTGAATGACGTGGTCACACACCAGTTTGAAGATGACAGCTTTTCTTCTTATAAGGATCATGTGGATCCGCTTTCGGAGACAGGTATATATTTTCCGCAGGGCATTTCCACCAACACCGGATGCAAGACCGGCGATGAGGTCCGTTTCCTGACCCGTGGCGGCGAATATACCTTTCAGATCCAGGGCTTTGTCGTGGAACCGGTATGCGGTTCATCCATGGTCGGCTGGAAGACAGTCTATGTCTCGCCGGAAACATTTGAAAAACTGGCATCGGACGTGGATAAAGGGACAAGTGAATTTCTGGGACGTGTTACGATCGTATATCTTTATAAGAAAGCAGATTGCGATCTGAATCTGCGGGAATTTGCCAAGAAGATCAATCTGGATACCGGCATTCAGAATTATTCTTATTCCGCCGAGACATCCACCCAGATGAAATACTATACCGGTCTGTTTACCGAGATCATTTGCTCGATCATGATCGTTTTTGCTATCATCCTGGCGGTGGTGGTCGTGATCATCATGGCACATAATATCTCGGTGGCCATTGAGGAAAGCTACACGGAACTGGGTATTCTTAAGGCCCAGGGTTTTACCAAGGGAAAGATCCGGCTTCTTTACACACTGATGTATATGCTGACCCAGTTACTGGGCGCCATCATCGGTACGGTACTTGCGATTCCGCTGATCCATCAGTTCGGTAATATCTTCCAGCCGATAACCGGCATTATTGCGAAAAAGACAGTGGACCTGAGCACGAGTATTCCAATCCTTCTTTTGTTCATGGTGTTCTCTTTCCTGGTGATCCTTCTGGCAACAAGAAAAATCGGAAAGATCTCTCCGGTAAAAGCACTGACGGGCGAGACGCGGGATGTGTATTTTGACAGCCTTCTGAATGTGCCGGTATCAGGAAAAAGACTTTCCTTAAGCCTTGCCTACCGCCAGTTCAGTTCCAATAAGAAGCGCTATTTTGTGGCGATCTTCATCTGTGCTCTTCTGATGTTCTTTATGCTGACAGTAAACCTTATGGCATCCAGCGTCCGCTCGAAATCGGCTCTGGAAGCAATGGGTGCAGTGTTGTGTGAAGTGGAGGTGCGCTCGAAAGAGACAAACTTTACTGAGAAGGAAATGGAAGAGTTCGAAAAACTCGCTGCAGAAACGGCGAAGGTTGAGAATGCCTATTTTATCCGTTCGGAATACGTTTCATTGAATGGCGAGACCATTCAGTGCCAGATCCGTAAGGATGTCAGCTCTTTAAAGACGGTTTCCGGCCGTGCGCCGATCTACGATAATGAAGTCGCGATCTCGACGATATTGAAAGATGAACTGAAGCTTTCCGTCGGGGATAAAGTCACAGTGGCCAGACGGGAATTCGAAGAAGAGTACGTTATCTCCGGGATCTACACGACTACCAGCGATACCGGACGGCAATTCCTGATGGGTGAAGAAGCAGCGGAAAAAATTGAGGCAACCGGGTATTCCTGGTATGGCATCAGTCTTGCGGATATTGAAGACACGGAAAAAATGGGTGAAGCCTTCCGTTCCGCCTATGGTGACAAATACAGTGTGGATGCGAATAAGGATCCGTTAGGATCAGAGGTCAAGGAGATCAGAACAGCCGTCGATGCGATGCGGTATGTGATCTATGTATTTTCCCTCCTTTTCGTACTGGTAGTTGTCAGCATGATCTGCAGCCGTGTATTTTCACAGGAAAGACGTGATCTGGGTATCTATAAGGCAGTGGGATTCACATCCGGAAAACTCCGTTTTCAGTTTGCTCTCCGGTTTTTCCTGGTATCCATCATCGGCTCGGCGATCGGTCTGGTCTTTAGTATCGCCTTTTCCCAGAAGACTCTGAATAAGATGCTGCGCAGCGTGGGCGTGACGGACATTGTGGCGCCGTATTCGACAGAGACTCTCCTGATTCCGATAGTGCTACTTCTTGCTGGATTTTTCATCTTTGCCTATTTCGTATCCAGAAGGATCAAAAAAGTGGAGATCAGAGAACTGGTCATCGAATAAAGTTTGCTCTCTTTATTGAATAAACCCTCCATATCTCTCCCGCTTCCGGCTTTTCCTCCCGGGAGCGGGAGATTTTTCTTTACCGTTTAACGATCTGACTTTGCATTTTTCAGGAAGATCCCGGGGTGAAAGAAGAAGAGAAGCTTTCAAAGGAGAAGAACGGACCGCTCAGGAATTGATCGTCTCCCATACGCCGCAGAAATAATCGGCAAGATCCGAAACGGTATTATGCAGTTTGGAAGCATCTTCCATCTCAACGGTGACACCGTAT
>CADCLV010000029.1 GCA_902802325.1 Oscillospiraceae bacterium | reverse complement strand
TAGCATCAAGGGCAGACAGGACGATAACGTGGTTGGCTGTTTCGAGTATGAATATGAGAAAGACGGCACAGGGTACATGGATATATACATCTGTGTAGACATATAAACTGAATGCATGTGAGTTCATCAGTCTTTTTAAAACTGGTATTTTGTGGATCGTGGATACATGACCCGTGATGGTTATCTCATCGCGGGTTTTTTGTTGAAGTTTTTTTCCCCTGAGCGGAGGCATCTACGTGGCAAAGATGTGCGAATCGTGGTTGTGTGATACAATCGAAGTATTATAGGAGTTGGGGGATAGTTTCATGGAAAAGCCATTCAAACCATACATACCTGCTGATAAAGTCACGACGGAGATGACACCGGCATCGATCATTCTGGGTATCATACTTGCGGTTGTTTTTGGCGCGGCTAATGCATATCTCGGACTTAAAGTCGGACTGACTGTTTCAGCTTCGATTCCGGCAGCAGTAATTTCAATGACGATCATAAGGATCATCATGCGTAAGAATTCCATCCTGGAAAGTAATATGGTGCAGACCATCGGTTCTGCCGGTGAGTCACTGGCGGCGGGTGCGATCTTCACGATGCCTGCACTGTTTATCTGGGCAAAGGAAGGCGTGATGGACAAGCCTTCGCTGATCTCGATCACGATTATTGCTCTGGTGGGCGGACTTCTGGGTGTGTTTTTCATGGTGCCTCTCCGTAGTGCCCTGATCGTTAAGGAACACGGCGTGCTGCCGTATCCGGAAGGCACTGCCTGTGCAGAAGTGCTGCTTGCCGGTGAGGAAGGCGGATCTTCGGCTAAATCTGTGTTCATCGGTATGGCGCTGGGTGCTATCGTAAAGTTTTTCGCTGACGGTATTTATGCCGTGAAGTCGGTAGTCACGTTCAAGATTTCTGCTCTGAAAACGGAGTTTTCTACAGAAATCTATCCGGCGCTGATCTCCGTCGGCTATATCTGCGGACCGAAGATTTCCGCGTACATGTTTGCGGGCGGTCTTCTGGGCTGGTTCGTCCTGATCCCGGCAATCGTAACTTTCGGAACGGATATCGTTATGTATCCGGCGAACGTCTCGGTTGCGGAGCTTTATGCAGAAGGTGGTGCGTCTGCCATCTGGGCAAGTTATATCAAATATATCGGAGCCGGTGCGGTTGCGGCGGCCGGTATTATCAGCCTGATCAAGACATTCCCGACGATCGTGAAAGCGTTTGCGGGATCCATGAAGGGCCTTTCGAAAAAAACAAAGGGCAAGAGTGCTATTGATCGTACGAGTCAGGATCTGGACATGCGTTTCGTACTTGTGTCGATCGCTGTTCTGATCATTCTGATCTGGATCCTTCCGGCGATCCCGGTTACGATCTTCGGCGCACTTCTTGTCGTTTTCTTCGGCTTTTTCTTCAGTGCGGTCAGCTCGAGAATGGTCGGTCTTGTCGGTAGTTCGAACAATCCTGTTTCCGGTATGACGATCGCAACGGTACTGATCGCAACTTTCTGCCTGAAACTTACCGGCGATGTGGGTGTGCATGGTATGCACGGCGCCATCGCGATCGGCTCGATCATCTGCATCGCAGCTTGTATGGCCGGTGATACTTCACAGGACCTCAAGACCGGTTATATTCTGGGTGCAACGCCGAAGAAACAGCAGATCGGTGAGATCATGGGTACGATCGCCGCAGCGCTCGCCATCGGCGGCGTCATGATCCTTCTGGATTCTGCTTTCGGTTTCGGCACAGATAAACTGGCCGCTCCTCAGGCCACGATGATGAAGATGATCATCGAGGGAGTTATGGACGGAAACCTTCCATGGGCATTGATCTTCATCGGGGTCTTTATTTCTATTGTCATCGAGTTCCTCGGCGTTTCTGCGCTTCCGGTCGCCATCGGTCTTTATCTCCCGCTGGAACTTTCCGCTCCAATCATGTTCGGTGGTCTTATTAAGTGGATCGTGGACAAGAGAAACGGGAAACAGAAGGATGAGTCAAGTAAGGGCATTCTCTTCTGTTCCGGCCTGATCGCCGGTGAAGGTATACTTGGCGTGCTTCTTGCGATCCTGACGGTGACAAATGTCGCCGAAAAGATCGATGTCAGTTCCCATATTCCTACCGGAAATGCAACGTCGCTGATCGTACTGATTGCTCTTGGCGCGATGGTTCTTCTCATGTCTGGAAAGAAGCCGGCGAACGCTGTGGCAAAAGCAGGTGCAGAAGAGGAGAAACCGGCTTCTTCTGAGGCTTCGGAGGAGACTTCTTCTGAAAGTAAGAAAGAGGACAAGAAGTAAGAAGGACAGGTAGGGACTGCATGCCGAAAAAAGACAATTTCCTGGATCGTATTTACGAGAAAATGCCGGGCATAGCTTTTTCCACGTCGGAGGAAGGTGTGGTGACGGTGGATATGGAGAACAAAGGCTTTACGAACAGGATCGCACAGCGGTTCTTCAAGCAGCCTTCTGTGTCGCATATCAAGCTTGAGGGCATGGGGAGTTTCATCTTCTTATCTATCGACGGCAAAAGCACTGTGTACGATATCGGACAGCTTGTTTCGGGAAAGTTCGGTGACGAGGCGGAGCCGCTTTACGAGAGATTGTGTGTGTATGTCCGGCAGCTTGAGGAAGTGGGCTTTGTGAGAATGGTCGAATGAAGTAAGGAGAATCCGCAGGCCATTTTTGAAAAAACTATTGACTGTAAACCTTGTTTATACCTTAGGATTTCCCTAAAATCACTAAGGGAGGTCACGAACATGACGATTAAAGAACTGGAAACGATCCTGGACATACCTAGAGCAACGATCCGATTTTATGAAAAAGAAGGATTGATTTCTCCTAAACGTGAGGAAAATGGATATCGTGATTATTCCCAGGAGGATCTTGAAAAAATTAAGAAGATCATTGTCCTTCGGAAAATAGGTCTGCCGGTCAATGAAATAGCTGATCTTTTCGATGGCGCCAAGTCGCTTCCGGAAGCTTTGGAAGAAAATATGCAGAATCTTCATAAGCAGCTGGAAGAGCTTCAGGGAGCCATGATCCTAAGCGAGAAGATGAAAGCCGCCAATTCTGACCTTGCCAGTTTGGACGCGGATCAGTATCTGAACTACATAGATGAAGAGGAAAAACAGGGACACAAGTTCATTTCCATCGCGAAAGATATTGCCAAAACGGAAAAAGGTGTCCTTGCGGGTTATTTTTCCTGGACAGATAAGGATGGTCAGCCGTATTCTTCCTGGTGGAGGGTCATTTGTAATGCGCTCCTCATAATGGGGCTATCCGGAGTGATATACTGCCTTTTCCAAGGAAAATGGAACCTCACCAATTTCCGAAACGGTGTGTTCGGTGTCTTTATTATTCTCGGCATCGAGGTTGCACTTAGCATTCCGCTTTATTTTCTTGGAAAGAAGTATCCCTGGATCGCCAAAAACCGGACAAAAGCTTTGGGCCTTACTGCACTGGGGCTGTGTTTGGTATTACTGATCTTCGCGTTCTTCTTTTCTGTATAATGAAAGTAGCAAAACCGCAACTGCGCTTTGATGGGAAAAGCAGCCGTAGTCAAGTATATTGTTTTCGGAGGTGAGAAGCATGATCTTTTCCGAGAAACTTCAGATATTGAGAAAGAACAAAGGATATACGCAAGAGGCGCTGAGCGAGAAGCTGGGCGTGTCGAGGCAGGCTGTGGCGAAATGGGAGTCGGGGCAGGTGTACCCGGATATCGCCAATCTGATCCAGATCAGCGAACTGATGAATGTCAGCGTGGATTATCTGGTGAAGGATCAGGACTGCGCCATGAATATCAAGTCCTATGACGATCCGGATCTCGATGAACTGATCTCCTTCCGGCTCGAAGCAAACGTCAATACCTATGCCGCATTTATGAATGAGACAGATGCGTCAAGACCGGCGTCCCACGATTTCCGGTATGAGAACGGCAGGTATATGTATCACGACACATATGTCGGTGGAGAGAAGTTCGCAGGCGAGGAAGCCATCTGGAAAGACGGCGTCACGGTCTATGCCATGAACTATATGGGTAGGGTCCTCGGCGACGGGTTCAGCGGGAATTTCCTAAAAGAAGCACTGCGTGCGGCGGACAAAAATATGCCCTACCGCGGGCCGGAAGTTTTCCAGTCGGGAGAGTACACATACCGCTGCAAAGTCACCGGGGATTTTACCTGGTTTCAGGGCTATGAAGAGATCTATCTCAACGACACGAAAGTCTATGAGTGCGTGTTCCACGGCGGGATCGTGAACTGATCCGATTCAAATTCTACCTCAAAAATGGGTATTTACATTACTACGTATACGTGGTAATATTCTCTCGCGATGCTACGCATACGTAGTAATTGCGTGTGCAGGTGTATATCCTAAGATGAGGTGAGTGTTTTCGTGAAAGAACTGTTTAAGGTGAAAGTGACGAGGGATACGTGGATTGCCGTTGCTTCGGGGCTTCTGATGATCGGTCTGAGCCTTCTGATGCTACCGTTCTCGGGGGATTCGATGAGAGATACGATCGTGTCTTTTCTCCTTCGGGACGTGGTCATGATCTTCGGTCTGGGCGTGGTTTTCGTATCGATGTATGTGGATAAGAAAGGGAAAGAGGTCCTCTCGGATATCGGCTTTTCGAAGAAGAAACTCAGGCTGAGTATCGTACTGGATATCCTTTTTGCTTCTGGGCTTCTGGCCATGTTCATGGGAGATGGGATCCCCGAGGGAACAGTGCTTTTGCAGAAGGAAAACCTGTATGCGGCGGCGTATATACTCACTGCCGGAATCTTCGAGATGCTGTTTATCTACGGTTTTCTTCGCATGAGTTTCGAAAAAGCATTCGGCATCATCCCGGCGATCCTTCTGACCAGTGTCTTCTATTCCTTTCACCATGCCGGATTCCAGCCGGAGTTCCTGCATCTTTTCCTGGTCGGCCTGATGTATTGTGCCGTGTTCTATATCACCCGGAACATGCTGATTATTTTCCCGTTTTTCTGGGGAGTGGGGGCGCTGTGGGATGTTATAATATCTTCGGAAGCAGGAAGTGAGATCAAGAATGCGGAGTCGTTTCTGTTCGCGATGATCATCTGGCTTCTGATCGTGATATGGCTACTGTACCACAGAAGAAGGAGTAAGAGAAATGCTGTCGAAAACATCCATAGTGATCATGGGGATCCTGACCAAGGGCGAGAAAAATGCGTATGACATATTGAAAGTCATCGATCAGATGAACATGAAATACTGGCTTCCCATCGGCGCGACGACGCTCTATGAGACCTGCCTCCGGCTTCAGAAAAAAGGCTTGATCGAAGATACGGGTGAGGCCGAAAACAAGGCAGTGTACTGCATTACCGATGCCGGCCGAAAAGAACTGAAGAAGACGATTTGCGATCTATTTGAGAGGGTCGATTATGATTCCGTCTGGTTCTGTCTGGCCGTGATCTTCTCGGATGTGCTTACTAAGAAAGAACTGGAAGCCGAGAAGAAGAAGAGACAGGCGATCCTGGACGAATACGAAGCCGGGACGAAAGCGAATAAAGAGCAGATGCTGGCGCATAAGATCCCGTATTCGGGCATCTGCGCCATCGACCGCATGATCCATATCATCGAAATGGAAAAAGAGACATTACGACAGCTGTAAGTTCGGATCGGAAGTCGAATGTCTCTTCGAAAAGGAGAACGGACTTGACTGAATCAGAACTTTACAAAGAGCTCGGAAAACTTACAAAAGAGAAGGAGAATTGGCCGGAGAGTGTACCCTATCTTTCCACACTTCTTACTCATGAATCCACGAAGATAAAAGCAAAAGCGATCTGGATGCTCGGGGAGATCGGGCTTGTGTATCCCCATCTGATTTCGGACGTTGTCCCGTCGATTTATAGTAAATGCACTCGGAAGGATCGGGCGCGGGTGCTTTTCAAACGTCGAAAAGTATTGGGAAGAACTGTTTCGGTTTGCTTCAGATGAGGATCCGAAGGTCCGGCTGAGCTTTATCTGGATGTCCGAGAATATTGCGACGAACACACCGGATATCTATGCGGAGCATATGCCGGTATTTGCAAAACTTCTGAAAGATGAGAATGACAAAGTCAGGATGGAAGCGCCGGAGATCTTCCGCGTCCTCGGGAAAAGAAGACCGGAGTTTGTGCGGCCGTACATTTCTGAACTGCAGAAGCTTTCTGAGACAGATGAAAACCGCGTCGTCCGGATCCACGCGTCTGGTGCAATCAGGGCGGCGGGATTATTTTAGATATTTCCACCAAGTTGGTGGGAAATGGACTATTTTACAAATTTACCCCAACTTGGGGTAAAATCCTTGCCTTCAGCCCCCCTGTTTGTGCATATCTCATTGCAATTGGAAAGCAATTATTGCACTATGTTAGAGATGGAGGTGCGGCGTGAGTATTGTACGGTATATCGATGAGACAGATGATAGACTGAAGATCAGCAATGTCTATGAGCAGAGCTGGAAGTCTGCATATAAAGGAATCATTCCGCAGGATTATCTGGATAGCATTCCATCCGGAAGATGGGCGGCGAAGGTGGATAATCCTAGTTGGCATACACTGGTAAGTGTTGAAGATGGAAAGATCGTCGGAACCAGCAGTTTCTGCGAATCGAGATTTGATACGTTCCCAGGCTATGGTGAAGTGATATCCATCTATCTTTTGCCGGAGTATGTGGGACGCGGTTACGGCACACAGCTGATGGAGAAAGCTTTAGCCGAGCTCAAGCAAATGGGATATAAGAAAGTAATGCTTTGGGTGCTGGAAGAGAATACGAATGCCAGAGATTTCTATGAAAGAATGGGATTTCAATTGGCATCAGAGGTGCGTGATGATTCGATTGGCGGCAAGAATATACGAGAAGTGAGCTATGAAAAAGACTTGTGACAGCAGACGCTGTATGGATAAGAGTTGGCTGACTTCCGAGGAGGCGTTTCTGATTTATGCGCCATGCATGTATCAGCCGTCTTATGAGGATTACAAAGCGCTGATGGAGAAGTTTTTATCGGATCCGTCGGTGAAGATCTTCGTGTGTGATATGGATGGTGAAAAGGCCGGTATTCTGGTGATGAAAGAGACAGAAACAGCAGAAGGGTCTGAAACGGGAGTCGAGGCGGAGATCCTGGGGATTGCTGTGAGAAAGGATCTGCGAGGAAGAGGAATCGGGAAAGAGTTGGTCTGCCAGGTGATGGAGACTGAGCACCTCAAGAAGATCACGGCGCAGACAGATGACGATGCGATCGGATTCTACCGGAAAAGCGGTTTTGAGAAAGAAAGAGTTGTGATCGAGTATCCGAATGGATCTGTGGTCCGATATAATTGTAGTCTGGCTATTGAATGATCGCCTTCCTGGTGAGACTTTATAAACTATCAGGACAATGGCAGAAGATAAGAAAAGTTCTATACTAAATAACACAAGTGTAAAAACGAATGTGAATGGAGGAAGAAAAATGGCGGAGAGTTTTCTGTGTCTGATGGCGGATCTGGACGAGGGTGTTCAGAAGAATATGTCGGAGTGGTATGCCGAGATTAAGAAAGAGGGCTTTACCGGAACGCAGACTCCGAATCTTCCTTACCATATTAGTTTAGCGACATATCCTCTTGAGATGGAAGAAGAGGTCCTCGCGAATGTCAAGAAAGTGGCGGCAGAGTTTTCGCAGGTGGAAGTAGACCTGAGCCACATCGGTATGTTCGCCGGAGGATCAGTGCTTTTCGCGGCGCCGGATAGAAATCCACAACTGGATATGCTTCAGGAAGCCTGCCAGATGGGTGTGCCGCAGCAGTACGGGTTTACTCCGCATACTACGATCCTGATCGATGATCCGGAGATCGTGCATGCTGCGCTTCCGACTTTCGTAAAGTGCTTCCGGCCGATGATCGGAAGGATCACTAGGCTGCACCTCTGTGCTTTCTGGCCGACAAGAGAGATCGCGGCGCTGGATCTGAAGGAATAAGTCATCGCTTGATTCGCTGGTTTTGAAGCGCCGGTTTTGAAACATCAGATATAAAACACTTGACGGCAGATAGGTAACATGTTACACTTTTTCACAAGAAAGGTAATGTGTTACCTATCTGTGTATTGTAAGAAATGAAAGTGAGAAAGATATATGAACTACGATGAAATGGTCAATAACAGTCAGGTCACATTTGGAGACATGCCCCTGCAGCCGTTCCTGCTCGGACTTCTCAGTGCTTTTGATAACCGGTTCCAGGCCAGTGCGGATACGTTCTTTAAGGAGATAACGTGGAAGCAGTTCTTTGCGATTATCTGTATCAATCTTTGTAAGGAGAGCCCGACGCTCAATGAATTATCGGAGATCATGGGAAGTTCTCATCAGAACGTCAAGCAGATCCTAAATAAACTCTCTGATAAAGGATTCGTGGAGATGATCCAGGATGAAGAAGATAAGAGAAAACAGCGGATCGTTCTGACAAAGAAGTGTATCCGATTCTGTAAGAAAAATGATGAGCAGAGTCAGGAAATCATTAATCGGATCTTTGACGGAATCAGTGAACGGAGTCTTGCGACGACGATCAAAACGATCATGAAAATGGAAAGGAACATCAGTGAACTATGAAGGAATTGAAGCAGAAGAAGAGGGGGTGGAAGAAAATGGTTCTGATTGGTATTCTCTCACTTTTGGCTTTAATCGTAATCTGGTTTCTGATCCCGTATTCTCCATTGAAAACACAGTTTAAAAAAGATATCCGCTCTCTTCAGAAAGAGACAATATATGAAAAGGATGACCTGTTTACGAAGGATGAATTTGCAGGTCTTCCGGAGCCACTCCAGAAGTATGTAGAGGCTTGCGGCTATATCGGGAAAACGAAGATGAATTGGGTATGCATGACATATGATGATGTGGATTTTAAACAGGGAAAAGACGGTCCCTCTTTGAAGATCGACTATACTCAGTATGATTTCGTTTCCATTCCCTGCCGCATGGCTTTTATTGACAGCAGTATGTTCGGTGTTCCCTTTGAAGGATATGATTCCTATCTGGATGGAAAGGGCGGAATGAAGGGCGTAGTCGGAAAAGTGGTCACGATCTTCAACGAAACCGGACCGCAAATGGATCAGGCATGCCTGGTTACGTATCTGGCGGAAAGTCTTTTTGCACCATCTATTCTTCTTTCAGACTACATTACCTGGGAAGAGATCGATGTCTATCATGTAAAAGCGGTGATCACTTATGGCGGACAGACAGCATCAGGCATATTTACTTTTAACGAACAGTACGAGTTTGTCTCTTTTACAACAGAGGACCGAAGTGCCAGAAATTCTGATGGCGTGATCGAACACATACCGTGGACGGCATCTTGTGACAGGTATCAGGTGGCGGAAAACGGGATTTCCTATCCTACTTCTTTCTCGGCTACGTGGCATTATCCGGATGGCGATTTTACCTATTTTGACGGGGAAATCTCCAGCGTATCATACGATGAATAAACATATATTCAAATCCCAATATGTGACTAGGCCCTCGGCTTGACGGGGAAAAAAGAATGTGTCACACTGAATTTCTTCGACGACAAGGAAAGGACATTTTAGAAATATGAAAACATTAGTTATTTATACATCACAAACAGGATTTACCCAAAGATATGCGGAATGGATAAAAGAAGAAACGTCGGCAGACGTTCTTGATCTGAAAGAGGCAAAGAAAAAGAAGGCGGATTATTTCCAGTCTTACGATGCCATCCTCTATGGCGGATGGGCAAATGCCGGAAAGGTTACAGGCGCAAAATGGTTTTTTGGTAAGGCAGCTTCCTGGACAAGCAAGAAACTGGTATTGTTTGTGGTGGGCGCAAGTCCGGCTGACAATCCGGAAGCGAAGACCTTGATGGATAAAGCGATCCCCGAAGAAATGAAAAATAAGATGCAGGGATTTTACCTTCAGGGCGGTCTGAATTATGACAAGATGAGTGCAGGTTCCAGGCTTGCCATGAAGGCACTTCTTTCGATTATGAATCACAAGAAAAATCCGACTGAAAAAGATAAAGCCATGGCGGAAATGATCTCACACTCTTACGATATTTCGGATAGAAAATTTATTGCTCCGATCGTCTCCTACGTTAACGGAACAGTCTGATCTAACCGAATGATCTGCTGTACGCATGAAATGAAGCCGCATATGTTATAATGCAAGAAATGATGTATCCGGTCACGCTATTTGAGACAAAGAAATCGGAGGGCTGTATTATGCCATATGTAATTCTGGGAACAGTTATCACTCTGCTTGGACTTTTTATGATCATTTGTCCGAAGCTTTCTGTTAAAAAGGAATTTCGTGATGATGCCAAAGCCGTATCCGGCATGCGGATCCGTGGCATCGTTGTCCTCGTTTGCGGCGTGCTGGTGTTCGTGATCAATACCATAATGTAATTTGCTGAGATCCGTCTTGAGAGACTAAGGTGCAGGATATGAAACGGAAACTACTTGCGATCAGTTTATGTCTATCTATCTTACTGGGTTCTGCCGGCTGTAAGAAAAATAAAGAATCCGGCTTCGGATCCGACCCGGTCAGTGTTCCTTCTTCGGAAGCGTGGACGGAGGTCAGCGGGCGCGTGGTTTTAGAAACCGATCCATATTTTGATGTAACTGAAGTGCCGCTGCAGTTCCCGGTCGATCCGGAAAAGACGTTACATACGCTGGATATTGAGCGGGATAATGTCTATTTCATGGGAAATACGATCGTGGTTTCTTTATGCCATATCCGGTATGAGATGCCGGATGATGTGAAAGCCAAACTGAAAGAGTACGAGAATCAGAATGACTGGGACCATTACTGGGCGATTTCGAACGAATATGAAAAGAGCCTGAGCCTGGTCTTCGATCTGAATGGAAAACTCCTTCGAAGTTCGGATGTGGAAGTGAACTATGATGAAGTCTCTTCTGATGAAATGGTGCGATGCACGGGTGAGAATGAATCCGGCGAGACATTTGCCATAGTCCAGCATTCCGATGGTCTGTTTCTGGAAAAAATCTGTGATGATGGTTCGATGGAAAAGATCCATCCGATCGATCAGGTGAACGCGGAAAAGATGATCGTTCTTCCTGACGGAAAGATACTTTGTTCCACCTGGGGTGAGATCAGTCTTCTGGATGCAAACGGAAAACTGCAGAGCAGCATGATGCTTGACGGTTTCGACGCGAATATTATCTATCAAGACGGAAAATGCTATGCGATGTTTACGATAGTGGACTGGGATACGCTGGATGCCAGTTACTACTATCAGGAGATCGATCTGAATACGATGACTTTGGTCGGAGAAAAGATCAGCAATCCTCGAATTATGCCGCTGAATTATATACATGGCGGGCTTTACTACATGAACACATACGGAGTGGTAAAAGCCGATCTCTTCGATGCACATAACGATGTAGAAGTATTCTCCTGGAACAGTACGGATTATGATCCCGGCCATATTCTTCCCACGAAAATGAAGATCGCATCAGATAAAGAATTCTATTTCTTTAAGCTTGATGAGAGCATGACGGGAGTGCCTGATGATGACAGGTATATCGTAAATGTGGAACTGGTCCGCGCAAAGAAGGCGGATAAAAATCCCCATGCCGGAAAGACCATGCTCCTTGCGGGTTGTAACATTTATTCCAGGATCGATCTAAGTGATGTGATCCGGTATAACACCAGTGCGGATGCCAAGTGCCGGGTCGTTCTCCATGACTATTCTTCGGATGTGGTGATGGATGCGGACTATATGAATGAGAATGCGGCCATGTCAGATAAAGTCTATCTGGATATGATCTCCGGAACGGGTCCGGATATCCTGGTCGGGTTCTCGCAGTTTTCCCAGTTCGATACGGATCAGGTGATGTGCGACCTGAATACTTTTATCGACAGAACAGATGGCACGGGACTCGACAGAAGTCTCCTGTTCGATAATGTTCTTCGTGCCCAGGAAGTGGGCGGAAAACTGTATCATATGCCTCTATCCTTCCGTGTGGACGGCATTATCGGAAATGCGGATCTGATCGGGCAGAAGACAAGCTGGACATATGATGAATTCTTCCAGGCGATGGATGCGCTTCCGGAAGGTGTGGATCCCTTCTTCCAGTGGGAATATTCCGAGCTGCTTTCCTTTATGATCGAGCGCTCCGGAGAGAGTTTCATCGACTATGCATCAAAGGAAGTGCATTTCGATACGAAAGCTTTCCAGGATCTTCTTACTTTCGTGAAAAAGTATGGGAGTCCGAAATCTCATCGTGAGCTGGTCATGGATCCAGGTTATGTGTCGGATGAAGAAAAGTTTGAAAACGGTCTGATGGCTTGGTATTCGGTCCTGAACATGTTTGGTGTGAGGGAGTATGCCCACTATATGAAGCTGAACCGAAGCCCGAAAGTATTCTGTGGCGTGCCGAACAGCAACGGTGGAAGCCCTTCGGCGAAGATCGAAATCTCGCTGGGGATATCTGCATTTACACCCTATCAGGAAGAAGCCTGGGATTTCATCCGGTTCCTGCTTAGGACACAGGAAGAAAATGTGAATATGGGACTGACTCCGATTTCTCGAAAAGCACTGGACGAGCAGAATGCCGGGTACTTAAAGTGGTACGAGGAGAACGTCCAAAGCGGTTCTTCGGATATGCAGGGAATGATAGATGAAATCAACGAAGAAATAATCAGCGAGTATGTCAAAGTCGTGGAGAGCGTTCATGTTGTAGAGCGTTCTGATCCGACGGTACTGCTGATCATTTTGGAAGAAGCACCGGCTTTCTTTACCGGACAGCAAAGTGTGGAAACCGTTTGCAAAAATATACAGAACCGGACAGCGACCATCGTGCAGGAGCGCTGATCTATCTTTGTGAAATGCACTGTATTTTCAGGGCGGAGAACGCTATCTGAAAGTGCATTTACAGGGGAAAAAGAAAGTTTGGATTCCTTGATTATTTCTATACTGTCACTTGCATCGGACGTGTCATGCGTATAATCGGTCATATCAAATTCGGAGGTATTGGATATGCACAGATTTACTCATGCATGTTGTGTGCTGATGGCAGGCGCACTGACAGTTTCGGTTTTTACTGTAACCGGCTGCCATAAAAACGAGAAACCGATTTCAGATAATAGTCATGTGGAAGATCAAGATCTGGATCAGACTGGTAAGGAGACGGAAAAGAATGATTCCGAATCGGGCGGAAAATCGGATGTCTCCTACCAGGACTCGAGAAGCAAGGCGGAGCAGGATGCCATTGATCTGGCCACATCTCTCGGTGTTACCGAAGATGAGCTCCATGGAAAGTACGAGCTCTTTCTGAAGTATGCAGACTGCGTGGTCAATAACCCGAAACTGGGAGAATACCGCGCCTATGCGCTGCACCTTTTTCCTGTCGTGGCCGATCACCTGACAAGTGAAAATGAAGAGTTTTTCTTTAACAAGCTTCGGGATCTGAAAATGGAGTCACTTTATACCAGCGGTGCGGCAGGTGAATTTTATTCCATGGATGATCTGGTCCGGATCTTCGGAGACGGGATCGTCTATGAAAACGAAGCGACGTATACCACGATCTTTCACGAACTGACGCATTTTCTGGATGCCTATATCGATGGCGAAGAAGGACCGGGTTTCTATCTGGTGGATGATCATCTTTATCGCCCGGAGGAGATGCCGGCGCAGGCCTGGGAAGATGATCTCGATTTCTATAACACGATCTTCATAACTGAAGGCGGCGCCGAACTTTACATGGGAAAGTATTTTTCCAAAGACCCGCAGACCTATAGCTACGATCACATGTTTCTGACGGGCTTTGAATGGATCTTCGGAAGTGAGGCTCTGGATGAACTGTTTTTCGGAAGCGATACGACGCAGCTGTTTGTCGGCTATTTACGGGATATCGGGTATTCCGACACACAGATCGCCGATGTGCTGAGATCTTTTAATTACTACACGTATAACTATGAAAATGCACCGGAAGGGGCTGTCCGGTATGAGGATGTTCTGATCGATCTTTATGAGCACGGAAAAGGAGAAAACTGGAAAGAAGATCCGGTATTCTGCCATATCCTTCGGCAGATCGATCTGTCCTTCTACTTTAGTGAAGTGCCACTGAAGCATCAGGAGCTTACGGATGTTCTTCTGACACAAAACGAGATGCAGAAATGGACTGATTCTGTAATGCAGCAGCTTTTTACGGGAACCAATCCGGACATCAGCGGGTCGTTCTATGTTCTCATTTTAGACGGCGAACCACATCTGGCTGCAGATCTGGAAAGGATCGAAGAAACCGATACCAGCCGTCCGACAGCCCTTCTGATCGACTATGATTTTTCCAGCGGGAAAGTGCAGTCTTATGATTATATCGTGCACCCCTATCCGCAGACGATACCGGAGGTGGCATCTTCGGATCAAGCGCTCACTGAGAAACTTTCTTCTCTGGAGCACGATCACACCGCGCTTCACAGTCAGGTTCCGTATACCGGCAGAGAAGATCTTTCTGAACTCTACGAACGGGCCGCGAAGATCGGAAATGAATATGGTGTCTATATCCGTCTGGGTGAGGATGTGCCCTCGTATGTGCAGACCTATGCCAGCAGTTTGGAAGGATATGAATTCTCCCCGGAGAGTATCCAGAATATGAATACGATCCTGGATCATGTGGAAGCGGTCCTGAAAAGATTTCCGGATGGGTATTTTGATCAGCTGGACTACGGGTATTACGGAGGATTCGAGATCTCTATAGTGGAGTTTGCCGCCTCAAACGAGATGACTGTCCAGTATGCGGACGATAAGTACCTGATGAGCTTTTCCATGGATTGCAAGGCGGCTTCGGATTTATTAGTCGAACAGGATTGCAGGCTTATGGAAGCGATCTTTGCTTCTACAGATAAGAAACTGATCAACTACTTCGAAAACTACGAAGATCCGATGTTTTCGGAAAGTATCTGGAAGGAATTGAATCCGGAGGATTTCTACTATCACGGATACCAGGATGCGGACTACGAGAGATTCAATGACTATGTGGTCTGCTGTGATGGTCTTCGCAGTGCCCCGAAGGACCGGGCGACACTGATGGAAAGTCTGATGGAGCCTTATGCTATCCCCGGTCCTTGCCTGGAAAAGGCGGAGTTCTACAGCCGCTGTATCCGTCAGGCATTTGATGATTCGTCCTGGCCGGAGAAGACTGCCTGGGAGGAGGAAATCGCGGCTCAGAAAGGCAAACAGACATAAAGATTACGATTCTGTTTAGAATGTAAACATTATTGAAATATCCCGTATATGTCATGATTATTTGCTGGAAATCCTATATAATCCGAATTACAGGTAGGCTTTTCTGACAGAATACGGGAGTTTCTTTATGAGAAGGAAAAGATTGGCATTACTTGCCGGCCAGATCGACGAACGAAGACAGCGCCGGTTCTTACAGGGATTTCTTGAGCAGTCCTTTGCGGATGATATGGATGTGTGCGTCTTTTCCATGTACAGAAAATATATGTCTACCCTGATCCGGGAAAAGGGTGAATCGAATATCTTTACGCTCTTTGACCCCAAGGATTTCGACGGCATCGTGATACTCAAAGACAGTATCCAGATCCAGGGTTCCACGATTCCTTTCGAGGAACACATCAAGGAAACGTTTTCGGGACCGGTACTGATCATCGACAGAGAAAGTGACTTCTTCGACAGTGTATTTCAAGATGACTATAGCGGCATGGTCATGATGGTATCCCATCTGATCGAAGTGCATGGATGTAAAGATATTGCCTATGTGTCCGGAAGAAAAGGACACATGCATGCAGTGAATCGTCTTCAGGCATACCGGGACACCATGAAAAAGCACGGGCTTGAGGTCCGGGAAGACAGGATCTTCCACGGTGATTTCTGGTACAGCAGCGGCAACCTTGCAGTTAAAGCCTTTGCTCAATCCTCTGATGGGCTTCCGGAGGCCATTGTCTGTGCGAATGATGAAATGGCCATCGGCGTCTGTGCCGAGCTGGAGTCCAAGGGATTCTCGATCCCGAAGGATATCGCGGTGGCCGGATTCGATTCTACGGATGAAGGCAGACTAAGTCCTCTTAGCATCACTTCTGCGGATATGCCGTATGAAGAAATAGGCAAATACGCTTCCCGGTATATTTCGGCAAAACTTCGGGGTGAGGATGTCCCGGGCTACGAAGCCAAGCCCGAGCTTATGAAAGGGGAGACCTGCGGCTGTGAAAATGCAGATCTTTCTACTTACGATCCCCACAGAAAGTTCTGGACTACGGACAGGATCAGTGAAAGTAATAATGACATCAACAACATGCTCAACCGCGATCTTCTGAATCAGAATTCGCTGGAAGAATTTTTTGGTGCGCTGTTTTCTTATGCCTATCAGATCGAGGGAGCAAGGAACTTTTCTCTTTGTATGGTTCCGGATTGGAAAAAGCTTGCGACAGATTCCGATGTGCACGTCCGTAATAATGGTTTCCCGAAAAAGATGATCCGCGTGCTTCGCTATGACAGTATAAGCACGGAAGGAAATGTGGATATGGATGCGGTCTTTCAGACGAAGGATCTTTTGCCGGAGCTTTCTGTGGAACAGGAGCGGCCTTCCGCCTATATATTTACACCGTTTTACTGCGAAGAAGAATGCTTCGGCTACGCGGCCGTCAGTTACGGAGAGATACCGCGCGGATACGATGAGAATTACCGCAAATGGATGGAAGATGTGGAATGCGGGTTCGAGCTTTTGCGCCGCACATTGATCCTCCTGAACTATAGGAACTATATCGAGAACATGAAAAAGATGCGGCTGAATATCCATTCGGTCTCCTATGACAGTCTGACTCCGGAGGAGAAAAAGGAATGCGCACTGGTGGAAGAGATACTGGACAAGAATCTTCTTACCTACGTCTTCCAGCCTATCGTCCGGGCAGATAACGGAGAGATCTACTCCTATGAAGCCCTGATGCGTTCGAACACGAGTACGCGTGTTTCTCCGCTGTCGATCCTGAAATATGCGGGGATCTTGGGAAAGACACGGGAAGTGGAAAAGAAGACACTGACCAATATCCTGACGCTGATGGAGAATTTCCCGGAAGACCGTAAGGATACGAAGATCTTCATCAACAGTATTCCCGGTGCCAATCTGACGAAAGAGGAATATGCGCCGATCTTCGAAATGGTCAGGCGTCATGCAGATCAGACGGTAGTGGAATTTACGGAAGAGTCTGAGCTCAATGACAACGATCTGCAGCTTTATAAGAATACGCTGAGCGAATTGGGTGTGCAGATCGCCATCGATGATTATGGTACCGGTTATTCCAACATCAATAACCTGATCCGCTATATGCCGAATTTTGTAAAGATCGACCGCACACTTATCAGCGGCATCGAGAATGCACCACAGAAGAAGCATTTTGTCAGTGAGATCATCAAGTTCTGTCAGGACAACAAGATCAGTTCGCTGGCAGAAGGAGTAGAGACAGCAGATGAACTGCAAACCGTCATTCAGATGGGCGTGGATTTCATCCAGGGCTACTATACCGGAAAGCCATCGCCGGAGATGAGCCTCAAGATCGACAGCAAGATCCAAGACGAGATCGTCCAGTATTACCAGGAAAGAGATGTTGGTATCAGTAAGCAGGTCTATCAGGCCGGAAACAGTAACCGGATCTCCCTGTCGCTTCTGGTGAAATACGGCTACACGGATATTATCGTGGGCTATGAAAATGCGGTGCATAAAGATCTGACGATCGTCGGCGCACCGAATCTTCCGACAGATATCCATCTTCAGGTGCTGCCCGGCTATTCCGGTAGGATCACGCTGGAGAATGCCCAGTTTGCCAACGAAAAAGGACGACCCTGTATCGTTATTGAAGAAGATAGCCAGGTGGTACTGGAGTTGAAGGGAAATAATACTTTCCGTGGAATCGGTATCAGTGTAGCACCAAGCTCTTCATTGACACTGACAGGGGATGGCAATCTGAAGATCAACATCAACGAATCCCATTACTACGGGATCGGAAATAATTTTTCATCCAGACACGGGGATATTCATTTCGAGCATAACGGTACGCTGACCATTAACGGAAACGGTCAGGAAGGTATCTGTATCGGATCCGGTCTTGGCGGCCATATTGATGTGCGAAGCGGACAATATGTGCTGAATTGTGGCGGAACCCGCTGCGTGGCCTTTGGCGCCGTCAGCGCACCAGCTGATCTGGTGATCGTCAACTGCAATATGGAGATCGACCAGAATGCCAACTTAGGTGTCGCCATCGGTTCTCTTCTGAAAGAAAGTAAAACGTATATTACCCGCTCCTCGGTCAAGATCATGGTCAGCGGAAATGTGGTTTCCGGAGTCGGTACAACAAGTGAAGAACAGGCCTCGGTATTCATCGAGGATGCGAATGTGGAGATCAATATCCGCTCGAATGACTCGACTTGTCTGGGCTCCCTACAGGGCAGGACGGAGATCCGCACCGCCAGCGCGGGGATCCGTCTGGAGAATGCCGGTAAAAATGCACTGGCTGTCGGCGGTGTGGAAAAGGAGACAAAGATCTCGCTCCTGAGTACGGATACAAGGGTCGATATCCATAACAGTCTGGGACGTGACACCTTTGCCGAAGAAAAAGATATTTCGATCGAGGATGGAAGGATCCGCTTTACTGTCAATGACCAGAATGTCGAGCGGGAACTGAAGTTTAATACATAATCGGGGACCGGGGGATTCGTTTCACGGAAGACGGAGGAAACAGTTTGGATATCAAAAGCATCAAAAAACTGACTTTGACCATTAATACAGTGATCCTTCTGCTGGTCTTTGGCCTTGCCGGGTTCTTTCACCTGTGCGGAGCCAGGTACCTGGTCCTTTTTAGTTTTCCGACAGCGCTGGTATATATATTCGGCTACTACTTCATCACACACGAACGACTGGATGTGTATGTGCGTTCCGTCTATATATGGCTGACGCTGTACATGAGCGTCACCACCATCGGGCTCGGATATAAGCTGGGCTTTCATCTGTACTGTCTGTCCATGATCCCGATCATTTTCTATACGGAGTATATGGCCGAGAAACTGGGAAGACGAAAGATCAATGCCGTGGTGGTAAGTTTTCTTATCGTGCTGGCCTATCTTCTTTCTACCGGTTATGCCGCCTTTTCCGGCCCGGTCTATGAGATCGATAACAGTATTGCCGGGATCTTCTGGATCACCAATTCCGCCATCGTGCTTTTCTTTCTGATCATCTATTCCGGCATTATGCTGAAGATGGTCGGTGAATCGGAAAAAAGACTGATCATCCTTGCCCATACCGACCGGCTGACGGGCCTCTTTAACCGTCATTACATGATGAGTGAACTGACGGAAGCCACAAAGGCAGATGGCGATAGATTTGTTGCAATGGCAGATATCGATTTCTTTAAACGCATTAATGACCAGTATGGTCATAACGCCGGTGACTTCGTTCTCCGGACGATTTCAGAACTAATGCAGCAAATGTGCCCGGACGGGAAAGTCTCCCGATGGGGTGGCGAGGAGTTTCTGATCCTTTCTTCCGGAAGTGCAAAAGAAGGTGTAAAGCTGATGGAAAAGATCAGAACGACCATAGAATCTCATGATTTTACATTCGAGGGAAAGAAGATCCCGGTTACGATCACGGCCGGTGTTTCTGACTACGTGAAAGGCACTTCCGTTGATGAATGGATCAACGAAGCAGATGAAAACCTGTATTTCGGGAAAAGAAACGGACGTAACCGCGTGGTGCTGAAACGGGATACGTCCGTGTAACGGTGTTACAAAGTCAGTGAAGACGGGCTAAAAAGCTTATTTCTTCGCTTTTCTTGTTCTTGCCGGTTTTTTCGGTTCCAGAAGATCGGACAGATGTCTCCCATAGAAAAAATCATGTACCATCGCGTCATATTCCTGCCACATGGGAAGGGTCAGACACTTATCTCTTCTCGGGCAGTCATAGTTCTTATCTGCCAGGCAGGCAACGGAAACCAGTGGTCCTTCCACCAGCTCCAGGATCTCTCCGATAGTATATTTCTCAGGCTTTTTAACAAGACGATAACCGCCGCCTTTTCCGCTGGCGCCGACGAGAAGCCCTCCTGCGACCATATCTTTTACGATGATCTCCAGATACTTCTTAGAGATCTCCTGTCTTTCTGCAATATCTTTCAGCGGCACAAAACCGTCTTCATTCTGCTGTGCCAGATCCAGCATGACACGGATCGCATATCTTCCTTTAGTTGAGATCATAAGTGGCCTCCTTGCCTTTTCTGCACTCACGGGTCTGAAAATAGCCGGACGGAAACCGGCGGATGAAAGTGTCTTTTCCTGCCTATTATACCTTAGGGTAAATAGGTAAAGCAAATTTTTTCTGCTTTGGGGCAAATATGCAGAAAGAATTTGCAACTTATATAGTGAAGGCCGTAAAATGAAAACGAACCGGGAAGGGAAAGTGCCCGTGAGGATACGGTCCTTCGGAAGGAGGAAGGATATGAAAAATAATAAAATGACATATCTTCGTTATCTGCTGACCGGTGCGATGATCCTTTCCATTATCGCGGGGGGCCTCGTGACAGGATGCAAAAAGGAAGAAGAGACGTACTATACGGCGAAGGGCGTCATGATCGAAGCGGATGAGGACGGACACGTAAGTGAGTATCCGGGCACCTCGCAGACAGAGGAAACAGGGCCGACCGGCGTATCTGACGGAACGGAAGAGACATGTCTTTTCTATGAGGGAAAGAAATATCAGTATTCGTACAGCGGTTTTTATCCGAAACTTCCGGAAGGATTTGAAAAAATCGGAACCATAGAAGAAGTGGATAAAACGGAACTGATCGAAAAAGATTTCTGTGCGACCGGTCCGGATATGAAAGTGGGTATGGCAGTCTATGCAGCCGAGAAATATCCGGGTCACTTATATGTGGAGTATGTAACCGGAGATGTTGTCTCCTATATGGCGTTTTACACGCTTGAGTAAGAGAAGATGGAAGATAAACAGATCATAGAACTCTATTTTGCGCGAAATGAAAAAGCCATTCTTGAATCCCAGCAGAAGTATGGCGCTTTCTGCCGTTCCATTGCGTGGAATCTTCTTTCCAACCGGGAAGATTCCGAAGAATGTGTGAACGATACCATGCACGCGGCATGGAATGCGATCCCTCCGACCCGGCCGAATTCCCTTCGGGCTTTTTTGGGCGGGATCACAAGAAAGCTGGCTTTGATGGTATTTCGGAAACGGACAGCGAAAAAGAGAAACGATGGCATCGCCCAGTCTCTGGATGAACTTCTGGAAATGGTCCCGTCAAGTCAGGATGTGGAAAAAAGCGTGGAGATGAAGGAACTTACCGAATGCATCAATTCCTGGCTGGGAAGTCTTCCGCAGCCGGACCGGGTGCTGTTCGTCCGCCGTTACTGGTTCGGAGATACGGTTTCGGAACTGGCCGGTAAAGCAGATATGACACCGAACCGCCTGGCACAGAAACTCTTTTCCATGAGAAAGCAGCTGAAGACCTTTCTGGAGAAAGAAGGGGTGGCTTTATGAGTGATGAAAATAGAAATAAGAAGGAGAAGATCTATCACGCCATTACGGAGATCTCTGAAAAATATATTGACGAAGCAGCTGACTATTCTTTTGAAAAACACGTTTCCCGGAAAGGACTGATCTCCATGATCCCCTGGAAGACAGTGGGAACTGCTGCGGCCCTCATTCTTGTAGCCGGCGGGATCATTGCGCTCGCATCCTATTTATCCGGAAAAGGCGAGGCGAAAGAACCGACCTATGTGACTACTACTCCCTATGAGCCGACAGGGTTGACGCCCACCGAGGCGGATCCGACAACGACCACTACTGTGGGGACTGATTCTACCTCTGATGAATCAGATCCTTCTTCCACAGGGGAGAGCAGGATATCTGACCCCACATTCGGAAGTGATGTAAAAATGGCACCTTCTTCGGATTGCAGCTGGGATGAATGGGTTCCGGGACCGGGAGAGGTCAATATGTGTTCCGCGCTTGTCAATGCGGCCGATAATGAGTCGGATCCCAATGCGCTTTATGCCGTGGATATTGAAGTGATCTTCTATGATGACCACAAGGAAGCCATATCCGTGGAGCAGTATCCGGAACTGATCGAAGAAAAGATGAGGGCGGAAGAAAAACGCATGATCGATCTGGGCTATGATATGTACCGGGTAACGAAGTCTTCCTGCGGATATAGCCGCATAGCCAAAGTTACTTTCCAGGGTACCATGACAAGAGAGCAGCTCATTTGGTTCACAAGTGATCCGAGTTGCGGCTACTATATGTGCTGGATCCCGAAAGAAGAAGCATAAAAAGGGTTCACTTCAAAGCTGAAGTGAACCCTTTTCGTTATGCTTGGATGGGATGGAAAACGATTACTCGTTGACGATCTTTTCCTGATTGAACAGATAGCTGATCAGAGCCAGGCAAAGTACGCCGAAGAGGATGTTGATGCCGCAGGTCACGAGCATCTCGGTGGCGGTAAATCCGGTCATCAGGATATTCTTTGTCAGATAGGTGGCATTCCACATCGGGATCAGGAAGTTCTTGAAACCGAGGCTGGTCAGTACATTCTGCATACCTGCATTGGAGGTCATAAAGGATCCCAGGAAGAGGATCATGATCGGAATGACTGTGAGAGACTGGGCAGAACGGGAAGTCTTGGCAAGGGTGGAGATGACCAGGATCAAGCCTACCAGCGCAAAAGTGACACACATGATGACGACGAAAACGAAGAAGTAATCCTTCATCGCGTAAGTCACGGCCTGATCGCCCATCAGCTTCTGGAAGTCTTTCATCAGGAACGAAAGACCGGCGAAAGAAGAAACCGAACTGATGGCAGCGGCGGTCATAACAGCCAGTGCTTTTCCCAAAGCTACACTGGAACGGCTGACCGGGGTGATGAGAACGGTGTTGAGAAAGCCTGTCTCCTTATCACCGGCGATGATGTTGCTGGCCAGTACCATGATGCCGTATACGATGGTGAAGACCAGGAAACCCGGTACCATACTGGCGATCATGTTCTTGGCCTGGAAGGTCTTATCACCCAGGTCATAGGTCTTTTCGGTATTGGCGTTTACGGTAAAGACAACCGGACGGAAAGAATCAAGATAAGCGGAAAGCTTTTCACGAAGCATCAGAGAGTCATTACTACTGGAATTGTAATAGACTTCGATGTCAGACATTTCTTTGCCTTCCTCGACTTCGACAGTAAAATCAGAAGGGAACACTAAAAGCATATCTGCTTTCTTATTCTTGATTTCTTCAATATAGTCTTCGGTGCTAAGTTGGGCATCTTTAAAACCCAGAGAAGAAAGACCTTCCTTCATGTTCTCAGGTGCATTTACCATATAAGCGGTATACTTCTTTTCCACGTCATGATCATCTGCCATCATCGTCATCATCTTGCCTTCACCGAACATGAAAATGAACGGCAGAAGAATGCACATAAACAGAGTGGTCTTGTCCTTCAGGATCGATTTGATCTCTTTTCTATAAACAGTTATCGTATCTCTAAACATTTTCCTTTTCCTTTCCTTCACTGCTTCTTGTACTGCTGGTAGATATCGTAGAACGAGTCTTCCAGAGAGCGGCCGTTCATCAGGTTCGGAAGGGTGTCATTGACGACGATCTTTCCGTCTACGATCATGGCGGCGCGGTCACAGATCTTCTCGACCAGATCGAAAAGATGGGTGGAAAGGATGATGCATTTTCCTTCTTTCTTCATGCGCAAAATGAATTCGCGCACTTCACGGGAAGCGATGATGTCCAGACCGTTGGTCGGCTCATCGAAGATAATGAAATCCGGGTTATGGATAACGGAGGTGACCAGGGAGACTTTCTGGCGCTGGCCCTGGGAAAGCTTACTGATCTTCTGCTCGGCAAAGGGGTTGATGTCAAATGTATCGAAAAGGGCTTTCTTACGGGAAGCAATTTCATTTTTCGGAACGTGATGGAGTCCGGCAAAATACTCGAACATGTCATTTGCCGTGGACTTCTTGTCCAGCTGCAGATCTGTGGTCAAAAATGCAAAATGACTCTTGATCTCAATGGGCTTGTCTTTGATGCTGACACCGTCATACAGGACATCTCCCTTGTCCGGCTTGATCAGGGTGGCCAGCATACGCATGGTGGTGGTTTTTCCGGCTCCGTTCGGTCCCAGAAGGCCGAAGATCTCTCCCGCCTGGGCTGTAAAACTGATATCGTCTACAGCCACTTTCTTTCTGTCCGGCAGATCCTGGGAACGGCGCTGCGCTTCACTGATGGTGAAGGTCTTGCATAGGTTCTTGGCTTCAATTGTGTGCATAAATATCCTCCTACTTGTTTCTACCTTGCCCATTCTAAAGGGAAGAAGTAAAGAAATCGCTAATGTAGAAAAGCAGATTACTAAGAAAAAGTAAAGAAATCGAAGGAGGACTGATGATTATACTGCCTGAAAGATCAATGAGGCATTATGGCCGCCAAATCCCAGAGAGTTACTCATGGCACAATGCACGGAGCGGTTCTTTCCTTTCCGGAAGGTATAGTCCAGGTCCAGTTCCTCCTCACCACAGGCGGAGTTTCTTGTCAGATGGATGAAGTTCTCGGAAAGAGTACAAAGGCACACTACCGCTTCGATCGCGCCGGCTCCGCCCAGAAGATGACCGGTCATGGACTTGGTCGAATTGATGGAGATCTTTGATGCTTTCTCGCCCATGGCAAACTTAATGGCACGGGTCTCGTAAAGGTCATTTAAGTGGGTCGAAGTACCGTGGGCATTGATGTAATCAATGTCAGCAGGGGTAAGGCCTGCCTGCCGCATGGCGATGCGCATTGCCATGCCGGCGCCGCTTCCATCAGGGGTGGGGGATGTGATATGGTATGCGTCATTGGTCACACCATAGCCCACGATCTCGGCCAGAATCTTCGCATTCCTTTTCCGGGCATGCTCGTATTCTTCAAGAATTAATATGCCTGCGCCCTCGCCCAGGACAAAGCCGTCCCGGTCTTTATCGAAGGGACGCGAGGCCAGATCCGGGTCTTCTGTTGTCGACAGTGCTTTAAGAGCAGAAAAACCGCGGATGGCAGAATTCGTAATCGCTGCTTCCGTGCCGCCGGCTACAATGACATCTGCTTCATCCAGACGGATGGCGTTATAGGCTTCGCCGATACAGTGTGTACCGGTGGCGCAGGCGGTGGAGATATCCATGTTCTTGCCTTTCAGGCCGAACTGGATCGCAATGTTGGCCGAAGCCATATTTGTAATGACCAGTGGAATATAAAGCGGGTCGGTCTTGGCGCCGCTTAAAAATTTGGGGATCTCGATCTCATGCTTCTGCATGGCGCCGATGCCGCATCCTACGATGACGCCCATGCGGTACGGATCTTCTTTGGAAAGATCCAGTTCCGAATGAAGGAACGCTTCTCTTGTGGCAGCTACAGCATACTGGGAAAACAGTTCCATGCGCTTGGCGGATTTAAAATCCATGTAATCTCTCGGATCGAAACCCAGGACTTCTCCGGCCAGTTTTACAGGCGAATCAGACACATCGATCTTGGTGATCGGACGGATCCCGTTTCTGCCTTCTTTCAGTCCCTGCCAGAATGTATCCACATTATTACCCAGCGGAGTAATGGCTCCCATGCCGGTAACGACAACTCTTCTTGTCTCCATTTCGGTCCTTCTTCCAAATGTATATTCCGGGAAAAGCCGCATATCGGTTTCCGATTACCTAGTCTACGCATCTTTTCGGGAAAGAGGAACTGGCAAATCAGGCCCAGTATCCGAAATTGAGGAAAAACCGTATTCTGTGAAATTTAGGAGAAATCAGGAGATTTGCGCAAAAAACGAAAGCTAAGGGGGACAGTGCATTTGCCGTGGATATATAAGGAATTCTTTAGGCGTGTGGGAAAAGAGAAAAGTATGGTATCATGCTCAATAGGGAAAAAGGAGGATGAAGCGATGGCGCTACTGACAAAGGGTGCGATCATGCACGCATTTGAAGAGATGCTGGAGGAAATGCCGTTTGATAAGATCACGGTGTCCTCTCTGGTCAAGCGGAGCGGCATCAGCCCGAATACTTTCTATTACCATTACAGCGACAAGTATGCGCTCTTGAACGAATGGTTCGGCATGAAGCTTCGGGACATCCGTAAAGACGAAGATGAATTTACCAGCTGGCAGAAGCGGATCAAGTACTTCTTTCTCATGTGCCACGATAATCCGCGACTGATCCACCACATTTTCGATTCTCTTTCCCGTGAGCAGCTGGAGCATTATATTTTCGAGATCACAGACAAAGTGTTCATCAGTTATGTCAGAAGAAAAGCGGCAGACAGGGATGTTTCGGAAAAGAAGATCCGGGAGATCGCCCGCTTTTACACCTATGCCTTCATCGGTTTCTTCCTGGAATATATCTGGGATGACATGGAAGATGATGTGGATGAGAAAGTCGACCACCTAAGCGGAATGTTCGACCGGTTTATTGAAAGTTCGATCAGTTAGTTGTTTGTGACAGTTCTGTTATACACTTCCACCTCCTTATACACTATTATGGTGTTGTGGGGGAGGTGTAGCGTATGGATCATGGAAAATGGAAGCGTTTATTGGTTTCGTCTTTATGTGCCGTGATGGTGATTTCCGAGGTTTTTTCGATTACTGCCTGCAAGAAAAAAACTGCTTCCGGAGAAAAAAACTCTGAAGGGGCAGGAGGGAACAATCCTTCTCAAAGTAATTCCATGGCCGGACCGACAACACCGGATGGGGAAAAGCACGGGGATACTGTGCTCGAGACAGATACATATTTTTCAAATTCCGAGTTTTCCGTTTCCATACCGGAAAAGGAGGGGCGTACTCCCATCTCAACGGATATTTTTTCAGCCTGTTTTCAGGGACAATATGTCGCTGTACCCTATGCCCGTCACTATGAGCTGACGAAAGAAGAATTGGAAAAAGAGTCCGAGGCCGGTTATGAATCAGATGAATATTTCGACCTCGAAGAAAGAAAAGAAGAAGTCGGGGCTGTTATCACAACTCTATCCGGAGAGAACGTAGGATATATCGATTTTCACGGGTATGGCATATGGGATATTTTTGCTGCACCGGATGGCGGATTCGGAGCCGTGATATACCGCTTGAACCGTGATAGGAATACCAGTTCCATGGTAGATTTCGAGAAGAAATATATCGTCCTGTTTAACGAAAAGGGAGAGGTACAAAGTGAATTTCCCATAGATGAAAAATGCACACGCATGGAAATGACCAAAGTGCTGGTTCTTCCGAATGGAAAGTACCTGTATTTTACCCATGGGAAAATATGCCTTTTGGACGAAAAAGGCACACTTCTTCATTCTGTGGAAGACGAGAATATCTCTACGGTATATGCAATCGACGGCAAATACTACGCTGTGAGTTTTCAGATCGGATGGGATGTGGAG
>CADCLV010000028.1 GCA_902802325.1 Oscillospiraceae bacterium | reverse complement strand
CGCTCAAGATGGCGCGGCAGCTTCCCTATTCGAATTATCTCAATGTGTTTACGGTGCGTATGCTGCAGGATCCGACGATCAAGGCGGTGGCAAATGCCTCGCTCCCAAGTGTTTTCGGTCTGCATCCTGAACTTGCGAAGCGCCAGCTTTTCTCGAAGTTTGAATTCCAGAAGTCCTGGGACATGTCATATCCGAATCCGATCTCTGAACCGTTTCTTCTTTCGACGAATGCCGAATCGATTCTCCGGAAGTTTACGGGAAAAGGCAAGATCTTTATGGTCGGCATGGACATGACGTCGATGGAGTGGGAGTCAAAGATCACGCAGTATGCGGCGGCGTATGGCATGGTGGGCATGATGGCGATGGCGAGGAAGTGCCACGGCCATTATGTGGTCTGGGGCAGTGAAAATATATATTTCTGCACGACGGATCCGGAACATGAAGCATCGGCGACAGCGGCTTTTATGCAGATGGTATCGACCTTTAGATCACGCTTCGGAACATAACCGTCAGGAACTGGCGAAGAATCAGGCACTTCAGGCACAGAATGCGGCGCTTCAGCAGCAGCTCCAAATGAATCAGGCGAGGCTTCAGCAGACGCTTGCGGACAACAGCCGGGCGATGAGTGATATGATCATGGATTCGTGGAATAAGAAGATGGCGTCTGATTCGAGGATCAGCCAGGCAAGACATGAAGCGACCATGGGCGTCAACACATATGTGCGGACCGACGGAACGACCGTGGAGCATTCGGTGGTCTCGGACCATGTCTACCAGAATCAGTATGGAGATACGGTGGGGGTCTCCGGTGTGGGGATCGATCCCGGTCTGATTCCGGACTGGACAGAGATACAGAAACTCTGATCCGCCTGGACAGTGCATTTCAGGAAGAATAGAAAGGCCGGTCCTCCTTTTGCGGAGAATCGGCTTTTCTTCGCGAAAAGATGATATAATGCATAAGTACATTTATGCGGAGGTGCAAGATGGAGCGCACGACACAACTGTTTACCGATTTTAATGAGAGATTATCGAAGGTCTGCGAGAAGTTCGCGGATCAGGTGAGCTCGGCGGATGGCCCGACCGAGGGCGAGATGGCGGAGCACTTCAAGAATTTCCGCGGATATATTGAGACAGAGACGGCGCCTTTCTGGAAAGAGAAGAAGAGCTATCTGGATGGCCTGACCGGTGAAAAGTTCATTTCCGAAATGGATATGGATACGGCACTTGCGGCTTTCTGTGAGTCGGCGAAGATCATCGACGATGAGGCAACGCCGTATCCGCTGGTGGAAAGACTCAAGAGCTTCGGTGATCCGGCCTGCGAGTGGCTCCTGAAGATGGTGCTGGATTCTTCCTGGCAGCCGGAAGAGGGCGAAGATGAGAATGAGTTCTTTGTAAAATTCCAGCCTTGTGTGGCGGCGATCCGTTTCTTCGGCGCGGCGGAATATGCACCGGCTATGGAGCCCGTGCTGTCGCGTTTTTGCAGTTTCAGCAGCACCCAGGAATATATTGCCGACTCGGTCAAGGTCATGATGCTGGGATTAGGTGATCAAGCTGTGCCGGTCCTGATCGACTTTATGCTGAACCGCTCCGATGAGGAGATCACCGGTCCCTATGAAGATATGATGATCATGCTGACCCATGTGGGCATGAAGAAAAAGCAGGATGAGATCTATCAGGCGCTGAGAGCAGGCTTCCGCCGTATGAAGGCGAAGGTCATTGCCGTGATCTGTATCGGTGACTATGGTGACCCGAGAGGTATTGCGCTTTTGAAGGGATACCTGGACAGAACCGTGCATACCATCGACAGAGAGACTTTCTACGAGGCGCTTTCTGCGATCCGTCGTCTGGGCGGGGAGATCAACGATATCCAGGATCCGTTCCATGACTTCACAAAGAAAGTGCCGAAGAAGGGCGAAGGAAAGAAATAATGCAGTTCCGGCCTTGTATCGATATCCATAACGGAAAGGTCAAGCAGATCGTCGGCGGGACCCTCAATGACACCGGCGCGAAAGAGAATTTCGTGGCGGAAAAAGGGGCCGGGTATTTTGCGGAATATTACCGGGATCTTCAGATCACGGGCGGCCACATTATTATGCTGAATAAGGCAGGCACCCCTGAGTACGACTCTTCGAAGAAAGCTGCCATAGAGGCGCTTTCGGCCTATCCCGGAGGACTTCAGGTCGGCGGCGGGATCAATGCGGATAATGCGCCGGATTTTATTTCGGCCGGAGCCAGTCATGTGATCGTGACTTCCTATGTGTTTTCGGACGGCAAAATCAACTTCGACAACCTGAAAAAGCTAGTGCGGGCTGTGGGAAAAGAGCATGTGGTACTGGATCTCAGCTGCCGGAAAAAGGACGGCGAGTACTATATCGTCACAGACCGCTGGCAGAAGTTCACCAGAACGAAACTTTCGGCGGAACTTCTTTGCCGTCTTTCGGATTCCTGTGATGAGTTTCTGGTGCATGCCGTGGATGTGGAAGGAAAAGCGGCCGGCCCTGACAAGGCGCTGTTTTCTATATTTTCCGAGTATCTGGATGATGAGGAGAATTCTTCCCGGCCTATTACCTATGCGGGCGGGATCCATTCCTATGAGGACATTTCGGCGCTGAAAAAGGTGTCCGGCGGCCGTGTGAACATTACGGTGGGCTCGGCGCTGGATCTGTTCGGCGGAACCTTGTCCTGTGAAAAGATCCTGGAGATCTGCGGGGAATAAGCTGAATTCATAAACCGATAAGAAGAGGAAACGTTCCGGGAAGGATCCCGGGGCGCTTTTTTGTCGGCATGAGGCTGAAAAAGAATGGGTACAGTGCATTTTCCGTGGATACAAAAAAAGAGATCGTCTTTTCTGACGATCTCTCCAGATGGAGCGGGATACGAGATTCGAACTCGCGACTTTCACCTTGGCAAGGTGACACTCTACCACTGAGTTAATCCCGCGTTTGAGGTCAACATCAGATATTATATGCGTGGGCAGAGTATCTGTCAACACTTTTTTTCAGCGGAAGTAAAATTTCCCCGCTGCGGGAAAAACACAGGTGCTTTTACCACGGAAATGCACTGTCAGAGAGGGAGAGAGGGACCGGAAAAGTGGTGTGAAAAGCCCCCCCCGAAAAGAGCTCGAAAAGCCCGAAATATCAAGAATCCGATATTGACATTAATGTATATAAAGGATATATTTTGTTTATAAAATAGTTTGAAAGGCAAAGCATTTTATGAACGGCACGATTTCATCCTATGGACGGGTGATAGGAATCGGAAGTTATCTTCCGGAGAAGATTCTGACCAATGACGATCTGGCAAAGATCGTGGAGACGAATGACGAATGGATCACGGAGCGGACCGGCATTAAAGAACGCCACATTTCCGATCCGGACAAAGATACATCGGAGAGCATGGCCATTGAAGCAGCCAGGCGCGCGGTGGCCGATTCTGGGATCGATCCTTTGAAGATCGGACTGGTGATCGTTGCCTGCACCACGCCGAATGTGCTCTTTCCGGTACTGAGCGCCAGTGTTCAGGCCGCAGTGGATGCGGATAATGCCATGTGTTTTGATGTGAACGCTGCCTGCCCGGGATTTCTGCATGCTTTTGTGACTGCCCAGAATTACCTGCGGTCCGGCATGGTGGAGTATGCACTGGTAGTCGGAACCGAAAACCTCAGTAACTATATGGATTTTACCGACCGGTCGACCTGCATCCTTTTCGGAGATGGCGCCGGCGCTTGTGTTTTACAGGCACAAAAGGATCTTTCCTACGATGCCATCATGCGGGCGGCAGGAAAGAGAAGCGAGTGCATGCACTGCGAATCCTATATGCAGAAGGGCAAAGAAAAGACACCGGAGTTTCTTAAGTCCAACTACATTCAGATGGACGGACAGACGGTATTTAAGTTTGCCGTTACGGAAGTGCCGAAGGTGATCGAGGATCTGCTTTCCAGGACCGGCACATCCGCAGATGAGATCGACTATTTCATCCTGCATCAGGCGAACCGCCGCATTATCGAGTCGGTGGCCAAGCGTCTTAAGCAGCCCATCGAAAAGTTCCCGATGAATATTGCTAAGACGGGAAATACATCTTCGGCCAGCATTCCGATCCTTCTGGATGAGATGAAGAAGGACGGTCTTCTGGGAGAAGGAAAAAAGAAAGTTATTCTGTCCAGTTTCGGCGCAGGCCTTTTGTGGGGCGCCATCCAGACAGAAATCTGATAAGAGAAAGAAAAACGATAAAGATACAGTCAAAAAAGGAGACGGATCATGAAAACGAGATTGACAGAGTTACTGAATATTGAATACCCCATCATGCAGGGCGGTATGGCCTGGGTGGCGGATTATCATCTGGCGGCAGCCGTCAGTAATGCCGGCGGACTGGGCATTATCGGTTCCGGCGGAGCCGATGCGGACTGGGTCAGAAACCAGGTCAAGTGCTGCCGGGAGCTGACAGACAAGCCTTTCGGCGTCAACGTCATGCTCATGAATCCCCATGCACCGGAGATCGCTGATGTTCTGGCGGAAGAAAAAGTTGCCGTCATCACAACCGGTGCCGGATCTCCGGAAAGATATCTCAAGAAGTGGCAGGAAGCCGGAATCAAGATCATTCCGGTAATTGCTTCCGTAGGTCTTGCCAAGAGAATGGAAAAACTGGGTGTAGACGCAGTGGTGGCAGAAGGTACCGAGTCCGGCGGACATATCGGTGAACTGACCACCATGACACTGGTTCCGCAGGTTGTGGACGCGCTGTCCATTCCGGTCATTGCCGCAGGCGGTATTGCAGACGGCCGCGGGATCGCTGCCGCATTCATGCTGGGCGCCGAGGGCGTACAGTGCGGTACCTGCTTCATCCCCTGCGAAGAGACCAACATTCATCAGAACTATAAAGATCTGGTCTTAAAGGCCAGCGATATCGATACCAAGGTCACCGGCCGTTCCACCGGCCATCCGGTCCGCACCATCCGTAACCAGCTGACCAAGCTTTATCTGAAGATGGAAGCCGAAGGCGCCACACTGGATGAACTGGAGCAGCTGTCTCTCGGGTCTCTGAGAAAGGCGGTTCTCGACGGCGACAAGGATATGGGCTCCTTCATGGCAGGCCAGATCTCCGGTCTTCTGAAAGAGCAGATGACCGTCAAAGACAGAATCGTGTCCATGATGGATCAGGCCGAGTCTCTCCTCGGAGGTAAGAAATGAAGATCGCATTTATGTATCCGGGCCAGGGTGCCCAGAAGAACGGAATGATGCAGGATTTCTATGAAGAAAATGCCTGCGCCAAGGAGATGTTCGATACTGCAAGCCGTATCAGCGGCTACGATATCGCAGATCTCTGCTTTCACGAAAAAGAAGAACTGAACCAGACAAAATATACCCAGGTCTGTCTTCTGACTGCCTGCATGGCGGCCACTGAAGTCCTCCGCGCGGAAGGCGTGGAACCGGATGCAGCCTGCGGTCTTTCCTTAGGTGAATATACAGCACTGGTGGCAGCCGGCGCCATGTCCTTTGAAGAAGCTATCAAGCTGGTGACCGTCCGCGGAAAGATCATGGAAGAAGCGGCACCGGATATCGGCGGTATGAGTGCCGTCATCGGTATGAGCGAAGAAGATCTCCGTTCCGCCATCGAGGGCCTTGAGGGAGTCTATGTGGCGAACTTTAACTGCCCGGGCCAGATCGTGATCACCGGATATAAAGAAGCCGTGGAAAAAGCCGGCGAAGTCCTGAAAGAAAAGGGTGCAAAGCGCGTGATCCCCTTAAAATGCAGCGGTCCTTTCCATTCCCCGATCATGGAGACGGCGGGAAAAGCACTGCGTAAGTATATAGACGAAGTTTCTTTTACTGAGCCGAAGATCCCATACGGCGCAAACCTGACAGGCGGACTGGTAACTGAAAAGAGCCAGATCGCAGACCTTCTGGAAAAGCAGGTCAGCGGATCGGTAAGAATGCAGCAGGATATTGAAGCGCTGGCCGCATCCGGCGTGGATACTTTTATTGAGATCGGTCCCGGAAAGACTATTTCCGGTTTTGTAAAGAAGACATTGACGGATGTGGAGATCCTCAATGTGGAAACGCTGGAAGACGTGAAAAACGTTGCCGCGCGGATCAAGGAAAAAGCGGAGGAGCAAGCATGACAAAGACTGCGATCGTAACAGGCGGATCCCGTGGGATCGGCCGCGCCACAGCAATCGAACTGAGTAAGATGGGACTCAATGTGGCCATCATCTACCACGGAAATCAGGCTAAAGCCGAGGAAACCTGCGCCGCATGTAAGGAAAACGGCGTGGACGCCATCGCCATCCAGTGCGATGTCAAAGTAAAAGACGAAGTAGAGGCCGCGGTCTCGAAAGTCCAGGAGACTTTCGGTACGGTGGACGTGCTGGTCAATAACGCCGGCATGACCAAAGACGGACTGCTTCTTAGAATGAGCGAAGAGGACTTTGATGCTGTGATCGACACCAACCTCAAGGGCTGCTTCCTCTTTAGTAAAGCCTGTGCTTCCATCATGATGAAGCAGAGATCCGGAAAGATCATCAACATCGCTTCCATCGTCGGCATTCAGGGTAATGCCGGACAGGCTAACTACGCAGCTTCCAAGGCCGGCATCATCGGCTTTACCAAGTCCCTGGCAAAGGAACTGGGTTCCCGCGGCATTAATGTCAACGCCGTGGCTCCGGGATTTGTGGAGACGGATATGACCGACGTTCTCAGCGACAAGGTCAAGGAAGCATTCCTGAATATGGTTCCCCTGAAGCGGACTGCAAAACCGGAGGACATTGCTAATGCCATCGGTTTCCTTGCATCGGAAAAAGCAGACTATATTACCGGACAGGTGCTGACCGTCGACGGCGGCATGTGCATGTAAGATAAAGGAAGGATAAAGAATATGAGAAGAGTTGTAGTAACAGGTATGGGCGCGGTTACCCCCTTGGGCAACACCGCCGAGGAATTCTGGAGTAACATCAAAGCCGGAAAAGTCGGCATCGGACCGATCACAAAGTTCGATACCACAGACTATAAGGCCAAAGTCGCCGGTGAAGTCAAAGACTTTAAGCCGGACGATTATATGGATTTTAAAACTGCCAAGAGAATGGAACCCTTCTCCCAGTATGCGGCGGCGGCAGCGCTGATGGCCGTAAAGGATTCCGGCATCGATATTGAAAAAGAAGACGCATACCGCTGTGGCGTGATCGTAGGTTCCGGCGTCGGTTCCATGCAGGCTACCGAGCGCGAACATAAGCGCCTTCTGGACTTCGGCCCGAATAAGATCGGACCTCTTTACATCCCGCTGATGATCGGTAACATGGCCGCCGGCAACATAGCCATCGTGACCAAGTTCAAAGGTAAGAACATCGACGTAGTTACCGCCTGCGCTTCCGGCACCAACTCCATCGGAGAAGCTTTCCGCAGTATCCGCTGCGGTGAGGCCGACGTGATTCTGGCCGGTGGTACCGAAGCGGCGATCTGCCCGATGGGTGTGGCCGGTTTCTGTGCTTTAAAAGCACTGTCCACCAATGAGGATCCGATGAAGGCTTCCATTCCTTTCGATAAGAACCGTGACGGATTCGTTCTCGGTGAAGGCGCCGGTATTATCGTTCTGGAAGAGTATGAACATGCCAAGGCCCGTGGCGCTAAGATCTATGCCGAGATGGTGGGTTACGGTGCATCCTGCGATGCCTACCACATCACTTCTCCGGAAGAGTCCGGAATCGGCGCGGCGCACGCCATGATGGCTGCCATCGCCGACGCCGGCATTGAACCTTCCGATCTGGATTACATCAATGCCCACGGAACCTCGACTCACCATAACGACCTTTTTGAGACCCGCGCCATTAAGACCGCGCTGGGCGAGGCCGCGTATAACGTGAAGATCAATTCCACCAAATCCATGACCGGTCACCTTCTGGGTGCCGCCGGTGCCGTGGAAGCCATCGTGCTGGCCAAGTCCTGCCAGGAAGGCTTTATCCACCAGACCATGGGTTCTTCTGAAACCGAAGAAGAGATGGATCTCAACTACTGCTTCGGAAAGTCCTACGAGCAGGAAGTCCGCTATGCCATGAGTAACTCTCTGGGCTTTGGCGGCCACAACGCATCCATCATCATGAAGAAATTCGAGGAGTAATGAAAATGGCGACTGATAATAAAAACATTTCCGGAAATATGTCCGTTGAAGACGTGATCTCCATCATCAAAGCCGTATCCGATTCGGACTTAGAAAACTTCGAGTTTTCCCAGGGGGATACCCGTCTTTCCTTAAGCGGCAGAAAAAGCGCTTCCGCTGTATATGTCAACGCAGGAGACCTTGCTGAATCTCCGATCTGCGTAAGCGCTCCGGCTGTAGCCCAGTCTGTGGCGACCGGAGTTGAGCAGGCTCCGTCCACACCTTCATCAGAAGAGAAGAAAGAGAACATCCAGGAGATCGTCTCCCCGCTGGTAGGTGTCTTCTACAGAGCACCGGCCGCCGGTGAAAAGCCCTTCGTCAGCATTGGTGACAAGGTCAAAAAGGGCCAGGTCCTGGGTATTATCGAAGCAATGAAGATGATGAACGAGATCGAAAGTGATTTTGACGGTGTCGTCGAAGAGATCCTGGTGGAAAACGAAGGCAAGGTCGAATACGGCCAGGTCCTGTTCCGCATCAGTAAGTAATGGGGAGGAAGTACTATGGCAAAGTCACTGACAACGAAAGAAATCATGAATATCCTGCCACACCGCTCTCCCTTCCTTCTGGTGGATGCCATCGAGGATTTTAAGGAAGGCGAATATGCCATCGGCAGAAAATGCATCACCTACGATGAACCGTATTTCCAGGGCCATTTCCCGGAAATGCCCATTATGCCGGGGGTCCTGCAGGTGGAAGCTTTGGCTCAGACCGGCGCGGTGGCGATCCTTTGTAAGGAAGAATTCAAAGGCAGGATCGCGGTTTTCGCCGGTATCGATAAATGCAAATTCAAGCGCCCGGTAGTTCCCGGCGATGTGCTCACTCTGAAGACCGAGATCACGGCACTTCGCGGTCCGGTAGGCATGGGACATGGCGTGGCATCCGTCGGCGACGAGATCGCCTGCGACTGCATCATCAAGTTCGCCATCCTGCCGAATAAAGAAACGGAAAGCGAGGAGCAGGCATGATCCGGAAAGTACTGATCGCCAACCGCGGTGAGATCGCCGTGCGCATCATCCGGGCCTGCCGCGAGATGGGGATTGCCACCGTTGCGGTTTGTTCCGAAGCGGATCGAAATGCACTGCATGCGCAGCTGGCGGATGAGACCATCTGCATCGGTGCCGCTCCTTCCAATGAAAGCTACCTGGACATCAGCCGCATCATCAGCGCCACGCTGGTAAGCGGCGCTGATGCTATTCATCCGGGCTTCGGCTTCCTTTCCGAGGACAGCCGTTTCGTCCAGATCTGTGAAAAATGCAACATCACTTTTATTGGTCCGGATTCCCGTATGATCGCGGCTGCCGGCAATAAAGCCCAGGCCAAAAAGACCATGCAGGAAGCAGATGTACCGACGATCCCGGGTTCTGCCAAGGCCGTCACGGACGTAAAGACCGGCCGGGAACTGGCCCTTCGTGCCGGCTATCCGGTCATCATCAAGGCGTCTCTTGGCGGTGGCGGAAAGGGCATGCGTGTGGCCAAAAGTGAAGAAGGTTTCGAGCAGGCATTCTTTACCGCCCAGGCTGAGGCGCGAGGTGCATTTGGCGACGGATCCATGTATATCGAGCATTACATCGAACACCCGAAACATATCGAGGTACAGATCCTGGCAGATAAATTCGGAAATGTCGTCCATCTCGGTGAACGTGACTGCAGTATTCAGAGAAATCACCAGAAGATCATCGAAGAGACTCTTTGCGAGTCCCTTTCTCCGGAATTGCGGGAGAGGATCTGCCAAAGCGCGGTAAAAGCCGCCAAGGCCGTGCATTACGAAAATGCAGGTACAGTCGAGTTCCTTTTGGAGCCCAACGGCAACTACTATTTCATGGAAATGAATACCCGTATCCAGGTGGAACATCCCATCACGGAATGGGTCACCGGCATCGATCTGATCAAAGCCCAGATCCGCATCGCTTCCGGCGAGCGGCTGTGGTTTGCCCAGGATGACGTGAAGCTTTCCGGCCACTCCATCGAGTGCCGTATCAATGCGGAGGATCCGGAAAAGAAATTCCGTCCCTGCCCCGGAAAGATCACCGGAATGTATCTGCCCGGAGGCCCCGGCGTCCGGATCGATTCTGCGATTTTTACAGGCCTTGAGATCCCGCCGTACTACGATTCCATGCTGGCAAAACTCAGCGTGTATGCCCCTTCCCGGGCAGAAGCCATCAGAAAGATGCAGACGGCGCTCGGCGAAGTCATCATCACCGGAATCAAGACCAATGTGGATTATCTGTATGAACTGATCAACCACCCGGATTTCCTGTCCGGCAAGACCGATATCGATTTTATCGACCGCGTCAAAGGAGAAAAGGAGCCCCAGAAGAAAGCGGCTCCGGCCAAAAAGAGAAAGACGACGAAGAAGAAGTAAGAGGTAAGATATGGAACTGCGGTATCTATTTAAAAAGACGAATTTCGATGCCCCGCCGGCGTCCGGAGCCAAAGAGCTCTCCATGGATGAGGCGGCAGCCCGTCTGCGCGAAGGCGAAGAGGCGGCCCTGGCCGGAATCGAAGATGGCCAGGTGAAAAAACCGTCGGCGCCGCAGGGCATCATCATGCGCTGCCCGCACTGCAGCAAGACGATTTTTACCGAAGACCTGATCCGGAATATGGGTGTGTGCCCGGAGTGCTCCCACCATACCCGCGTGTCCGCAAAAGAACGCGTCAGGGAGATCTGCGATGAAGGTTCCTTCGAAGAATGGGAGACGGATATCGGCTTTGCCAATCCTCTGGATACCCCGGGCTATGAAGAGAAACTGAAAAAACTTCAGGCTAAGACTTCCCTTAACGAGGCTGTCGTCACCGGCCGCTGCAAAATCGGCGGACAGGACGCAGTACTGGGCATCATGGACAGTTCTTTCATGATGGCCTCCATGGGAAAGATCGTAGGTGAGAAGATCACCCGTGCTGTGGAACGGGCCACCGAACTTCGTGTGCCGGTCATCATTTTTACCTGCTCCGGCGGTGCCCGCATGCAGGAAGGTATCGTCTCTCTGATGCAGATGGCCAAGACTTCCGCAGCCTTGAAACGGCACAGTGACGCGGGTCTTCTTTATATATCCGTTCTGACAGATCCGACCACCGGCGGTGTGTCGGCAAGCTTTGCCATGCTGGGAGATATCATTCTGGCGGAACCGGATGCGCTTATCGGCTTTGCCGGTCCGCGAGTCATTTCCCAGACCATCGGTCAGGAACTGCCGGAGGGCTTTCAGCGCTCCGAATTCCTGGTACACCACGGTTTCGTGGATGCTATCGTTGACCGCCGGGATATGAAGGATACATTGGAGAACCTTCTGAGAAGACACGAAGGCAACGACGTGCCGAAGTTCAATCCCCCGGAAAAGCCCCGTTCCCATGCGACAAAAAATGCCAGAAGAACGGCCTGGGAGAAAGTCTGCCTTTCCCGTCAGAAAGAGCGTCCGATCGCATCCGATTATATCGAGCGTCTGTTCCCGGATTTCTTTGAACTCCACGGAGACAGAAATTTCGGCGATGATAAGGCGATCATCGGCGGACTGGCCACTTTCCACGGAGTGAACGTGACAGTCATTGCGGAAGCCAAAGGAAAATCCACTTCGGAGAATATTTCCAGAAACTTCGGTATGCCCTCTCCGGAAGGCTATCGAAAAGCACTGCGTCTCATGAAGCAGGCGGAAAAGTTCCATCGTCCGGTCCTTCTTTTCGTCGATACTCCCGGTGCCTACTGCGGGATCGAAGCGGAGGAAAGAGGCCAGGCTCAGGCGATTGCCAATAATCTCTATGAGATGTCTGCTTTAAAGACACCCGTGTTCTCCGTCGTCATCGGCGAAGGCGGTTCCGGCGGAGCACTGGCGATGGCCGTGGCAGATGAAGTCTGGATGATGGAAAATGCCATCTACGCGATCCTTTCGCCGGAAGGTTATGCCAGCATCCTCTGGAAAGACGCATCTTTGGCTCCTCAGGCATCCGAAGAAATGAAGCTTTCGTCCGAATATCTTCTGAAGATGAAGATCATCGACGGCATCATTCCGGAACCGAAAGAAGACCTCAATAAAGAGAATTTCGGTCGTACCTGCGACTATCTCGAGCGTGTCATCAAGCGCTTCCTTTGTAAGCATATGGAGTGTGACGCTGCCACCCTGCCGGAAACAAGATACCAGCGTTTCCGCGCTTTCTGATCCTTTTTGAGGGGCCTTTTCAGTAAAATGCGAAAGACTCTTTTCAAAACGTATTACTTCACTTATTTGTGAAGTAATACGTTTTTTTATAAAGCGACATGTAAAACATCTTTGCTTCATTTTGACAAAATCAAGGATCCATCCATTTTGGACGGATCTTCTTTTTTTACTCATTTTCATCTGAAAACGGCATCAAAAACGCCCCTTAATAGGAATAATATTTTATATATTTATACATAATATATAGGCGTTCTGAAATCGGTTTCGAAAAATGACCCGTTTTTTCGAATGATGTGATACTTTTCACTTAAACAAAGATACAAAGAGTCTGCTTTGCAGGAAAAAAGGATTTCTGCTATCATAGCCCATAGGTCAAAAAGACCTCCAGTGGTTTTGCCAAAGAAAAAGGAAAGAGGAATGTGCTATGCCGGATCCGAGTTTGGAGAAGAAAAAACTGAATCTTCGGGAAATGGGAGTCAAAGGGGCCGCCATTCATCTTTGGACATACTACAAATGGTGGGTGATCGTTCCGGTTCTTGTGATCATAGCGGCCACGTCTTTGATCCGAAGTTATCTGGAAGGATCGAAAAAAGCCTACCTCAATATCTCCATGGTCAACTGTGACTATCAGAATGTGGAAACTCTTTTTACGCCCTATTCGGAGAAGGTGGGAAAAGAGATCGTTTTGGAAGCGACCTATTTTGCGCCGACAAATGAGGACTCTATCAATGTCAGCCAGGAGATGATCGCCAGTAACCAGAAACTGACAGCCAAGATCACCGGCGGGGTCACGGATATCGTGATCACCAATGCCAGAATGATCCAGGAATATGGTGAGAACGGAGTGAAGGATCTTCGAAAGGTGCTTGATGCATCCCAGATCGCGGAACTGGAAGAGCGGGGTGTGCTTTATTATCTGGATTTCGAAAGTGAAGCCCATGTTCCGGTAGCTATTAATGTGTCGGGTATGGAATTCTTTGAACCCGCCTACCATGACTCCGAAGAGAAGCACTATCTGTTCCTGTCCGCATTTACAGACAAAAAAGAAGAAGAGAAGCTCATTTTGGAGTATCTCTTCTTCTCGTGATATTTCGTTTCGCTTATATGTGAAATGGTCAATCGTCTGAATCCTGCTCCGGATCTTCCTCCTTTTCCAGTTCGCGCATTTCCTCTTCCGTGACTTCCATAAGGAGAAGATCGTCTTCGTCCGGTTCATAGTCATCCGGGACGGATTCAGGTGCATTTGAAGCATCAGCATTATCTTCAACAATATCTTTATCATTCACTTCAGCCTTTTCTTTCTCCGGCAAAGCCACTTTGTCCGATTCGGTCTCGTGCTTTTCTTCTGCTTCAGGAAGAACTTCCACTACATCCTCATATGCCAGTTCGCTGACTGTACCATCCCGGTTTGTCTTGATCTTGGTCAGGCCGAATGCCTTGTGCAGGAACAAAGAACAGAACAGGACACGGAGAGCCAGGTTAAAGAAGACCTCGAATCCCAAAAGACCATAGGCGAAGTCCGGAAGTGTATTGGCAAGAAGAGGAGTGAAAAGCCAGATCGCAATCAGCATGATCGTGATCATGAAATTCTTGATACTTAATAGGATGGCATTCTTGATCGTCTTGATGAGAGTATTTTCAAAAGTCGCCAGAAGCGCAAAGCCATAAAGGAAGACCTGCACCACAAGAAAGATCATGACCCAGACAGGATACTGAAGGAAAGAAAGCTTCTCACTGATTACGTCAGGTCGGAAATATATATAATACAGTTCCATACTGAAGAAGGCGAGAAGGCCGACGATCATGATCCAGAGGATCGTGCCCTTTTTGAAGCTGCTCTTAAATTCCTCAAAGTATACTTTATATACCAGGATCTCATCGCCGCTGACGATTTTCAGACAGACTTTGTAAAGTGCACAGAGGGAAGGACCAATGGTAATGATCGGAATGCAGGTAAAGATAAACAGAAGGTTTACCCAGAAGATATTAAACATATTGGAAAGGAACCGCATCGCCGGGTTTTCGTATCGGAAAATCTCGTTCATATATGTACCTCTTTAGGCATATTTCATCAAACAGATGACCACTTCAAAAGATTATACCAACAAAGTGAATAAAGAAAAAGAGCGAAACGTTTCGCTCATCAAATAGCAAAAAACGTCGTGTTTATATATGGGAATCCGCAATTTTTGTAAAGAAAGAAGCGGGGTCAATGGTTATTATGTACTTGTAGTTACAAAAAACGGGCGAAGTTTTCGTCAAAAATCTACAAATATCAGGAGGACGATATGAAAAAAGTAATTGCAAGTGTACTTTGCTTTGCGATGTGTGCTGGTCTGATGACTGGTTGCTCCGACAAGAAGGACGAGACAACTACAACAGCAGCTAGCAACGGTGGCGAAACAACAACAACTGCTTCCGAGGGTGGCGAGACATCTGCAGAAGGTGGCGAGACATCCGCTGAAGAGAGTGGCGAGACATCCGCTGAAGAGGGTGGCGAGACCACAGCTGCTACTGATGAAGAGCACGCTCTTTCTTTCGGTGAAGGTGACATCGTAATTAAGGTATACGCTATGTCCAACGAAGTTCCGAACATGCTCGGTGCTTTCTTGGAGAAGAACCCGGACCTCAAGGCTAAGTACAAGATCGATGCTATGTACTGCAACAACGATGGCCAGGGCTATGAGACAAAGCTGAACGCTGCTCTGACAGCTGGTGGCGACACCGCTCCGGATCTCTACGTTGCTGAGGCTGACTACATTCTGCCTTACACAACTGGTGATTTCGCTAGCTTTGCTGCTCCGTACGCTGATTTCATCGACAACGTTGATGGAAAGATCAAGGACGCTGAGATCGCTGGTTACACAGTAGAGCTCGGTACTAACGCTGACGGTAAGGTTCAGGCTCTCTGCTATCAGTGCACAGGTGGTGCTATGATCTACAGAGCTTCCATCGCTAAGGAAGTATTCGGTTCTGATGATCCGGCTGCTATCGAGGAAGCTTTTGGTGCTGGTTCTCAGAACTGGGATAAGTTCTGGGAGGCTGCTGATAAGCTGAAGGCTGCTAACGTAGCTGTTGTTTCCGGTCTCGGTGACATCTGGAACGTTTCTGAGAAGGCTTCCCAGACACCTTGGGTTGTTGACGGCAAGCTGAACATTGACCCGCAGAGAGAAGCTTACATCGAAATGGCTAAGAAGCTGATCGATGGTGGTTACACCAACGATACAACAGCTTGGCAGCCGGCTTGGAACGCTGACATGCGTGGTGAAGGCGACAAGAAGGTATTCGCTTACTTTGGACCTGCATGGCTGATCAACTACGTAATGGCTGGTCAGTGCGAAGGCACAGACGCTTACGGCGACTGGCGCGTATGCACACCTCCGGTAGGTTTCTGGTGGGGCGGTTCCTGGCTGCTGGCTAACAAGCAGGTTCTGGACAACGCTGACAAGAAGGAATTCGTTTCTAAGTTCATCGAGTGGGTAACCCTGGATGCTTCTGAGAACGGTCTGCAGAATGGTTGGGCTAACGGTACAAGCGGTATCGCTTCTGCGAAGGATACTGTTTCCTCCGGTAAGGTAATGGCTACTGCTAAGGGTGACATGGAGTTCCTCGGCGGCCAGAACCCGTTCGACATCTTCGTTAAGGCTACATCTTTCGCTTCTGCTAAGTGCAAGTGCGAATACGATGCTGACCTGAACGGTACATTCCAGGATCTCGTTAACCAGTACGCTCATGGTAAGATCACCAAGGACGAACTGATGGACAAGTTCAACGATACAGCTGAGGCTAAGGATATCGAGGTTTGATCCTCTCCTGAGTTTTTGGTTGAATCCAAAGTAGATTAAGAATTGGGGGCGGACGAAAGTGATTTCGCCCGCCCCTTTCTTTTTTGTAAAAAGTGAACGGTGGTGTAAATATTTTGAAGCAGAAAAAGCTTGTTAACTACTCAAAATTTGGATACCTGTTTGCTATTCCCTTTTTTCTTACATTCCTAGTTTTTACGTTATATCCAGTAGCTTATACGCTTGTGATTGGTTTCACCAACCACGAGGGTGCTATCCCTCCGAAGCTCAAGTTCTTAAAGGATCCGCTTGCGAACTTTAAATACTTGTTCAAGAGAAGAAGCTCCGGCGCAAAGAGTTATTTCCTGGAAGCTTTGATTACTACATGTAGAATTTGGATAGTAAACTTCCTTCCGCAGTTGGGTCTTGCCCTCCTGCTCTCTGCCTGGTTTACTGATAACCGTGTAAAGGTTAAGGGCCAGGGTTTCTACAAAGTTGTATTCTATCTGCCGAACATCATTACCGCAGCTACAGTAGCTATTCTGTACAATACATTGTTCAGCTACCCGAAGGGCCCGGTCAATGATCTTTTGATGCATTTGCATATTATTAAGGAACCTTATTACTTCTTGCTGAATAAGCGTCCGACACGAATGATCGTAGAGTTCATCCAGTGCTGGCAGTGGTACGGTTCCACTATGATCACCTTGATTGCCGCAGTCATCGGTATTAATCCTGAGATTTTCGAAGCTGCTGAAATCGACGGTGCATCCAGATGGAAGAAGTTCTGGTATATCACGCTCCCGAGTGTTCGTCCTATCATGTTGTTCACCCTCGTTACCAGCTTGATCGGTGGTCTGTCGATGTTCGATATTCCGCAGTTGCTGGCTTCCGGTGGACCGGATAACGCAACAACTACGATCGCGATCTACATCTATAACACGGCTTTCAAAAAGCCGTATAAGTACAATCGGTCCGCGGCCGCTTCGGTTATCTTGTTCTTAATCGTTATCGTCTGCTCCGCAACTCTCTTCTTTATCATGAGAGATAAGGATGCTGCGAAGATGGCGAAGTTGAAGAAGCAAGCTATGAAGAAGGCTAAGCTTGAACAGAAAGGAGCGTAAGCGACACTATGGCAACGAATGATGAAGTAATGCGCTCCGATAAGAACAAGAAGGACAGTCAGGTTGCACTGAAGTCCAGAAAGAGAGACTCGATCGTCTTTCTGACAATTATTTACATTGTTTGTACGTTCTTGGCGCTCTTAAGCTTGTGGCCGTTCATCTGTATGCTGATCAACTCCACAAGATCTACAGAAGCTATCCAGAGCAACTCTATCAGTTTGATCCCTGGTAAGAATCTGAAGAAGAACCTTGATATTTTGAAGAAACTGAAGACCTTTGATGTAAAGACAGGTCTTAAGAACTCCCTGATCATCTCGATCTCGGTAACTGTTCTTTCGATCTACTTCTCCAGTTTGACTGCATATTCAATCCATGCATATGACTGGAAGCTCAAGAAGGTGTTCTTCGGCTTGATCATTGGTATCATGACCCTGCCGGGTACCGTAACCCTTATCGGTTTCTACCGTACCTGCTATCAGCTCCATCTTACCGATAATAAGCTGATGCTGATCCTGCCTGCGATGGCTGCTCCAATGACTGTATTCTTTATGAAACAGTATCTGGAAGGTGCGCTATCAATGGAGATCGTGGAATCCGCCCGTATCGATGGTGCCGGCGAGTTCCGTACCTTCAACACGATCGTTCTTCCGATCATGAAGCCGGCTATGGCGACCCAGGCAATCTTTACTTTCGTAGGTTCCTGGAACAACTACTTCCTGCCGTTGATCCTTTTCAACAAGCAGAAGAACTACACAATGCCGATCATGGTAGCCTTGCTGAATGGTGATATTTACAGACGTGAGTATGGTTGTATCTATCTCGGTCTGTCCATCACAGCTCTCCCGTTGATCGTTGCTTACCTGTTACTTTCCAAGTACATCGTAAGTGGTATTGCACTCGGTTCTGTAAAGGGTTGATCCCAAGCCGAAAAGTTTCCGGGATTGCGGAAACTATGCAAAAACAAACAAGGGGTTGTCTCAATGTATATCACATTGAGGCAGCCCCTCTTTTATTTGTCTGCTTTGCAGATACAGAAAACTCCTGTTTGTCTGCCGACGCGTCTATATTCAATCAACAGTAGACACAAGCGCTGACAATAACACGATTTGTCTGCCGACACGTCTATATTCAATCAACAGTAGACACAAGTGCTGACAATAACACGATTTGTTTGCCAGCACGTCTATATCTAAACATTTGTAGACGCGCCAGCAGACATGAATTTATCAATCAGGAAAATACTGATGCAATTTGACGTAATGAGACTATTCTTCCTCAGCCATAGGCCGATCTTTTTGTCTCAAAAGACGATAATCCGATGGCGTATGACCGGTCATATTTTTAAAGCTTCTGGTGAAGCTGGTCAGGTTATTGAAGCCGGACTGGAAGGCGATCTCTGTTATGGATTTATCGGTATCGGTAAGAAGAACCTTGGCTGCCTGCATGCGGCGGTGCAAAAGGAAATCGTAGAAAGTGACATCCGTGTATTCCTTAAAAAGACGGGAAAAGTGAAATTTGGAAAAACCGACATAGTCCGCCGCCCATTCCAGGGAAAGCTCATCCATGAAGTGCGCATTGATATGGTTAATGAGAGATTTGAACTTTACATATTTACTCTTGCTCTTACTGTCCTCCAGCCGGATCGGGTTGAACTGCGGATTTGCAGTCACGAGGAGACTGAAGATGTTCATGAGACGGGAGTAGATCGGCATCTCCAGTACCATATTTTCATAGAGAAAATAGTTGTCATTGATCCCCATAAAGATCTCGTAGATCTTTCCGTAGATCGACGGATAAGTGGATTCATTTACCAGACGCGGCTCTTTAAAGAACTCCGAGAGGTAAGTGAAGTCATGAAGCTCCTCCATGAAACGGATAATGAACAGGTAGATGAAGCGGCATCCTTCGTTTTCGCATTCGATCTCATGAAGCGTTCCCGGCGGGATAAACAGAATATCTCCCGGAACCAGAGTATAGGACTTACTGCCCACTATATATTTGTATTCATTTTCGATAGGGATACAGATCTCCAGGGCATCGTGTCTGTGGGGCGCATAACTCTTATATTGATTGTTGTACCAGATACGCATGCGGGTATCCGGAACAAATTCAATATCTTCATCTTCGCCGTGAAGGACTCTCTTACTGAACTGCTTGACCGGCTGGTTATAGATGATCGGGGTCGTTTCATCGTATTCGTAGCCGGAAGAAGGTTCGGGATTGTGAATGAGTTCATCGTTCATGTGGCGGATCCTTTCGACGGGCGCCTTTTTTCAAACCTCAGAAGGATGAAATGGCACGTGCCCTGCTTCGAGTATAGCAAATCTTGCGGAAAAGGTCGAGAATAGGAAACAAATCTTGCTTTATTCAAAGTCCGGTATGAAACTTTCACTGACGGTGCCGCCTTCCTGAGTAAAGGCATTTTCCTGCCCGAGGATCGTCAGATAGTTGACCATGGAATCATAGTGTTTCGCAGAAAGAGGCGATTGAAGTTCTTCCGGAACACCGGGCATGGGCGTGTACTGATTCATGAGACTGATGGTGATTTGATTTCCATAGGTCTCGCAAAGATAGTCCAGAATATGCTTGGTGTCAAAAAGAAGTCCCGGAAGCATCAGATGGCGGACGATCACACCCTTTTGCATGATCCCGTTTTCATCGAAGATCTGATCCGGGACCTGCCGGACCATCTCGTTAAGTGCTTCTTTGGCACGGGAAAAGTAGTCTTTGGCGCCCGCATATTTCAGACTGATCTTCGGAGAAAAGAATTTCATATCCGGTAAATAGATATCGATCGTGCCGGAAAGAGCACGGATCGTCTCGACGGATTCGTAGCCGCCGCAGTTATAGAGGGTCGGGATCGAAAGGCCTTTACTTCTTGCCAGACGGACGCCTTCGATAATGTGCGGGACATAGTGACTTCCGGTAACGAAGTTGATGTTATGCGCTCCCTGCTCCTGAAGATCCAGCATGGCATCGGAAAAAGCTTCCAGTGAATAGACTTTTCCGGGACGGAAATAAGGAACAGAGGAAGAGTTTTTGGGGGATCTTCGGGAAATATCGTGATTCTGACAGAAGATACACCCCAGGCTGCAGCCGGTAAAGAAGATGGTGCCGGAACCTTTGTCTCCGGAAAGACAGGGCTCTTCCCACATGTGAAGACCGACCCGGGAAAGGCGGAGTTCCGATTCCATACCGCAAAACCCGATCTTCCCGGCGCTTCGTTTTGCGCCGCAGTTTCTCGGGCAGAGTGTGCAGTGATCGTAGGAGGAGAAAACCGATTTACCAGAATCCACGAAAAAGAGGTTCCTTTCCATTCATTTCTTATCAGTATATCGCATTGACAGTAAAATAGCGTATCTTCTAAAATGTTGACGTAAATAGAAAGCAGGTGATGTTGCATGATGGGTACCCGTCATGAAGAATGCGGTGTTTTCGGTATTTATGACCGAAATGAACTGAAAATTGCGCCACTGGTGTACTACGGCCTTTTTGCTCTGCAGCATCGTGGCCAGGAAAGCTGCGGAATCGCGATCAATAACGATGGCTGGATCCGCTGCCATAAGAACATGGGACTTGTGAATGAAGTCTTTACCCATCAGACACTGGATGCGCTGGAAGGCACCATCGCCATCGGACATGTGCGCTATTCCACAACCGGAGCCAGCGTCTTAAGTAATACCCAGCCGCTGGTCACCCAGTACGTCAAAGGTACCCTGTCTCTTGCCCATAACGGCAACCTCACCAATGCCATCACCTTAAGAAAAGAACTGGAAGCCCAGGGCGCCTTCTTCCAGACAACTGTCGATTCGGAGATCATCGCGTATCTGGTTGCAAAAGAGCGGACTCAGACTCCGTCTGTAGAAGAAGCAGTAGAAAAGACCATGGAAAAGATCCAGGGCGGCTATGCGCTTCTGGTCATGAGTCCGAAAAAACTGATCGCAGCCCGTGACCCTTATGGATTTAAGCCCCTTTGCATGGGTAGAATCGGGGATTCCGTTGTTTTTGCCTCCGAAACCTGTGCACTGGATGCGGTCGGCGCCAAGTTCGAGCGGGATGTGGAACCCGGAGAGATCATCGTCTGCAATGATAAGGGAATCCGAAGCATAAGGACCCATTGCCGCGGTATCTGCAAAATGTGCATTTTCGAATATATCTACTTTGCAAGACCCGACAGCTTCATTGACGGTAAAAGCGTTTACGAGGCCCGGCTTCAGGCAGGACGCCTTCTTGCCAGCCAGCATCCGGTGGAAGCGGATGTGGTCATCGGAGTTCCGGAATCCGGTCTTGATGCGGCCAACGGTTATGCGGAAGCATCCGGCATTCCCTGTGTCCGCGGCTTCATGAAAAACACCTATGTGGGCAGAACATTTATTAAACCTGCCCAGGACCAGCGGGCGGAAGCGGTGCGGATCAAGCTCAATCCGGTTTCTCCGGCGGTCAAAGGCAAACGCGTGGTACTCATCGACGACTCCATTGTCCGTGGTACCACTATGGCGAAGATCGTCCGGATGCTTCGGGAAGCCGGAGCGACCGAAGTCCATGTACGGATCAGTTCTCCGCCGTTTATTTCCCCGTGCTACTACGGCACGGATGTGCCCAGCTGCGATATGCTGATCGCCTGCCAGCACACGATCCCGGAGATCTGTGAGATCCTGGGCGCCGATTCTCTCGGCTACCTGGAAGTGGATTCTCTCGGAGATCTTATCGGCGATACCACTCATTCCTTCTGCGATGCCTGCTTTACCGGGAACTACCCCAACGAAGAGACCGGCATCGACATGATGGAGTCATAAGGAGAAGCATCATGATTTCTGCAGTGATTTTCGATATGGACGGCGTGCTCCTGGATAGCGAGCCTTTCCACGACCAGACCACCACATCCATTCTGGAAAGCTACGGCGCCAAGGGCGCCTATGAGGCGATCCGTCCTTTTGTGGGACGAAATCCCCGGGATATGTGGACGGCCATGAAAGCGAAGTACGATATTCCGGCTTCGGTGGATGATCTTATCGAACTTCAGTGGAAAAAGAATGTGGCCGGCATCAAGGACTCGGGACTGGAGCGTTCCGAGGGACTTACGGAACTTCTGGATTTCTGCCATGAAAAAGGAATTCGGATCGCTGTGGCTTCCTCGTCCCGGCAGGACTTTGTGGAAGCCGTATTCGATCACTTAAACTTATGGCCGCATGTGGAAGTGTTTGCCAGCGGATCGGAAGTGGAAAACGGAAAACCGATGCCGGATATTTATCTTCTGGCGGCGACCCGTCTGGATATCGATCCGGAAAGATGTCTGGTCATTGAAGATTCTACGGCAGGCGTGCAGGCCGGACGCATGGCCGGAATGTATACCATCGGATACGATAATCCCACTTCCGGCGGCCAGAATGTGGAAGCCGCGGATGTGGTCGTAAAATCTTTAAAGGAGATCCCGAAGATCATCTCCCAATTATCGGAAGTCAAAGTTCTTCCGGTTACGTCACCCACGAGAAAAATGGCGGTGGTGTCTCTGGCGCAGATCATCTGGAATGAGCATTTCCCGAAGACCAGAGTATGCCCGCCATCGATAAGGCGATCACAGATGACCACTATCAGTATTTCCTTCTGATCCTGGGTGACACGCCGATCGGATATATGGGCGTGGTACCGGAAGAAGATGACGCACTGCTTTTAAGTAAACTCTATCTGATGAAGCCTTTCCGGGGCCAGGGAAAGAGCATCCCTTTGTTTGAAAAGGCTGAGTCCGTGGCAAAAGAACTGGGAAAGAAGAAACTGCGTCTTTATGTGAATAAAAGAAATTATATACCGCTTCGGGTATATTTGCGCCGGGGATTCCGTATAATGGAAGAAAAGAAGACCGATATCGGATCTGGTTTCATCTGCGATGACTTTATGATGGAAAAGGAACTCTGATCCTTTACTTCCCGCCGGAGGTGCATATGTTATTTTGGACCACGAAAGAAAAACGGCATGGCTTCCCGGAACGGG